>JAAFHC010000006.1 GCA_010906935.1 Gelidibacter sp.
TCGCAGAGAGGAAGGGATTCGAACCCTCGATACGTTGCCGTATACACGCTTTCCAAGCGTGCGCCATCGTCCACTCGGCCACCTCTCTAAATTTGTTAATTCCCCAAATACATTTCAATTAAACCTTTTGGGGTTTCAACGGTAATTTTTTTATGTTCTCTGTCCACTTTTTTGATAAAATGATCAATCATCGGAATAAAAACTTCAGTTCCGTTTGAGTTTACTTCAAACAATGGTTGGGCTGTTGAATCATTAATACCTGTAATCACACCAACATAACCGTAATTCACATCTTCAATGTCGAAATCTATAATTTCGTGAAAATAGAACTTATTTCCTGTCAGTTTTGGCAAAAACTCCATAGGCAAATACAATTCTGAACCTAAAATGGCATCAGCATCACCCTCGCTCTCCACATCTTCAAATCTCACGCGCAGTTGATTTCCCTTTTGCAAAATACTGTCAACAATAAAAAATGGAACCAGGTCATTGCCTAAAGCAACAAAAACTGATTCCAAATCTTCGTATAGTTCAGGTTCATCTGTGTCTAATTTAACAACAACTTCCCCTTTAAAACTGTGTTTTCTAACGATTTTGCCTAAATAAAAACAATCTTCTTTACGCATTATCGCTAAAAATTAATTACTCGGTTTTTCCTTCTTCTGAAGCTGCAGTTTGTGCGTCATCAATTGTTTCAGGAGCTACTTCTTCAACTACTTCTTTAGCAGCTTTTTCAGCATCTTTTTTATCCGCTTCAGCTTTAATTGCAGCATTCTGAATTTCATTTGCAGCAGCTTTACGCTCTTCGTTCACTTTTACTTCAGCTTCAAAAGCTTTAGCGATTGCGTCAGTTTCAGCTTTTGCCAAACCTACTTTTTTAGCATCAATTTTACCTGCTTTTTCATCTATCCAAGCCTGAAATTTTGCTTCAGCCTGTTCTTCAGTTAAAGCTCCTTTTCTAACACCACCTGCTAAATGATTTTTTAGCATCACACCTTTATAAGATAAAATTGCTTTTGCAGTGTCTGTTGGTTGTGCTCCGTTTTGCAACCATTTTACAGCGCCATTAACATCTAAGTCGATGGTTGCTGGATTTGTGTTTGGATTGTAAGTTCCAATTTTTTCTAAATACTTACCATCTCTTGTTGAGCGTACATCTGCAGCTACAATCCAATAAAATGGTTTTCCTTTTTTACCGTGTCTTTGTAATCTAATTTTTACTGGCATCTTTTTTAATTTTTAAGGTACGAAACCTTGGTTATTAATTTGAGTGTGCAAATATAATCAGATATTTTGAAATAACACATTCTTATTCAGCATATTTTAAAGTAATTTGATAAAACCTGAAAATGCTTTATACAGTAGTCCGGCAATGCGTAATTAATGGGTTTTTCAACCCATTTATACTCCTTTTATTGTTGATTTTTTTGATGTAAATTGCCTTTAATTATAGATTGTTAATAAAAAAACAAAAGTTTGGAAGTGAAAAATTTATTAAATTATTACTTTTAAAAACTCATTTAAAGCAAAAAAATCAGCCACATGTTTTTAATTTTTGACACAGAAACCACCGGTTTACCTAAAAATTGGAATGCTCCTTTTACCGATATTGACAATTGGCCAAGGTGTGTTCAAATTGCATGGCAACTTCATGATAAGTATGGCGAATTAATTGAACAAAAAGATTTTCTGATCAAGCCCGAAGGTTATAATATTCCTTATGATGTTGAGCAAATTCACGGAATTTCAACACAATTGGCAGAAGAAAAAGGGGAAGATTTAGAAACTGTTTTGCGACTTTTTAATGAGGTTCTCGCCAAAACAACTTTTGTGGTTGGTCAAAATGTGAAGTTCGACCTCAATATTATGGGTTGTGAATTTCACAGAAAAGCAATGATTACCAATTTAAATGATTTGCCGGTATTAGACACTTGTACTGAAACTACGGCAAACTTATGCGAACTAAAAGGCGGAAGAGGCGGTAAATTTAAATATCCGACCTTAACCGAATTGCACCAATATTTATTTGGAGATTCTTTTGGCGAAGCGCACAACGCCACCGCCGATGTGGAAGCTACTACACGATGTTTTCTAGAATTAATCAGGAAACGGGTTTTTACAACTGAAGAACTTAAAGTTTCTTTAGATTATTTTGAAACGTTTGAAGCCAAAAATCCGACCACTATTGATTTCATCGGATTAAAACATATCGATTTAAAAAAAGAAAGTAAAAAATTAAAAATAAAATCGGAAGAAAATGCTGAAGACATCATTGTTGATAAAACAGCAACCAAAGTTCTTGAAAATGCAAATTTTGCACACTTGCACTGTCATTCGCAATTTTCCATATTACAGTCTACTTCCAGCGTTAGCAACCTACTTCAAACTGCCATCAAAGAAAAAATGCCGGCGGTTGCGTTGACAGATACGGGAAACATGATGGGTGCTTTTTACTTTATAAAAGAAGCCCTGGATTATAACAAATCCGTTGAAAGTTTTAATAAAAAATTGACTGAAGGACAAGAAGCAAAATTTCCCATAAAACCCATTTTGGGCTGCGAATTTTATGTGTGTGAAAATCATACTGACAAATCGCAAAAAGACAACGGCTACCACATTGTTGTTTTGGCAAAAAACAAAATTGGCTATCATAATTTGGCCAAAATGTCGTCGATTTCCAATACCGATGGATTCTATTATATTCCGAGAATCGACAAAAATATTATTGAACAATACAAAGAAGGTTTAATGGTGCTTTCGGGAAATTTATTTGGTGAAATACCAAGCAAAATTTTAAATGTTGGTGAAAAACAAGCCGAAGAAGCCTTGCTTTGGTGGAAAGAACAATTTGGAGCCGATTTTTATTTGGAAGTGATGCGCCACGATCAGGAAAATGAAAATCACGTAAATGACGTGCTTGTTGAATTTTCGAAAAAGCACCAAGTAAAACTAATCGCCACCAACAATACCTATTACACAAAGCAGGAAGAATCAACGGCGCACGATATTTTATTGTGCGTAAAAGATGGCGAAAAAATAGCTACACCCATTGGGAAAGGCAGGGGTTACCGTTACGGTTTGCCCAACAACGAATACTATTTTAAAACACAGGAACAAATGAAAAGTTTGTTCGCCGATTTGCCCGATGCCATCAGCAATATTCAGGAAATTGTAGACAAAGTTGAAATTTATACGTTGGCGCGTAACGTGCTGTTGCCAAAATTTGCCATTCCGCAGGAATTTATAAATCTGGAAGATAAAACAGATGGCGGCGTGAGAGGTGAAAATGCCTATTTGCGGCATTTGGCTTTTGAAGGCGCCAAAAAAAGATATGGTGAAATATTGGATGACGATATTATTGAACGGCTTGATTTTGAATTGTCGGTTATTGAAAATACAGGTTATCCGGGTTACTTTTTAATTGTTTGGGATTTTATTTTGGAAGCACGCAAAATGGATGTTGCGGTTGGACCTGGACGAGGTTCGGCAGCTGGTTCTGTAGTTGCCTATTGTTTGTGGATTACCAATATTGACCCGATTAAATACGACTTGCTTTTTGAACGTTTCTTAAATCCGGATCGTGTTTCACTTCCCGATATTGATATTGATTTTGATGATGAAGGAAGGCAAAAAGTCATTGATTTTGTGATTAAAAAATACGGTGCAAGCCAAGTGGCGCAAATTATTACTTATGGCACCATGGCGGCAAAATCTTCCATCAGAGATACCGCGCGCGTGCTCGATTTGCCGTTGTTTGATGCCGACAGAATTGCAAAATTGATTCCGCTGGTTAAACTGAAAAACATTTTTGGGGAAGACGAAAAAAGCAAAGCCATCATTAAAGGTTTAAGGTCGGAAGATTTCGAAAATGTAAGCGAACTTAGACGAATTGCCGCTGGCGATGACTTGGCCGCCCAAACTATCAATCAGGCGCGCGCTTTGGAAGGTTCTTTAAGAAATACAGGAACCCACGCGTGCGGCGTTATCATTACGCCAGAAAACATTACCAATTTAATTCCGATTGCCACCGCGAAAGATACCGATATGTATGTGACGCAATTCGACAACAATGTGGTGGAAAGTGCCGGTTTGTTAAAAATGGACTTTTTAGGATTAAAAACCTTGTCCTTAATAAAAGACACGCTCAAAATTATAAAAGGAAAACACGGTATTCAATTGGTTCCCGACGATTTTCCTTTAGACGATCCCAAAACATACGAACTTTTTCAACGCGGAGAAACCATTGGTATCTTCCAATATGAATCTTTTGGAATGCAAAAGCATTTAAAAGCGTTGAAACCAACACAGTTTGCCGATTTAATTGCCATGAACGCCCTTTACCGTCCGGGTCCGATGGAATACATTCCTTTGTTTATTATGCGTAAACACGGGGAAGAAGCCATTGAATACGATTTGCCGGTGATGGAAGAAATTCTAAAGGAAACTTATGGCGTGACCGTTTACCAAGAACAGGTGATGTTGCTGTCCCAAAAAATTGCTGGCTTTACAAGAGGTGAGGCTGATATGTTGCGTAAAGCGATGGGAAAAAAGATTTTGGAGTTGCTTGTGAAACTGAAACCTCAATTTATAACCGGTGGAAAAGCAAACAACCATCCAGAATCCGTTTTGGAAAAAATATGGAAAGATTGGGAAGCCTTCGCTGAATATGCTTTTAACAAATCGCATTCCACTTGTTACGCTTATATCGCCTATCAAACCGCTTATTTAAAGGCCAATTATCCTGCGGAATTTATGGCTGCGGTACTGTCGAACAATATGAGCGATATTAAGCAAATTTCATTTTTTATGGAAGAATGCAAAAGAGCGGGCATCAAAGTTTTGGGGCCAGATATTAATGAATCATTTTACAAATTTGCGGTAAACAAGGAAGGCGCCATTCGTTTTGGTATGGGCGCTATTAAAGGTGTTGGCGCATCGGCAGTTGCCGCCATTGTTGAAGAACGCAAGAAAAATGGGAACTACACCTCTATTTTCGATTTAACCAAACGGATTGATTTGCGCGCTGCCACCAAAAAAGCTTTCGACGGATTGGCAATGGCGGGCGGATTTGATTCCTTTACCAATGTGCACCGAGCACAATATTATCAACCGGACGAAAAAGGGGTTTCTTTTATAGAACGCGCCATTCGTTATGGCAGTAAGTTTCAGGAAAATAAAAACTCTGCCCAAGTGTCACTTTTTGGAGAAGCTTCTGAAATTCAATTTCCGGAACCAGAAATCCCTTCTGCCGACAAATGGGGAATGATGTATAAATTATCAAGAGAAAAAGAAATGGTCGGCATTTATATTTCCGGCCATCCGTTGGATGAATTTAGAAATGAAATCGATTATTTCTGCAATTCAACCGTGGCTGTTTTTAAAGAAGATCTTAACAAATATATAGGTTCCTCTATGACTTTTTCGGGAATTTTAACCGATGTGCAACATAAAACCTCCCAAAACGGAAATGAATGGGGTTCCTTTACGGTGGTAGATTACAGCGATAGTCACGAATTTAGAATTTTTAAGGATGATTATTTAAAATTTAAGCCTTATTTATTTGAAGATGCCTTTCGCCAAATCAGGGTTTCTGTCACTGCCGGATGGCGAAATAAAGACGGCAAACTTTCCGAGCCCAGGGTTAATTTTACCGACATTCAAATTTTACAGGATGTACTGGAAAAACAAACCAAAAAATTAACCATTAGTTTAGATATCAATAAAATTGACAAACATAACGTTGAAGAAATTCATAAAATTCTGAAAGAAAATGAAGGCACTGTTCCGGTAGATTTTATAGTTTACGACTTGGGGGAAAACGTAAAATTAAATTTACACAGCAGATCGGTGAAAGTGAAGGTCAATAATGATTTTTTGAAAATCCTTAAAAATGAAGAAATCCATTTTAAGTTGAATTAGCGTTTGAGGCATCAAGTATTCAGGAATAAATAGCTAATGGTTTCAACCATCATTCTACCTCAAATTCCAAAAAAATAAATTCGTCGAAAAAAAATTCAATAAAAAGTATTAATTTAGGCAATGAATTATAACGGCTAGAATTTGATGAAAAATAAATATGTTGACTTTATTACGGATGAACATTTACTAAACTGCATTGCTAACCTTCACAAAGCATATCTAAAATCAAAGAACAATATCACAAAAAAGAATTTTTACAGCAATAAAGTTGATACCATTAAATTGACTTTTGACGCACAATTCAACGATATTAATCAGGAAAGTTTAATTCAATCCGAAATATTGCGCCAAATTGACAAATCCATAAACAATTCTATCGGAACATTTCACGAACAAATTTTGGGAAGAATAAAAGGTTTTCAAATTGGGAATTCAAGTGGTTTTGACATAAAAGCAAACGATGATACTTTGTTTGCTGACATCAAAAACAAACACAATACAATGAACAGCAGTTCGGCAGAAAGTTTATTTCAAAAATTAAAAACTTACGCCGACAATTATAAACAGGCAAAATGCTATTGGGTTCAAATTTTAGCAAAAGGAAGTTTTAATGATTTATGGAAAGGCGAAATAAACGGAAAAGAATATAGTCACAGCCGTGTGTATAAAATTTCAGGAGACCAATTTTATGCTTTACTTACAGGAAAAGAAAATGCGCTTTTTCAACTTTACAAAGTATTGCCTAAAGCAATAAGTGATTATTTACATTCGATTGATAGGATTGATGCTGTAAAAGAAAATTCAGCATTGGATGAAATAAAATCTGAAACTAAAATTACCGAAAGAACAATTTTAGACCAAATTACTTTTGAAAATTACAATTATTATTTGGGTTTCGACAAGTTGTAATAGGTATTTAAAAATTTCACAATTGAATAACCTACTTCTTTTCCTAGGTTTACAGGAACTGCATTCCCAATTTGCTTGTATTGTTGCGCAACAGATCCTTCAAATTTCCAAACATCAGGAAAAGTTTGAATTCTCGCATATTCTCGAACAGTAAAAGGTCTTGTTTCATCAGGATGACACCTTTCGGTTTGCTTTTGTGCTGGACTGCAAGTCAAAGTTAAACAAGGTTCGTCCCAGCCTATTCTTCGTGCAATCCCAGTTTTTCCGCCACCAAGATGAAAGCTTCCGCCCATAAATTCTTTTTGAATTTCTAATGGTAAATCTCGCCAATAGCCTTTTTGCGGCACTAAATCCAATACATCAATTTTACTTTTTGGGTATTTTGAACCTTCAGATTTTGGAACATTACATTCAAATAATTCGCCTTTTTTGAGTGCATCTTTTAAATTGTAGATTTTTCTGTACGGTTTTGGATATTCATATTTCAAATCAATATCTTTTCTGATTCCCACCAAAATCAATCGTTCTCTTTTTTGTGGAACATTAAAATTTATTGCTTTAAGCACTTGTACAGGAACAACATTGTAACCAATTTCATCTAAAATCGAAATCATTCCTTGCAAAGTTTTTCCTTTTTCGTGGCTCAACAAACCGCGAACATTTTCACCAATACAAATTGGGGGATTTACTTCTTTAACCACTCTGGCAAATTCGTAAAACAAAGTTCCGCGAGCATCTGCCAAACCAAGTTTTTTTCCGGCATAACTAAATGCTTGACAAGGAAATCCACCTGTTACAACATCAACTTTATTATGATATTCGGAAAAATCAAAAGATTTTACATCTCCTTCCAAGACATTCCAATTTGGACGATTATTGCGTAAAGTTTGACAGGCCCATTTATCAATTTCATTTAATGCAACACATTTTAAACCTGATTTTTCCATTCCAAGCGCTAAACCGCCAGCACCGGCAAATAATTCTAAAACAGTATATTCATTGTGTGGTTCAACATAATTTGAAACAGTCTCTAGAATATCGCTATCCAAAAAACCGGCAAATAAAGTATCTACCTCGGATTTTCTATAAACTCTATAATTGCTCATTGGCTCACGAACAGCGGAAAGTTTGCCCTCTTTATCCCAACGTCGTAAAGTTTCTTTGCTTTTACCAATGTATTCGGAAGTTTCCGATAACGTCATATATTCATTCATAACCAACTTATTTAACCTTATACAATGGTTACAAATTTAAAAGAAAAATTGGAATAACCAAATAAATAAAGAGAAAAGAAAAATATTTAAAAACCCAATCTTTCTAAGCAGTTAATTCCCTGAACAACTTTTCTAAATTTTTGTTTTTGGCAGTCAAGTTCAAGGTTTTTAATCCGTTGTCATGGGCAAAATCAAAAACGGCCGGGCGCATATCTTTTTTGAGGTGTCAAATGTCAATTCCCAAATAGTGTCGTGCACATTATTGGCAGATTTTAAATGAGGTATATTTTCTAAAAACTGCTTTTCAATTTTTAAATCGAATTCAACTTCAATCAGCTGTTCCTGATTTCCCGTTAATTCCTTTAAATTTTTATCGGCAATAATTTGTCCGTTGTGAATTAAGATAACCCGATCGCAAATTGCCTCCACTTCCTGCAAAATATGGGTCGAAAAAAGTACGGTTTTGTCTTTTCCAACTTCTTTGATCAAGCTTCTGATTTCGGCCAATTGGTTTGGATCCAGTCCGGTGGTTGGCTCATCCAAAATCAACACTTCCGGATTGTGCAACAAAGCCGCAGCCAAACCAACACGCTGGCGATATCCTTTTGAAAGCTGACTAATTTTTTTGTGTGCTTCTGGCGTCAACCCAACTTTAACGATTACATTTTCAACTTCCTCCTTGGAAATTTTATGTATAGACGCGTTGAATTGCAAATATTCCCTCACATACATTTCCAAATACAAAGGATTGTTTTCAGGCAGATATCCAATGCATTTTTGCGCTTCAATTTTATGGGAAGAAATATCAAAATTATTGACCAAAACTTCGCCTTCGGAAGCATTTATATAACCTGTAATTATTTTCATCATAGTCGATTTTCCAGCGCCATTCGGACCTAAAAAACCGACAATTTCTCCTTTTTCAATAGAAAAACTCACATTGTTCAATGCTTTTTGTTCTCCGTATAATTTGGTTATATTTTTTACTGCAATAGACATTTCAATGGAATTTCAACAAAAATACATTTTAATTGCAATTTACCCACAATTATAAAGGTTGTAAACCAAATTTATTTTTTAGACCTTTGAAAGCCCATAATGGGCATTTAAAAATTGAATTTATCAACACATAATATCTTAGTTTACCGAGTTGAATTAAGGCATTTTAATGATTAAAAACCAACCTAAATGGGCATTTTCAGAGTTATTTTGTGCATTATTTTTCCACCTTTAGCGGTGGTTGATAAAGGTTGCGGCTCATTTATTATCGTTTTTATTTTAACTTGCTTAGGTTGGATACCTGGCGTTATTGCCGCTTTAATTATTAACAACAATCCCAATAGATGAAACGAGCATCACAAATTTTAATACACAAAAGAATGATTAATGGCGAACCTGCCTGCCGGCAGGCAGGCAGCAGCTGTTACCGCTAAAAAATAAAATTTAAACAGATGAAAAAAATAAAGTTAATTGATTTAGGATTAAAAGATTACAAAGAAACCTGGGATTATCAGGAAGTGCTTTTTCAGGAAACCATTAACCTAAAAATTGACAACCGAAAAAACAATACCACCAATAAAACGCCAAATTATTTTCTGTTTGTAGAGCATCCTCACGTATACACTTTGGGAAAAAGCGGCGATATGAATAATTTGTTGCTCAACGAAACCCAACTTACCGAAAAAGGCGCCACATTTTATAAAATCAATCGTGGTGGCGATATCACCTATCACGGACCCGGACAATTGGTTGGCTATCCGATTCTGGACTTGGACAATTTTTTTACCGATATTCACAAATACCTTCGATTTTTAGAAGAAGTAATCATCTTAACACTTGATGAATACGGCATAAAAGCCGGACGTAGTGAAGGAGAAACAGGCGTTTGGCTTGGTGTGGGAACGCCATTTGCGCGTAAAATTTGCGCGTTGGGCGTGCGAACCAGCCGTTGGGTAACCATGCACGGATTTGCACTAAATGTAAATACCAATTTGGGTTATTTCGACAACATTATTCCCTGTGGAATTAAAGGAAAAGCTGTGACTTCTTTGGAAGCCGAATTAAGCAGAAAAATTCCTTTGGAAGAAGTAAAAGAAAAAATTTTAAAGCACTTTTCTCAATTGTTTGAAGCAAATATTCAATATTAGATATACAATATTAGAAGTTAAATAATTTTTGATTTACGATTTACGATTGTTGATGTTTTTTAAACTTTTGCCTATTAAACTTTAGACTTCTAATATTTAATATTTAACTTCTAATATTTACTTTTAACTTCTAATATTTAATATTTAACTTTTGACTTCCGACTTCGGTCTTCGGACTTCTGACTTTACTCCCTTCAAAGCCTAACTTTCCTCATTAAAATACACCTTGTAAAACATCATTTTTTTCTCTTCGTCATAGCCTTTTTCCAAATATTCGCTGGAAGCTTCTGGCGCATCAATATCCAGTTTTATTAAAATGTTGGTGTCTAATTTAATTTCGGTTTTAATTTTTTGCTTTTGCTTTTTGAACACCGCTTCAGAAACTGTAAACTGATTTCTTACCAACACATCGTTCAGTGTTTCAAATTGCTTTTTGTATTCATCAAACTTCGATTTTTGCTCCTCATTTTCTTCAAAAATATTTTCCTTGAAATCGTCGATATTCACCAACTCATTTGTTTTAAAAAAATCGACTGCTCTTGCCAAAAACGTGTTTTTTTCCTGAATTCCCATCTCTTCCTTAATGATTTCTTCAGAAAAATCTTTGCACATTTCCAGGTAATTCTTGGTATGTTGGTTGTTGTCGTCGGCGTATTTTACATTCAAAAAATTCTGAATCCAGTAAAGCGAATCGTAATTATTAGTGTCAACGCTCAAAACCACTTTCCCTTCAGAGTCAGTTGTATTGATAATTAAACAGCCTTTATCCAATTTTTTGGTGCTAATTCCCTTTTGCACATACACATCTAAACTGTTATTTTCCATATGCGTTTGAAAGAAATCGAGTTTATTTTCAATCTTAAAAATCCCCAAAGCCTGCGTAATTACCTCCTTATATTCCACATCTTCAAAAAGCGCTACAATCACATCACCGGTTTTTATTTGTGCCGAATTCGATTGCTCATACAAATGATTTACAATATGCCTTGAAACTTCAATAAACGAACTTTCGTCCTTAAAAACCTGTGACGAATAGCTGTTAATTTCGTTTAATTCAATGTTTGCGTGGTGGTTAAAACGATAACTTTCCGTTACGGCACCAAAAGGTTTTAACAAAAAAGGTTTCATCAATTCATAACTTTCCTCATCAAAAGTGATGGTGCTTTCAGAAAAAATATTGGTGGCGCTGTTAAATTTATTCCCTACTTTATGAATAATAAATTTTGAAATGCTGGCTCTGGTTCTTTTAATCATTTGTTCGTTTTTAACAAGGGCAAATGTATCATTTTAATGGTAATTTCTTAGGGTATTTTCAAAAACAACTGTGTTAAAAATAGTCATTTGGGCGTTCCCCTGCGGGTCGGGCTTTTTGTTGCAAGTCCTCGTTACGCCCAAAAGCGCGACTGCGGGCTTTTCACTTCAAACAAGGTTCACTGAACACCAATACAAAATAATAAAAAGGTGAAGTACTCCCTAACGCGGGTTGGAATAATCAATAATTTTTGTCTTAAAATTACAAACCTAAAAGATTTTAAAAACGGGTTAAGTTTATAAAAATGCATATCAATTTCGTTTGGCAAGATAATTGTGTCTTCCCAACAAAGTTTTAAGCGCGTTTTACTTCAGCAAATAAATGCGCAAATATTAATATGTTGCCATTACTGAAATCTTTAGCTTAAATTCGCCATTATTATAGACTTTGATGTATGCAGTTCCTGGAAAACCCTATTTTTAAAAAATACCTGAAATACTTTTTAATAGCAATTTCATCGCTCATTTTATTTAGCGTTCTGTTCTTTTTTGCCGTATACGCAGGCATTTTTGGACCATTGCCTAACAAAGCAACATTGGCTGCCATCAGCAATCAGGAAGCAACACAAGTGATTTCTTCCGACAACGTGTTGATAGGGAAATATTTTGCGGAAAACCGCACCAATATCTCCTGGGACAAACTGCCAGATCATCTTAAAAACGCACTGATTGCCACAGAAGACAAGCGTTTCTTTACCCACAAAGGCTACGACATTCAAAGTTATTTTCGTGTTTTTTTTAAAAGTGTTTTGATGGGCGACAATAAAGGCGGCGGAAGCACCTTGACCCAACAACTGGTTAAAAATTTATATGGCCGCAGTAATTTCAGCGTTTTGAGCTTGCCGGTTAATAAAATTAAGGAAATTATTATTGCGGCACGTATGGAGCATATGTTTAATAAAGAAGAGCTTTTATTGCTGTATTTGAATTCCGTGCCGTTTGGTGAAAATCTTTATGGGGTAGAAACTGCTTCCCAAAGGTATTTTAACAAATCGGCCAGCGATTTAAAGATAGAGGAATCGGCTGTTTTGGTGGGATTGTTAAAAGCAAACACCACTTTTAATCCGCGTTTGAATCCAAAAAATTCCATGGAACGCAGAAATATGGTGCTGGATTTAATGGGAAAACAAGAATATTTGACAGAAAAGGAGGCCGACAGTCTGCAAAAATTACCGTTAAAATTGAACTATGAAAACGTTGTTTTAAATGCGCCCGCCGGATACTTTGTACATCAGGTAAAGAAAAAAAGTTTGGCGTTGTTGGAAGATCTCAAAGATGAAAACGGCAAGCAATACAATCTTGAAACAGACGGACTTAAAATTTACACCACCCTAAATATGCAGGTTCAAAAAATGGCTACGGATGGTATCAAAAAACATATGGCCGAAATGCAAAAAGTGCTGGACAGAGAACTTGAAAATCGAAATTTTAAAAAAGAATGGTTCAAAAAACATGCAAATGCTTCTAAAAAAGACAAGGAAAAAAGAAGCATTGAAGTGTTCGACTGGAAAGGAGTAACCACAAAAAAAATGAGTAAGATAGACAGTTTGTGGCATTATTATAAAATGTTGAATGCTGCGGTGCTCATCACCAATCCAAAAAACGGTGCTATTATTACTTGGGTTGGCGGCAACGATTTTAGAAAACTTCCTTTTGATATGGTGCAGTCGCACCGACAAATTGCATCAGCTTTTAAACCCATTTTATACGCCACGGCATTTGAAAACGATTTTGAACCCTGCAATTATTTGGAGAATAAGGAAAAAATATATTCAGAATACGATAATTGGGCACCCAAAAATTTTGACCATAAATTCACGCAAGATAGCACTGTTGCCCTATGGTATTCGTTAACGCACTCTATGAACGTGCCAACGGTTGATTTGTACTTTAAGGTGGGCCGACAAAAACTTCTAAATACCTGCAACAAACTAAATTTTCCCAAAATAAAGGATGATGCCCCGTCAATGGCTTTGGGCACGCTCGATTTATCGTTGGTTGAAATTGTGAGCGCTTATGGTGCTTTCGCCAATAAGGGTCAAACAACAGAGCCGGTGATGATTGATAAAATAACCGACGCCAATGGAAAAATATTGTACAAAAGAGAAGCTGCCGAATTTGAAAAAGTTTTCAGCGTAAAAACCAGCCAAATGATTACCGCCATCTTAGAAAATGCCATAAATCAAGGAACGGGAACCAGAATTCGAAACCAATATGGCGTTAACGCAGCTATTGCCGGTAAAACTGGCACGGCACAAAATTACTCCGACGCTTGGTTTATTGCCTATACGCCCAATTTGGTAATAGGAACCTGGGTTGGCGCCAGCACGCCTGATGTTCATTTTTATAGCAGCCAGGGTTCTGGATCTGCATTGGCATTACCCATTGCGGGAAATGTACTTCGAGGTATTGAAAAGGACGCCAAATTGAGAAAACAATTTCTCACTCCGTTTTCAATTCCGTATTATATTTATGATGATATGCAATGCGACCCTTACCACCAAAAAGGTATTGGAGGCTTTTTTAGGCGGTTGTTTAATTGAGGATAATAAATGGAGCTGCTTAATAGCATGTTTAAATTGTCAATTTATCAAAAATAACATTCAAAAAAAGACCAGTATTGCTGAATTTGCAGTATTACGCCATTTTATGCTTGCACTAAATCTTTCCCTGCCGTAAGTGATTTTTATTAAGAATAAATATCCATTCGTTGTGATTCATGAAATTTAATTACTTAATTTAGAGGTCGCTTTGAAACCCTCTATGGAAAAAATTGCAGTATTATGAAAAAAAATAAAAAACCTACAATGTACAAAATTTTAATAATTCTCCTATTTTCAATTTTGCTTATTTCCTGTGAAGAGAATCCAATAGATGGCCCAAGAGGGTATAAATACAATGTAGGTGACCTTCCTGATTCTCCAGTAAATCTTGAAAATTTTAATACTATTTACGATGACTATAATTCTACCGGACCAAGCCTTGGCAGATTAATACCGTTCTGCTTTTCAACAAACAGGGATAGTCATGGAAATGAGTTTGATATAATTTATCAGCCTATGAATATTGATTTTGATAAAACGAGCGGTATTTTAAAAGTGACTAATAAATATACAAATTGGGATGTTTTTGTGGATGATTTTGAAGTAATTAAAAAAGGATTAAGTAAAATTAATACTACAGGAAATGAATTTGGTCCGTATTTAATAGTAAAATATGATTTCAATGATCTTTATTTCACGTTGCTGTATGCATCTGATATTACAGGTAATTTTGAAATAAATTATACCTCAAATAAAAGCAATCCAGATTTTTCAGCAATAAAACCAGTTGAATTTCTTAATTCGGAATTTGATGATTTATACCCAACTTTTAATTCAGATAAAAATAAAATATATTTTTGTTCAAATAGAGATAATGCAAATTTTGACATTTATTACACAAATATTTTGAATCCTGAAAATGAATTGGAATTGATACTGTCAGACACCAATGAGCACAGTATTGTTAAAGACACCAACATTTCTAGCAGTGCCGATGACAAATGTCCTTTTGTGTATAATAACATCTTGGTTTTCACATCAAACAGAGAAGGCGGATTTGGCGGATTTGATTTATATTACTGTAAATTTGAAAATAATAGTTGGGGGAATCCAATAAACTTTGGCGCTAAAATTAATAGTGAATTTGACGAGTATAGACCCATTTTAATTGATGAAGAAGTAACATATAAAGAAACAATGATGGTATTTTCATCAAATAGAACTGGAGGAAAAGGAGGATTTGATTTATATTATGTTGGCGTGACAACTGAATAATTGCCAATATGAATACATAAAAAACAACACCAATTTTGAATCAGACAAACTGATGAACATTTCAACGAACGATTTATTCCATTCGAATAATATGACTTAAAAACATCCCAATAGCTATGAAAAAAAATTTTTATGGATTTATAATTATACTTTTTTTTAGTTGTTCAACTCAAAAAACAACTGAATCAATTTCAAAAGAGCCTTTAAAAAATTCCTTTGTTTTTGATTATGCTGGAAAACTTAATCAAAAACAATTTGACTTTATCAAAACCACTTATCAATGGAATAACGAAAAAATTTTAATTATTAATTTTAGACAGCCAAAATCATTTTGTCACTTCGACCATTGTGAACATTACCTAAAAGGTAATAAATGGTGGCGCGATTTTTATTCAAAAGTTGCGTTAGAAAGCTGTCAGAATTTGTTTGTTTTTTCTGATAAATTTCGCCTAGACATAAACATTGATGATAAGAATAACTTTGAAGATAAAAATTCTTTCCTTTTGACTAATTTTTTTAAAAAGAAAAAGTCTTGTTTTGGAGTAATGGTTTTAAATGAAAGAGGCGGATATTTTCAATTTAATGGAGATTATTCTCAAAAACAAGTTGCTTCATTCATTGAAAATTTAAAATAAAAACTCGCCAAAGTACAACTTAGATTTTGGCTTAACTTTAGGGTAACTGTGATCTGATTGCCGCATTAGAAAAGACTTTTTTTTGAGTCAAATTTTTAAAATAAAATCGCTGCCAACTTTTTATTATATTTGAAAAACCTTCATACCAGAAACTATGAATTTACCTCCTTATCAAGATTTTCCACTTATTTCTGATAATAAAATTAGGTTGCGACAAGTTATCACATCAGATATGAATGACCTTCTTGAAATTTCATACTATGACGCAAAACAAGCAAAAAATGTGGCAGAAGCAATTGAGATGCAGGCGAAAATAGACAAGGATTATGATGAAGGAAATTCTATTCATTGGGGAATTGAAGCTATTTCAACAAATAAAATTGTGGGAACTTGCGGTTATTATCGCGGACTTGACAAAGGTGAAGGAGAATTGGGCTGTGTTTTGTTGCCTCAATTTAGAGGGCAAGGTTTTATGGTTAATGCGATGCAATTGGCAATTAACTTCGGATTGAAAAATATAGGTCTCAAACGCATTTGGGCCATTACATCCAAACAAAATAACCAAGCCATTAAACTTCTTGAACGGCTCAACTTTATCAAATTAACCGACTTGCCAGATGATGAAATTGAATATGAATTAAAAAAATCAAGGCGAAAGGATTTGTAAAAAAATCAAAGATGAAAAGCACTTGGTTTCAAGGCTCTTAAGCATCCGGTATTCAGTTATTTTATTGACCATCATTTCTCGTTTAATGCCCTTATGTTTGTTTTTGGATGTGTTGTTTTACTCATTATCGGTTTAAGTTTTAAACTTTTAGAAAAACGTCCAAAACTCCATGTCTAAAAATTTATTTACAGACTTGTTTTTCAATTTTGCAAAAATCACGGCCATTTCATTAATATTATGCCTATTTTTGAGTATTAACATTTGGTATTAATCAATTTTGTTGAACGCAAATCCACTAACAATATGAAAAGAATAGCAATTTTATTTTTAATTGGCTTTTTAGCCTTTTCCTGTAAAGATGACCTAAATAAACCTGAGAATTTACCTGATATTAAGGAACAGTTGACCTTAAAAAATGACTCTTTAGAAAAAGAAATTGTAAACCTAAAAAGTTTAAACGACTCTTTATTGAAAATAGGTCATGTAACTGAAAATAAATGGTTTGATAAAGATTTTAATGGTTCTCATTTTACGCGGCAGGGAATTACCAATCCCGAAGAATTTGTTGAAAATGCCCTCCGAAAAAAAGCTGATTTAATTCCTTCAGAAGCCGTTTTGGGCGGAACTATGACTTATGGAAAAATTCAATTACTGGGAAATAGATGGGTCATTGCCGACTATAATGACGGGCATATTCAGGGAAGGTCTATTTATGAATATCGGCTAAATAACAAGAAAGAACTTGTCTTTAAAATTCTGGCTTCAAATGATACAGAATAAGTCTTGATTAAAAATTATTTAAGCTGGTTAACTTTTACAATTTCAGTATTTTTTAAAACGTGTATTGAACGTGTCATTTTAAATCTTAGATTTACAAAACCGAAGCAAACCTTTGGAATGTTACCCTACATTTAGCGCAAAAATATTGATTGTTAAAGTAACTCTTTGTAAATGAGAAAATTGAAATTTCCTAGCGCACAAACCATATTGCTGGTTATTGCCGCACTTGTTGCCATTTTAACCTGGGTTGTTCCTTCAGGAAAATATGACACCTTGGCTTTCAATGGCACCGACAATACTTTTATAAGGAAAAGCTTGGGGGAATCTTTCATTATTCCAGCCGAACAAGCCACTTTAGATCAACTTAACATCAAAATTCCTTTAAAAAAATTTACGGATGGCGCCATTACAAAACCCATTAGCATTCCAAATACCTACAAAAAAACAGCCTCAAATTCACAAGGTTTTTTTGAATTTGTACAGTCGCCGATAAAGGGAATTATTGCGGCTTCAGACATCATATTTTTAGTGTTGATTATAGGTGGATTGATTGGCATTATGAATATGACAGGCGCTTTCGACGCCGGAATTTTTTGGTTGGTGAACAAATTAAAGGGCAAAGAATATATCTTAATTATACTTACAACTACTTTAGTGGCATTGGGTGGCACCACTTTTGGTTTTGCTGAAGAAACTTTGGCCTTCTTCCCTATTCTAATTCCGGTATTTATCGCGGCAAAATATGACGCCATGGTTGGTTTGGCCTGTATTTTTTTGGGTTCTTCCGTTGGTACGATGTGCTCAACCACAAATCCATTTTCAACCATCATTGCCTCTGATGCAGCCGGAATCAACTGGACAACCGGACTTTATGGAAGAATTTTGATGTTTAGCATTTGTGTAGCCATCAGTATTTTATATATTTTGCGTTATGCTAAAAAGATTAAAAATGACCCAACCAAATCCTTAATTTTCGATCAAACAGAAGCTATGGAAGCTCATTTTGGCCATCTTTCCAAAGGGGAGATTGTTCCCTTAACTAACAAGCTTAAACTCATTTTGTTTTTATTTGCATCTTGTTTCATCATTATGATTATTGGCGTTGCGTTGCTCGACTGGTGGTTTATAGAAATGACTTCTGTATTTTTAGTTGGCGCTATTGCCATAGGTTTTATTGCCAAAATAAACGAGTCCGATTTTGTGAATGCGTTTTCAAAAGGTGCAGGCGAATTGTTGGGCGTTGCTTTTATTATTGGAATAGCCCGAGGCGTTTCCATATTGATGGACGACGGACTTATTAGTGACACCGTCCTTTATAACGCGAGTGCCCTTACAGAAGGCATGAATAAAGGCGTTTTTGTAAACGCACTATTTTTTATTTACAACGGATTGTCCTTTTTCATTCCTTCATCCTCAGGAATGGCGGTACTTACCATGCCCATTATTTCACCGTTGGCAGATACCGTTGGCATTGGCAGGGAAGTCATTGTAAATGCTTACCAATACGGCATGGGTTTGTTTGCAATCATCAACCCAACCGGACTTATTTTAGCCTCGCTTGCCATCGTTAAAATAGGATTTGATAAATGGATAAAATTTGTAATGCCTTTGGTTATTGTCCTCATTTTGGTTTCTATGATGATGCTGACTGTTTCTGTTTATTAATCGTTAAAAGTCGAAGTGAAACTAAAAAATAATATTGTAACGTAATTTAAAAACAATGAAAGGCATTTTAACCATTGTGTTATTGATATTGTCAAATACATTTATAACACTTACCTAGTATGGGCACCTTAAATTTTCTGAATGGAAGTGGTTTAACGAATTAGGACTTATTTCTATTGTTCTTACTAGTTGGGGAATTGCATTGTTTGAATATTTTTTTCAGGTGCCAGCAAACAGGATTGTGTTTAAAGGGAACGGCGGACCATTTACTTTACTGCAATTAAAATTGATTCAGGAAGTAATTACCCTTGCAGTATTTGCCGCTTTTTCACTCATTGCTTTCAAAAATGAGACTTTTAGATTGAACCACCTTATCGCATTTGTTTTTCTGATTCTTACCCTTTATTTTACGTTTAAAAAATAAGTCATCCGCTTTTTTCAACATTTCTTTAAAGCCAAGTAAGTCACATTGAGTTCTTCCATTTTTTCGTATTTTTGGATGATTAAAAAAGTAAGGATTTGGGGTTTTAAACTTTAATATGCTAAAAATCCTTTGTTCTTAACGATCAATAAAATGATGAATAGATTATTTTTAGGACTCATAGTCACTTTTATTTTTGCAGGCTGTAATATTCAGGCACAAAAAGTTTCTGTTGCGGCAGCATCCGATTTAAAATTCGCTTTGGATTCCATCATCTCGGTTTATCAAAAACAACATCCAATAGAAGAAATTCAAGTAACTTATGGTTCCTCAGGAAAGTTTTTTGAGCAAATACAATATGATGCGCCATTTGATATTTATTTTTCTGCAGATGTCAACTATCCAAAAAAATTAAAAGAGCAAGGATTAACCATTTCTGAGGTGAAAACTTATGGCATTGGCAGCATTGTCATTTGGAGCAAAAAAATCGATCCAAACAAGGAAAAAATGAATTGTCTGCTCGATTCTAAGCTGAATAAAATAGCCATTGCAAACCCTGAGCATGCGCCGTATGGAGAAAAAGCCAAAGAAAGTATGCTTCATTATAAAATTTACGATAAAGTAAAAAGCAAATTGGTGTATGGGGAAAATATTTCACAAACCGCACAGTTTGTCCAACTTGGGGCCGCCGATATAGGCATTGTAGCGTTGTCTTTGGCATTGTCACCAACTATGAAGAAAGCGGGTGGAAAATATTATGTAATCCCTCAAAAATCGCACAAACCACTGGAACAAGGTTATGTGATTTTGAAACACGCCAAAAACAACCAAAATGCTTTAAAATTCTACGATTTTATAGCAACACCAGAAGCGATAGCGATTTTAACACATTTCGGATTTACCCAAAAAACAACCACCATTTAATGAATATTCTCTCAGGAAATATCACAAGCATTCAGGGAAGCGAATCGCTTTCATTGGTTAAAATTGCCGTTGGCAACACCATTTTTACCGCCATTATTATTGACACACCAGAATCTGAAGCTTATTTTAAAATCGGAAATACCGTTAATGTGTATTTTAAGGAAACAGAAGTGATCATAGCAAAAAATGAACCGCTGAACATCAGCATTCAGAATAAAATTCTTTGTAAAATTGAATCTATGAGAAATGGAGAAATTTTAAGTGAATTGCATTTGAGTTTTGGGGAAATAACTATTAATTCCATTATAACAACCAATGCAGTAAAAACATTAAATTTGAAAAATGGAGATGCTGTTTTAGCCTTAATAAAAACAAACGAAGTAAGTTTATCGCCCAATGATTGATCTAGCGCCTTTATGGTTGACCGCAAAACTGGCCTTAATAACCACCATTATTTTGCTTGTGGTTTCAGTGCCGCTTTCTTATTGGCTGGCGTACACCAAATTTAAATTAAAATCGGTTGTGGAAGCTGTTGTAAGTCTGCCGTTGGTATTGCCGCCATCTGTTTTAGGATTTTATTTGCTGGTCGCTTTTAGTCCGCAAAATGCCTTTGGAGAATTTTTGAATCAGTATTTTGACATTCAGTTGGTTTTTACCTTTGAAGGATTAATTATTGCTTCGGTATTTTACAGTTTGCCTTTTATGGTGCATCCCATTCAGGCCGGATTAAAAAATTTGCCTGTTTCACTTAAAGAAGCCTCATTTACCCTGGGGAAATCGAAATTTACAACGCTTGTCAAAATTTTGCTTCCAAATATAAAAACCTCCATTTTAACAGGAATTGTGCTTACTTTTGCCCACACTGTTGGTGAGTTTGGCGTTGTATTAATGATTGGCGGAAGCATTCCAGAAGAAACCAAGGTGGCTTCCATCGCTGTTTATGATGAAGTGCAAGCGATGAATTATGATGCCGCAAATCTGTATGCCGGAATCCTTTTTGTTTTCACCTTTTCGGTCCTTTTGGGTGTTTACCTCATTAACAACTCCTTCAGCAAAGCAAATCCGCTAAACAATGATTAAATTTTACGCCCATAAAACATTGCAAACAGCCGATGGAAAACTTCCTTTGGACGTGTCATTTTCTATTGAAAAAGGACAATTTATCACGATTTATGGAAATTCAGGTGCCGGAAAAACAACCATTCTCAGAATTTTAGCCGGACTTACAGATGCTGAGAAATCGTTGATTGAAGTCGGCGGAGAATGTTGGAACAATACCGAGAAAAAAATTGTTTTGCCCATTCAAAAACGTTCGGTCGGATTTGTGTTTCAAGATTATGCGTTATTTCCTAATCTAACCGTTCGGGAAAATTTGGCCTTTGCCCTTCAAAAAGGAAATGATAAAAATATTGTAAATGAATTGCTGGAATTAATGGAATTGCAATCTTTGCAAAACAGCAAACCCCAAAATTTATCGGGCGGTCAAAAACAGCGTGTCGCTTTGGCAAGAGCCATTGCGCGGAAACCAAAAATATTGTTGCTTGACGAACCACTTTCTGCACTTGACGACGAAATGCGTTTTAAATTGCAGGATTTTATTTTGAAAGCGCACCAACACTACAAACTTACCACCATTTTGGTAAGCCATCATTTACCAGAAATTTTTAAACTTTCCGACCACGTAATTTTGCTTGATAAAGGAAAAATCATCAAAGAAGGAACGCCATCTTTTGTTTTTTCTGAAGATAAAATAAGCAGTAAATTTAAACTTACTGGAGAAATTATAGCCATTGAAAAAAGTGATGTGGTGTACATTATCAGTGTGCTTTCCGGATCAAACATCATCAAAGTAATTGCCACAGAAGGTGAAATAAACACCTTAAAAGTTGGGACAAAAGTGATGGTTGCTTCAAAAGCCTTCAACCCAATGATTCAGAAAATTTGTTGAAAAATTTAATGTAACTTCAACAACCTTTATATACATATTTCGTGGATAAAAAGGAACTTCATAAGAATTTTTAGTGATTTTCAACATTCAATATATTTATCAGAATTAAATTTTATATTTGAAGAAAAAAAATGACATTACTTTTAGTCTACTTATTTCTTGCATTAACCATCTCTTTTCTGTGTTCAATTATGGAATCGGTATTGCTTTCTACACCAGTTTCATTCTTAATTGTGAAAGAAGGAAAAGGCAATGCATGGGCAAAAGTATTTATTGACTTAAAAAGCAACATTGACAAACCTTTATCTGCAATTTTAACGCTTAACACTGTTGCGCATACCGTTGGCGCAGCAGGTGTTGGTGCACAAGCAGTCAAAATATTTGGAGAATCATCCTTCGGAATTGTTTCAGCCATTTTAACCATCTTAATACTGGTGCTTACAGAAATTATTCCCAAAACTATAGGGGCGAATTATTGGAGAGGTTTGGCCAAGGTTTCATCAAAATTAATAAGAATTATGATTATTGTTACCTACCCTTTGGTTATTATGTCGGCCTATATTACAAGAGCTATTTCAGGAAATGAAAATGAGCAATCTACCAGCAGGGAAGAAATATCGGCCTTGGCGAGTATTGGTGCTGACGAAGGTATTTTTTCAGAAAAAGAGCATAAGATTATTCAAAATTTACTTCGACTTAAGAATGTAAAAGTTACTGAAATTATGACGCCAAGAGTGGTGGTTGCTGTTGCCGATGAAAATTTAACATTAAATGATTTTTTAAGAAATAAAGATTACCTGAAATACTCACGGATTCCCATATATTCAGAAAGTACAGAAAACATAACAGGTTATGTGTTCAGACAATCGGTTTTTGAAAAACTTGCCGAGGGACAACTTGATTTAAAACTGAAGGATATTAAACGCGAAATTGTATTTGTACAAGATTCGAAAGTGCTATTTAGCACTTGGGAAATTCTATTGGAGAAAAAGGAACATATTGCCGTAATTATTGATGAATATGGCGGTATGGATGGTATTGTAACCCTTGAAGATATTATTGAAACATTGCTTGGACTTGAAATAACTGACGAAAAAGATACCGTGACCAACATGCAAACATATGCACGTGATCGTTGGAAAACCAGACAAGCAAAATACAACCTAATAGATAAGTTAAATCTCGAAAATAAAGAGGACAGCATATAAAGCATCAATCGCTTTTCTTAAAAAATTTTGTCAAGTGGAAGTGAAAGATATCAAACAAAAAATAAGCATAAAAAAACCTGCCAATTGGCAGGTTTTTTGTTTTATCATTTAATCAATCTTTTAAGAATCACTCTTGGGTTGTTGTATTAACTTCAACTTTAACATCCTTAAGATTTTGAATTTCAGCTTTTACTTCAGCTTCAGTTCCTTCAAAAACTTTTTCGTCAGTTGTAACAGTTCCATTATCCGTTGTTGTTGTGGTTACTGTCGCTTTAACAGTTCCATCTTCATTTGTGTTCATCATCACTTGTACTTCTTTGGAAATTTCATGAGAAACCATTTCGGTTGGTGCATTTTCTCTTGCATATTCTGCAACCTCATCGGCAGAAAGCGCAATACTTGGCGCAATTACCAAAGCTACAACCGACATTAATTTTAATAAAATATTCAATGATGGTCCTGAAGTATCTTTAAATGGATCACCAACGGTATCACCAACTACTGATGCTTTATGAGTATCGGTTCCCTTTAATCCTTTTTCTTCAATAGTTTTTTTCGCATTATCCCAAGCGCCACCGGCATTAGATTGGAAAATTGCCATTAAAACTCCACTAACGGTAACACCAGCCAATAAACCTCCCAACATTTCAGGTCCACCAATACCAAACAATTTCTCCCCATAACCAACAATTACAGGTACTGCAATTGCCATTAAACCAGGCAATACCATTTCTCTTAATGATGCTTTTGTGGATATTTCAACACATTTTGCATAATCTGCAACACCATCTGCTTCATCAAATATTTTTCTGTCTTCCTCTGATGCTTTTGACATATCAGAATCGTATTTTTTCATCACCACAAGTGCGGCTTTTAACTGAGGAATGTCTCTAAACTGACGACGAACCTCTTCAATCATTGCCATTGCAGCACGTCCAACAGCATTCATTGCCAAGGCTGAAAAAACAAATGGTAACATACCACCAATAAAAAGTCCTGCCATAATTTTAGGCTGAGAAACATCAATAGACGTTAAATTTGCAGTTTGCATAAAAGCGGCAAACAAAGCCAAAGCCGTTAATGCGGCAGAAGCGATGGCAAATCCTTTTCCAATAGCTGCGGTTGTATTTCCAACGGCATCTAGTTTATCTGTGCGTTCACGCACTTCTTTTGGCAATTCAGCCATTTCAGCAATACCGCCTGCATTGTCAGAAATTGGACCGTAAGCATCAACTGCCAACTGAATTCCTGTATTTGCCAACATACCAACGGCTGCAATAGCAATACCATATAAACCGGCATAATGATGTGATACTAAAATTGCTGCTGCAATTAACAAAATTGGAATGGCTGTTGACATCATTCCAACGCCCAAACCTGCAATAATATTTGTTGCTGCACCAGTTTCTGATTGTCTAACAATAGACATCACAGGTTTTTTACCAGTTGCTGTATAATATTCAGTCACTTTTCCTACCAACAAACCAGCCACTAAACCAGCGATTGTAGCAAAAAATACGCCATTTGAAGTATATTCAATACCCTTAAACATCCAAGTTTCAGGAAGCATTTGATTGATGATAAAATAAGAAGCAACAACCATTAAGCCTGCCGAACCAAATTCTCCAATATTTAAAGCCGATTGTGGATCTCCACCATCCTTTACTTTTACGAAAAATGTTCCTATAATTGACATTACAATACCTACCGCCGCTAAAACCAACGGTAAATAAATTGCGCCTAAACCATCAAATGAAGCTTGAAAAGCAGGTATGGTCACAAAAGCAGCGCCCAATACCATAGTTCCAATAATAGAACCTACATACGATTCAAATAAATCGGCGCCCATACCGGCAACATCTCCAACATTGTCACCAACATTATCTGCAATAGTTGCAGGATTTAAAGGGTGATCTTCCGGAATTCCGGCTTCCACTTTACCAACAAGGTCGGCTCCAACATCGGCCGCTTTGGTATAAATACCGCCGCCAACACGTGCAAATAAAGCTATTGATGACGCTCCCAATGAAAATCCTGAAAGCACATTCAACACTTCAGAAATAGCCCATCCTTGTCCGCTATAAAACATAAATAATGAACTCAATCCTAAAACACCAAGACCAACAACGCCCAATCCCATAACTGCTCCACCTGCAAAAGCAACTTCTAACGCTTTTCCTAAAGATGCTCTAGCAGCTTGCGTGGTTCTTACGTTTGCTTTGGTGGCAACTTTCATTCCAATAAAACCAGCCAATCCAGAACAAAATGCGCCTACAATAAAGGAAACTGCAACCATACCGTTCGATCCGGCTTCATAAGTTCCTTTAAAATAGAGTAAAATTGCTACAGCAATAACGAAAATTGAAAGTATTTTATATTCTGCTTTCAAAAATGACATAGCTCCATCGGCAATGTTTTTGGCAATTCTTGCCATTTTTTCATTTCCTCCATCCTGTTTTGTAACCCAAGAATTTTTGAAAAACACAAATACAAGTGCCGCAATACCAAAAAGAGGTAAAAATTTTACGATTAATTCCATTATTTAAATGTTTGTTATTAGTTAATTTTTTTGTGGAGGCTAAAATAAGTAAATTTAGACAGATAAAAAAAACCATCTCTAATTTTTAAAGATGGTTCAGTTTTAAGGTCTTTATTTTATCAATTAAATGGTAAACGTCCTTTTTTTCTTATGTTCGCTCAAATTATAGCGCTCAATACATTGCGCAACAATTTCATAGGCTTCTTTAACATCTCCCCAACCACCAACATCGACTTTCTTTTTTTCCAAATCTTTATAAACTTGAAAGAAGTGTTCAATTTCTTTTACCTGATGCGGATTCATATCTGAAATATCATTTAACACATTCCAGATTGGATCTGAAATTGGCACACAAATAATTTTTTCATCCGGCCCTTTTTCATCGGTCATATGAAAAACGCCAATGGGTTTAACTTCCATCACGCACATAGGGAAAGTTGGTTCACCGCCCAACACCAAAACATCCAGTGGATCTTTGTCCAAGGCCAATGTTTCAGGGATAAATCCGTAATCTCCAGGATACATCATAGAGGAAAACAACATTCTGTCGAATCTAATTTTATGCAACACAAAATCATACTCATACTTGTTTCTGCTTCCTTTTGGTATTTCAATTAACACGTCGAATGTCTTTTCGGTTTTATTGCTCATTTTCTATTAGTTAAATAGTTAAATTTTTTTCAAAAATACAAAAATCATATTCCAACAAATATCTATTTGTAGTAAATTTTAGAAATGAAATCCGAAGGCGCCTTTTATGGCAAAATTATTGGCATTTGGCACATCTCTATAATTTCCTCTCCAGCTAAAATCAATTCTAAAAACCTTAAAAATATTGCCTACACCAACGCTGTATTCATAATATACTTTTGAAGGTGCCAAATAATTTATATTTGAAGCGCTCAGCGCAATATTTTTATCGGAAATTTGTCCCCAAACTGCTTTTGCACCAACAATTTCGCGCAAGTTGAGTTTTCTGAATAATGGAATTCTTGAAAAGAATTTTCCGTTAAAATTGTGTTCCACATGAAGAGAGGCGTAAGTATCGGTCACAAATTCATAATAATCCAATAAGGAATAGGTGTTTTCAATAGTGAAATAAGACTGGTTTCCCGGAACAACATTTAGGAGTCCGAGTGGCACTTCACCAAATGTTTTCCCCGCTTCAAAGGTGGTGAACATTCTGCCCAAACCTCCAATTAATATGGGCTGACGGTAATAAAACTGGACTTTATGATAATCGAAATCGCTGTTAAATAAGCCTTTAATCCCTTTAGAATAATTCAAAAATAACGTTGAATAAGTATCGGTTACTTCATTGCGTTCAACGCCAAAGCCAATTGTTTTTCTGCTTGGTGTATAAGTCACTGTAAAATCGACTTCAGATTGTGCTACTTCTGATTTTTTAATATTGTTTTCTTTATCAACCCAATAATCTAAATTAAAGGTTTGCGGCGATGCCGATTCCAAGGTTCTGTAGGAAGCGCCAATTTTAAAATTTAAATTATGTCGGGGTTCAATTGACATGAAAAAATTTGATAAATTGATAGAAGTCAGTTTGCTGTTATCTCCCGATGAAAATAAGGAAGATGAGGCAAAACTTCTGCCCATCACATCATTTGTTGTGGTTAAGCTTACGCCAATTTGTTCTACATCGCGCCTATTTCCCAATCCAACAGTGAATCTGCTTTTTGGATTTAACATCCATTTTCCTGAAAAACCATACTTGAATTTATCGTCTTTAAATCCGTAAGCGGTATATCCCTGAAGTCGCCAAGGTTCATTTCCGCCCAAATAGGTTCTTCCTCCAGCACGCAAACGCCATCCTTCAACATCATTTTTTCCGAAGGTTGAAAAAACATCACCAAAATCAAATTTGTTAAACTCTATGTAACCGGAGCCCAAAATGGAAACCAAATTATATATGCGTTTAAATTTAGGAACGGTTGATAAAGTATCCAACAATTTATAGATTCCCAATTCATTTTCGTTTAGCTTTTCCTGTCGATTTTCGCTCCAATAATCATCGGTTTTCGCGTAAATATTTTTATCGTATGCGTTTATTTCCTCATTATAAAAAGCATCTTCCTTTTTTATATTGAATTTGTAATCTTTAAACATGGTGGTTCTTTTTCCATATAAACCTTTTGATTTGTCCTTTTTATTCAAACTAAAATCGGACATCATGTAATCGCGTTGCAGTAAAAACACCGAATCATTTAAAACCTCAAAATCCTGCTCAATATAAATATCCTTTACCCAGTTAATATTGGCGCTTTTATTGGCCTGCATATTAATTTTTTTAATGGCAAAAGTGGTATCATTCACCCAAAAATTACCTTTAAAAGTGAGTTCCCCTTTTCTTCGCGGATAGTATAAAATATTAAAACACCATTTATTATCGATAAAAGCGCTGTCGGCCAAAATATAATTATAGGTTGAAACGCCTGCGGCTTTTGAAATTGGGCTCACAAAACTTTTGTCGAAAATTTTAATGTAGCTGTCATAAACATTATAGTCCACATATAAATCTTTGATAAATGCGATTACATTTTGATTGTTACTGAATCCCGAATTTTTATTGGCCACCAAATCTTCTTTTAGTTTTTTTCCTCCTTTATTTTTTCCAAAAGATTTGTAAACGGACTCGTTGATAAAAATTGGCAAGAATGCTTTTCCTGTCACATTTGAAGTGTCAATCCCTTCAAAAACAAACTCCATTCCTTTAAAAAGTTTGCTTTTAATTAAGGCGCTGTCAATATTATTCATATCAAACTCCAATTTCTCATACTTGTTGTATTGATATTGGTCAAATAAATAGATGCCATTTTCACGCTTTTTAGCCCAAATTTTTTCCAATATGGCGATGGCTGGATTTCCCTTTTTCTTAACTTTTCCGCTGTAGATAAAAACCTGCTCTAATTGTGCGGCAGCTTCTTTTAAAACAATAATTAAATTAAAATTCCTGCTTTTAATTGGAACAATTTTATTTTCATAGCCCAAAAAAGAAACTTCTATTTTTGTATAGGTTTTAACGGATTCCAAATAAAATTTTCCGTTTTCATCGGAAACCGTTCCTGTTGAAGAACCCACAAAAACAATACTGGCAAAAGGAATCGATTGATTATTTTCGTCCTTCACAACGCCACTTATTTTCACTTGGGAATACCCTGATAAAAAAACAAGCGAAAACATAAAACTTAAGAAAATATATTTTTTAGTCATCATAAAAAAACCTTTCAAGATAATTTTGAAAGGTAGTTGCAGGCAAATATTATGCCCTTATTTTTTATACAGTACTTCTTTCACCGCTTTTACCACATCATTTGCATTTGGCAACCATTCTTCCAATAAAACAGGAGAATATGGCGCAGGCGTATCTGCAGTGGTGATTCTTCTTATAGGAGCGTCTAAATAATCGAATACATTTTCCTGAACTTGGAAAGTAATTTCAGACGAAACACTTCCAAAAGGCCAAGCTTCTTCCAAAATAACCAAGCGATTTGTTTTTCTTACCGATTTAAAAATGGCTTCACTGTCCATTGGTCTAATGGTTCTCAAATCAATAATTTCAACCGAAATCCCTTCTTTTTCCAAAATTTCAGCAGCTTTATAAGCCTCTTTAATTATTTTTCCGAAAGAAACTATTGTTACATCTGTTCCTTCTCTTTTTATATCGGCAACACCAATTGGCACAATATATTCACCATCTGGCACTTCACCTTTATCACCATACATTTGTTCAGATTCCATAAAAATAACTGGATCATCATCTCTAATCGCGGCTTTTAACAATCCTTTTGCATCATATGGATTTGATGGCACCACCACTTTTAAACCAGGCGTGTTTGCAAACCAATTTTCAAATGCTTGTGAATGTGTAGCTCCCAATTGGCCTGCAGATCCTGTTGGCCCTCTAAATACAATAGGGCAATTTATTTGTCCGCCCGACATTTGTCTGATTTTCGCAGCGTTATTTATAATTTGGTCAATACCAACCAAAGCAAAGTTAAAGGTCATATATTCCACAATTGGCCTATTTCCGTTCATGGCAGATCCAATTGCAATTCCGGTAAAACCCAATTCTGCAATGGGAGTGTCTATTACGCGTTTTGCGCCAAACTCATCCAACATTCCTTTTGAAGCTTTATAAGCTCCATTATATTCAGCAACTTCTTCGCCCATCAGGTAAATAGTTTCATCCCTTCGCATTTCTTCGCTCATTGCTTCACAAATGGCTTCTCTAAATTGTATAGTCCTCATCTTATTCAGTTTTTTAGGATTTGCAAAATTAAGCATTATAACAATTCAATCAAAAAATAATGTTTTAATAAAAAAATTACTATGCGTGCATAATATATTTAAAAAAAATACTATATTCGTAGCATAATAATTAGAAAGACGTGTAATTTTATACCAAATATCCAAAAACTTAGATTTCATGAAAATATTAGTTTGTATCAGTCACGTGCCGGACACGACCTCAAAAATCAATTTTACAGATAATAATGCAAAATTTGACAGCAATGGTGTGCAATTTGTAATAAATCCCTATGATGAATTTGCATTGACAAGAGCTATGTGGTTTAAAGAAAAACAAGGAGCCACAGTTACCGTTGCCACAGTTGGAAACGCCACAACAGAACCCACCTTGCGAAAAGCTTTGGCCATTGGCGCCGATGATGCCATTAGGGTAAATACAGAAGCTTTAGATGGTTTTACCGTTGCAAAAGAATTGGCCGAAGTGGTTAAAAATGGCGGCTACAATTTGGTGCTTGCCGGAAAAGAATCTATCGATTATAACGGTGGAATGGTGCCTGCAATGCTTGCTGCCTTTTTAGGCTATAATTTTGTAAATGCTTGTATCGGACTAGAAATTGAAGGTGATAAAGCCACTATTTCACGTGAAATTGATGGCGGAAGAGAGCAACTTTCCTCAAATCTTCCTTTGATTATTGCCGGACAAAAAGGCTTGGTTGAAGAAAAAGATTTGCGAATTCCAAACATGCGCGGTATTATGATGGCGCGTCAAAAACCATTGACAATTGTTGAATCTTCCAATGGAGCTGCAACAACAGCTATCGTTTCTTTTGAAAAACAAGCAGCAAAATCGGCTTGTAAATTAGTGGATGCAGACAATGTGGGTGAACTCATAAATTTATTGCACAACGAAGCAAAAGTTATATAAAATCATTGATTAAACGTTTATTTTTTTTATCGTTTAACCGTTCAACAAGAATTAAAAATATAAATTCATTTTAGTTTTAATTTTAGAAAAAACAAATCTAAAATCAAAAATTTAAAATCCAAAATCTAAATAATTATGTCAGTATTAGTTTTTGCCGAATCATCGGAAGGAAAATTTAAAAAAACTGCTTTAGAAGTAACTTCCTACGGGAAAAAAGTTGCTGAGCAAATGGGAACCAATTTAGTGGTATTGACGATAAATTCAAATGAAGTCACAATACTTTATAATTATGGTGCCGAAAAAGTTTTAACAGTTACAAATACCGCATTGAAACCTTTTAATGCGAAAGTATATGCCAATATTGTTAAACAAGCTGCTGAAAAAGAAAGTGCACAAGTTGTCATCATCGATTCAAATGCGAACGGCTTGTACTTTGCTCCAATGGTTGCCGCCAATTTAAATGCAGGTTTTGCAAGCAATGTGATTGCATTGCCTAGTGCCACATCTCCATTTACTTTAAAAAGAAAAACATTTTCAAACAAAGCATTTAACAACACACAAATACTAACCGAAGTTAAAGTGATTGCACTTGCCAAAAATGCTTTCGGATTGTTTGAAAACAAAGTTTCTGGTACAAGCGAGGAATTTTCGCCTATTTTGGTTGAAAGCAATTTGGTTTCAACTTCTATTGAACAAACTTCCGGTAAAGTTACTATTGCCGATGCCGATATAGTAGTTTCAGGAGGAAGAGGGTTGAAAGGTCCGGAAAATTGGGGAATGATAGAAGAATTGGCCAGTGTTTTGGGTGCAGCAACCGCATGTTCAAAACCAGTATCAGATTTGGGTTGGAGACCTCATAGTGAACATGTTGGACAAACCGGAAAACCAGTATCTTCAAACCTTTACATTGCCATTGGAATTTCTGGCGCCATCCAACATTTGGCCGGTGTAAACTCCTCAAAAGTTAAAGTGGTTATCAATACAGATCCCGAAGCACCTTTCTTTAAAGCGGCAGATTACGGCATTGTTGGCGATGCTTTTGAAGTAGTTCCAAAATTAATTGAAAAGTTAAAAGAATTTAAAGCAAATAACGCATAATTTTATTAAATTGTGCCTCTAAATAAGGCTGCCTAATTATTGGGATAAATTCCTTTGATTAGACAGTCTTTTTTGTTAATTTTAACTTATGAGTTTAGTTCGCCTAAATATAAAAGGAATATCTTACAGTCAAACACAAAGCGGCGCTTACGCCTTGGTTTTGAGTGAAGTAGACGGATCCAGAACCTTACCAATTGTAATTGGGGCTTTTGAAGCACAGTCCATTGCCATTGCTTTGGAAAAAGAAATTAAACCTCCTCGTCCGCTTACGCACGACTTATTTAAGTCTTTTGCCGATAGATTTCACATTGCAATTAAACAGGTTATCATTCATAAATTGGTTGATGGCGTGTTTTATTCAAGTTTAATTTGTGAGCGCGATAAAATTGAGGAAATTATTGATACCCGAACTTCTGATGCCATTGCTTTGGCAACACGATTTAACGCACCAATTTATACCTATGAAAATATTTTGGACAAGGCGGGAATTTATTTAAAAGCCAAAGATGAATTATCGGACGAAAAAGGGACCTTAAGCATTGAAAAACTAATCGATGAACCTGAAAAGGAAAGTTCGTTTTCAAAAGATACACTGGAAGAATTAAATGAAAAATTAGACAAAGCTGTTCTAAATGAAGATTATGAATTGGCTGCAAAAATTCGTGATGAAATAACCAAACGCACTTCATAACAACCTACTTTATGATAAAAAAAATAAGTTTAGCTACCCTAATCTTCTTTAGTATTTTTTCAGCAAACGCACAAGAAACCATCCAAAACACCATTATTGACAGCCAAGGATTCACAACAACATCATTGTGGCGCGGGGTTTTGGGAATGGTATCATTGCTACTTATCGCCTATTTATTCAGCAATAACCGCAAAGCCATTAATTGGAAAACAGTTGGTGCAGGTTTAACCGCCCAATTGCTTATTGGTGTTGGTGTTTTAAAAGTGCCTTTTGTTCAACGCATATTCGAATTTGTTGGTGGAATTTTCACCAGTATATTAGATTTTACCGCTGCCGGAAGTCAGTTTTTATTTGGAGGCTTAATGAATATTGAGTCCTATGGGTTTATATTTGTATTTCAAATTCTGCCCACCATCATCTTCTTTTCCGCATTAACTTCCTTGTTATTTTATTTGGGTGTCATTCAAATTATTGTAAAAGGAATGGCGTTGTTTTTAACCAAATTATTAAAAATTTCAGGTGCCGAAAGTTTATCGGTTGCCGGAAATATTTTTTTAGGACAAACAGAAGCGCCATTATTGATAAAAGCCTATTTGGAACGCATGAACCGTTCAGAAATATTGCTGGTGATGATTGGCGGAATGGCCACTGTTGCGGGAGGCGTTTTGGCAGCATACATAGGATTTTTAGGCGGAAACGATCCTGTTTTACGACTACAATTTGCCAAACATTTATTGGCTGCCTCAGTAATGGCAGCACCTGGAGCTATTGTAATCTCAAAAATGCTATATCCGCAAACAGAGGAAATTAATACCGACGTAAATGTTTCCCAAGAAAAAATAGGCTCAAATGTTTTAGATGCCATCGCAAACGGAACCACTGAAGGCTTAAAATTAGCCGCAAATGTTGCCGCTATGTTGTTGGTTTTTGTGGCTTTAATTGCCATGATAAATGGTATTTTGGGATGGGTTGGTTCTGTGACTTATTTAAACGACTGGATTGTCGCATATACGCCATACCAACAATTTTCTTTGGAATCTATTTTAGGGATTATTTTTGCGCCTTTAATGTGGTTGATTGGGGTTGCAAGAGAAGATATGATGCTCATGGGGCAATTATTAGGTGTGAAATTAGCCGCAAGTGAATTTGTGGGATATATTCAGTTGGCTGAATTAAAAAACATGGCCAATGTAACCCATCTTACCTACAGCAAATCGGTTATTATGGCCACTTATATGTTGTGCGGTTTTGCCAACTTCGCTTCTATTGGCATTCAAATTGGCGGCATTGGTTCCTTGGCGCCGGGACAAAGAAAAACATTGTCGGAATTCGGACTAAAGGCCGTAATAGGAGGTTCAATCGCCTCATTGTTATCAGCAACCATTGCGGGAATGATTATTGGGTAAGGCCCCTAGCCCCCGAAGGGGGAATATTAAATTTAATTAAAAATAAACTACTGAAAGTATTTGTTTTTTTGTGCACCTATTCACAAATAAACGCTTCAACAAATAAACAATGCAATGAAACAATATCTAGACTTAATAAAATACGTTCAAGATAAAGGAACGCTAAAAGAAGACCGAACAGGAACCGGAACAAAAAGTGTGTTTGGTTACCAAATGCGGTTTGATTTAAGTGAAGGATTCCCTATGTTGACCACAAAAAAATTGCATTTGAAATCCATTATTTATGAATTGTTGTGGTTTTTAAAAGGCGACACCAATATTCAATATTTGAATGAAAACGGGGTGAAAATATGGGATGCTTGGGCAGATGAAGACGGAAATTTAGGACCCGTTTACGGGCATCAATGGCGGAACTGGAACAGTGAAGGCATTGACCAGATTACAGAACTTATCCAAACCATAAAAACAAATCCCGACAGCAGGAGACTGATGGTTTCTGCCTGGAATCCAAGTGTTTTGCCAAATACTGCTGTTCCTTTTGCTGAAAACGTAGCCAATGGAAAAGCCGCTTTGCCTCCTTGTCACGCGTTTTTTCAATTTTATGTGGCCGACGGAAAATTATCCTGTCAGCTATACCAACGCAGTGCCGATATATTTTTAGGCGTTCCTTTCAATATCGCTTCCTATGCTTTATTCGCCATGATGGTTGCGCAGGTTTGCGATTTAAAACCTGGAGACTTTATCCATACTTTTGGTGATGCACACATTTACAGCAATCATAGTGAACAAATTAAATTGCAATTATCAAGAACGCCCAGAGAATTGCCCAAAATGGAAATAAATCCGAAAGTTAAAAACATCTTCGATTTTAAGTTTGAAGATTTTACCTTGATAAATTACGATCCACATCCACATATTAAAGGAGACGTTTCTGTTTAATTTTAAAACAAACCTCAGCCGCCTAAAATTAGCTTGGCAACAAATCATCAAAAAGAATTATTAAAATTTAATAATTCTTTAATAAACAATTTGTAAAACATTTAATATATTTAGGCTCCTTAAAAAAAGAAGCATGGATGCACCTAAACTTAAAATCGCCATTATTAATAGAATCATTGAGATTGATGATATTGAACTATTAAAATCCCTTGAAAGTCTTTTTAACACTTCCGATAAAAATATTTCAAAGTTTTTAGAATTGGCCAATGAAAAATTGCAACAAGAAAACGAAAATGAAACGGAAGATTTTACGGCCTATATTAAAGAATGGGTTAAAAATATGTAAAAATATGGATACTATGAATGATCAACACGAATTATACGAAAATGCACGAGCGCGCTCAAAACAAAAAAAGAGGCTGTACTATCATTTTATAGTGTTTTTAGTAGGCGCTGTTTTTTTAATACTGCTTAACAAATTTTTGAAAGTTGGCGAAAATGTTGTTGAAAATTGGTTTGTTTGGGCCATCATTTTATGGCTTTTCTTCTTTGTATTGCATTTTATAAATGTATTTGTTACCCATCGTTTTATGGGAAAAGACTGGGAACGCATACAAACCGAAAAATTAGTGCGGGAGCAAGAATTGAAAATCGCCAAGTTAGAAAAAGAAATGGCCGATGACTATGCATTAAAAGCTGAAAAATCACAAGAACTTTATAATTTTGAAAAAGAAAAAAGAAAAAGTGATTTAGACAACGCAACAGAAGAATGGTAACAATTATGGCGGCCATCGCGGCGAATAACGCGTTAGGAAAAGACAATCAATTGATTTGGTATTTGCCTGCCGATTTAAAACGATTCAAAAAAACGACCTTAAACCACGCTGTTATTATGGGTCGAAAAACTTATGAATCGTTAGGAAAACCGCTTGCAAACAGAACAAATATTCTCATTACGCGCGATAAAAATTATAAAGCTGAAGACTGTGTGGTGGTAAATTCATTAAAAGAGTCTCTTAAAGTTGCCTTAAAAGTTGATGAAAATCCGTTTATTTTAGGAGGCGCAGAAATTTACAAACTAGCAATGCCGTTTGCTGACAAACTTGACATCACTTTTGTTCACCATAAATTTGAGGCCGATGTTTTTTTTCCTGAAATTGATAAAACAATTTGGAAAGAAACATCACGAGAAGATTTTAAAGCAGATGATCATAACAAGTACGATTACAGCTTTGTGACCTTCGAGCGAATATAAATAACCATCTTATTTAATTTCCAGCAAAAAAGGCATTCTTGCCTGTATTCCTTTTATTTCTGAAAATTGTTTAATGGTTTGGTATGTTTTATAATTTTCCAATCCCAAAGCTTCAATCATGGCTTTTTCCTTTGTTTTCATAAAAGGAATACCACTCAATTTATCGCCTAAGTCTATTTTATAATCTGGATAATTGCGCACTTTATAATCAACAATTGCGGCCAATTCCGCAGCATACTTTACTGCATCATCCAAATTCCCCAACTCATCAACCAATCCATTTTGCAATGCATCAACTCCCGACCAAACGCGACCTTGTGCAATGCTGTCCACTGCCTGAATAGTCATATTTCTGCCTTCAGAAACCCTTGCAACAAACGTTGTGTAGATATCTTCAACACCTTCTGTAGTTACCGCTCTAAACTCATCGGAAATGGGTTCGAAAAGACTGTAATTTGGGCTTTTATTGGTACTCACCTGCTCTGCATTAATACCAATATCACCGGCTAATTTGCTCATATTTGGCAAAGCTCCAAAAACACCGATTGACCCCGAAATAGTTGTTGGTTCCGCAAAAATTCTATCTGCATTACACGCAATATAGTATCCACCTGAAGCTGCGAGATCTCCCATAGAAACCACCAATGGAAGTTCCTTTTTGGTCAATTCCAATTCTCTCCAAATCAATTCTGAAGCCAAGGCGCTTCCACCCGGTGAATTTATTCGCAACACAATGGCTTTTACATTTTTGTCTTTTCTGGCTTTACGTAGGGCTTCTATAATTAATTCCTGTCCAATTAAATCTTCATTTCCTTTCCCATAAATGATTTCTCCTTGTGCGTAAATTACGGCAATTTTATTGGTAGAAGTTGAAGTAACCCTGCCTTTTCCTAATGAAATATAATCTGAAAGCGTAATTTTAGATAATTCATCATCAGCTAAAATACCTGAAGCCATTTTTAATTTGGTTTCATATTCATCCAAATAAACAGCGTCATCAACAATATTATTTTCTATGGCCAAGGTTGCGTTTCGTGCCCATAAATTATCGGCAATGGTGTTAAGTTCCTCAATTGATTTATTTCTGCTTTTAGAAATGTCCACTAACAATTCGCCCCAAATAGATTGTAAAAATGTGGTGATTTGTTCCCTATTTTCATCACTCATTTTATTATATAAAAATGGCTCAACAGCGCTTTTATATTTCCCATGTCTAATCACCTCCAATTTCACGCCAGATTTATCTTGCAAATCTTTAAAAAATAACACTTCTGAAGACAAGCCCTTAAAATCAATTCCGCCTAAAGGATTCATAAAAATTGAGTCGGCAACAGAACTTAGATAATATGATTTTTGATTGTAAACATCGGAATAAGCCATAATGAATTTGCCCGATTCCTTAAATTCTTCCAATTTATTTCTGATGGCTTGAGTTTGCGCAACACCTGCATTTACATCAATGGTATTGATGCTTATTCCAACAATATTTTTGTCGTTCTTCGCATTTTCAATGGCATTGATAATTTCATTCAATCCCATTTTTTCATCAGCAAGAGCCAAAAATTCTTCAAGAAAATCGGTACCTTTTGGCGCATAATCTTTCACTATTACATCCAATTTAATTTCCAAAATCGAATTGCCTTTAACTGCCACTTTTTCCGATTCACCAAATGCCATTGCAATCACAATAAACATTATAAATAATATGCCCAATGCAATTAACGTCCCTAAAATTGACGCGATTAAATTTCTTAAAAATATCATAGTAACCTTGAATTTAAAATACGAAAAAAAGTTTATAAATGTTTATAAATTGACGTGCAAAGATAGGTTTTTATCTGATACTTTTCTTTTCTTTGTATTCACTTTATGCAAATTTTAAGACCTACATATTTATCTTTGGGAAGCAACCAAGGAAACAAGCTTGTAAATTTACAACAGGCTATTGATTTAATTGCAGAAAAAATAGGTGCGGTTGTGAGGATTTCCTCAGTTTATGAAACGGAATCCTGGGGTTTTAAAAGCGACGATTTTTTAAATTGCTGTATCCAAATTTCCACAGGTTTAAACCCCGAAAATCTGCTAAAATCCATTCAAGAAATTGAACTTTTATTGGGCAGAGAAAGAACTTCTGAAACCAGTTATAAAGCGCGAATTATTGATATTGATGTATTGCTTTTTGATACGGAGATTATCATATCTAAAGAATTGATGGTGCCTCATAAAGATATGTTGAACAGAAAATTTGTAATGGTTCCTTTGGCTGAAATCGCACCCAATTTAATTCATCCCATCACCAAACAGCGCATACAAACTTGTTTGGAAAATTGCACTGACCTTAGCCAAATAGAAAAAACTTCCTTTACGCTTGAACGCCCGATTTCACTAGCCGAAAAATTCAATTATATCGCTATTGAAGGAAATATTGGCTCCGGTAAAACAACGCTTGCAACTATGATTGCAGAAGATTTTAACGCAAAAATTATATTGGAACGCTTTGCCGACAACCCGTTTTTGCCGAAATTTTATGAGGACAACGACCGCTATGCTTTTCCGCTGGAAATGAGTTTTTTAGCCGACAGATATTCTCAGCTTTCAGATGATTTGGCGCAGTTTGATTTGTTTAAAAACTTTATTGTTTCGGATTATTACATTTTTAAGTCGCTTATTTTTGCACAAGTCACTTTGCAAAAAGATGAATTTTATTTGTACCGAAAGATGTTCGACATTATGTACAAAGAAATTTCAAAACCCGATTTGTATATTTATCTTTATCAGGACACGCCTCAATTAATCAAAAATATTAAAAAAAGAGGCCGAGATTATGAACAAAATATCGCGCCTGAATATTTAGATAAAATTCACCAGGGCTATTCAAGTTTTATTAAAACCGAAGAAAATCTGAAAACCCTTATTATTGATGTCTCCCAAAAAGATTTTTTGAACAATCCAGAGGAATACAACGAAATTATAGCGTTAATAAAAAGGCAATAAGCATTGGGAAACAGGCAACAGTTTTTGGTTGTTACCTTCAGCTACGCTCAGGATAAAGGTTTTTCTTGAAAAAACTTGAAACTTTCGCCATTTACTTCTTGTTCAACTCCAACTTTTCGGCAAAATAATCACAAAAATCGAGCATGGTAGCGGTCATTTTATGGTCATTTGTTGCGCGGTCAAAGGAAGTTGCCATAGAAACCAATGTTTCATGAAAAAATTGTTTCATTTCATCTATAGGCATATCTTTTGTCCATAAATCCATGCGAAGCGTCTCTTTTTTTTCAGGATTCCAAACGGAAATCATCAATGCTTTCGACTTTTCATTTTCAATTTCGCCATCATCTGCCGTCCAGTTTATAGTTTCAGGCACTTTATTTTCGTCTAAACCTACAATAAATTCAATTTTTGATGTTTGTACTACTGCCATTATTTTTTTGGTTTATATTTTGATTTATTAAATATTTCTTCAGCATCGGTTTGCAAAAGTTGCTGCAAAGTTACTTCATTATTTTTCATATAGGATTTTACAATTTGCCACCCCAACCAAACCCCTATTCTTCCTGGGGATTCTTTATCTATATCAATATAAAATTTCGAAAATGGCGCTTCCGCCATAAAGCGATCAAACAATTTTGAATCGGTACTGTATAACAGCTTATTTTCAATAAAATACTTCCAAATTTGCGATTCATTGGCCATTGCCCAATCATATTCGGCATTGCTATATCCTATTTTTTTTGCATCAGAAATAGACGGCAAATAACTGTCAATCATATACATTTTTTTTCCAGCACCAACAACCAAATCTATAAACTGTCGGCCCTTATCGGCAGTAAAATAGCGATCGCTTATGGCGCTGGCGATATCAACAATCAATCGTGACCTGTCGAAATTTTGGGATAAATAAACAGGGAAATCCTGATAAACTTCACTGTTTTTCCCCAAATACATATCCAAAGAAACAAACATCAAACTATCCGCATAAACAACTTTGTTTTGGTAATCCAAATTTGTGATAAGTGTAATTATTTTAGGAGTTTCAAAATTTGGATGGTCATATTTTACGTGTTTAAAAAGTTCTTTTATTTGCGCTTTTTCACTTTCAAAATCTCCAAAAACAACTTGTGACTTGCTATACAATTCCTGTTCTTCTTTGTCTTTTATTTTATTCAACCAAATGCTGTCATTTTGAGCGGGAAATAAATAAGGAAATTCATTTTTTAATTGAGGCAACGAATTTTCATCCGCTATGTAAAATTTTTGTTCAAACCTAATTACAGAAACAGTGACCTTAATGTTTGACACATCAACTTTTTTTGCAATTTCTTTTTTACAGGAAATTGACAAGAATAAAACAATCACAGTAATTAAAAGTCTGTTCATTAATTTCTATATTTACAATTCTTTATTTAAAAAGTCAAAATTACTAAATAAAATTAATTATGAACGCTGAAAAAGTTGTAGAATATATTGTTTTCTGGTTAAAAGACTATGCCGAAAAATCGAGTGTGAATGGTTTTGTCATCGGAATTTCAGGCGGTATAGATTCTGCAGTAACCTCAGCACTTTGCGCAAAAACTGGCTTTCCTGTTTTATGTCTTGAAATGCCTATTCATCAAGCTGAAAATCAAGTCACAAGAGCTTATGACCATATTTCATGGTTACAAAAAAACTTTAAAAAAGTGACCTTAAAACAGGTAAATTTAACTCCGGTATTTGACAGTTTGGTTGCTACTTTCCCCGCAGTTGAAAATGAAGAACAACGTTTTATGGCTTTGGCAAACACGCGCGCAAGGCTAAGAATGACTACTTTGTACTATTTTGCGGGAATAAAAGGTTATTTGGTTGCAGGAACGGGAAATAAAGTGGAAGATTTTGGCGTAGGTTTTTTTACCAAATATGGCGATGGCGGTGTTGATATAAGTCCGATTGCCGATTTAATGAAATCCGAAGTTTATGAGATAGCGAAATATTTAGGCATTAATGAAGCAATTATTAAAGCTGCTCCAACCGATGGTTTATGGGGCGATGACAAAACTGATGAAGATCAGATTGGCGCAGGTTATGACGAATTGGAATGGGCGATGAAACAAGTTGAGTTGGGTAAAAAAATTACCAATTTTGAGGGAAGAGAAAAAGAAGTGTTTGATATTTACATAAAAAGAAACCATGCAAACAAGCACAAGATGATTCCAATACCAATTTGTGAAATACCATTAGCATTGAAAAAAGAATAGCGAAAAAATTTGGCAATATGCCAATTAAAAAAATATCAATTACCTGACTATAGATACTTGATACTTTGTAATACAAGTTGAAAATTTTACGCTACAATTTAAATGTAACAACAGGCAATTTTGCATGATTTGCCAAATCTTCCCCAATGCTTCCGTTAAATAAATGCGACAAACCTCTTCTTCCGCTAGTGTTTAATAAGATAACATCCGCATCTATCACTTTAGAGAAATTTAAAATACCGGCTTCCACAGAAACATCGTTGTATATATTTAAGGTATAATCACCCAAATCAAAATCATTGATAAAATTTCTTATTGCATCACTTGATTCTTTGGTCGTCTCGAAATTATGAATCGTATTTATTTTAAGTAAATGCAGTCGCGCATTAAAAAGTGACGCGAAATCCAATATTTTTTGGAAAGCATTTCTATGATCAACTTTAAAATTAGATGCAAAAACTATATTGTCAATTTTAAACTTATCAATCTCTCTTTTAATAACTAGCACGGGAACATTCGAATTTCTGACAACTTTTTCAGTATTAGAGCCCACCAACATTTCTTCAAGTCCGGAAGTTCCTTTTGAACCCATAACTATTAAATCGGCGTTTTGCTTATTACTTTCATCAATAATTCCATCAAAAGCTTTGTGAAACTGTACAGAATCTTCCACCTGTAAACCATCCAAAAAAGGCAATCTTTTAAATTCCTCAAACTTTTCGTGCGCTCTTTTCAAAAACAACATCGCCGAAGGTGTATTATTAGTAGAACCGTAACCTGCAGGATCTATAATTCCTGTGGGAAGTTCAAGCATGTGCAGCAAATATATTTTTGAATTTGTGAGTCTGGCAATATCAGACGCCACTTTTGCAGCATACTTTGCTTGTTCAGAAAAATCGATAGGGACCAGAATACTTTTCATAAAAAATTGTTGTATAGTTTATTATCCTAATGCTAAGTTAATAATTTTAAATTAAAAATAAACATGAATTTTTATCATTTAAAAAAATCTTAGTATATTTGCACCGAATTAGAACAGATAAAGGACTAGGAGGGGACATAAGTCCCCTCTTTTTATAGTATGATACAAAAAGAAAAAGTCATAAATTTGGTAAAAGAAGCTATCGAAGAAAACCCAGAGTTGTTTTTGATAGACTTGAAATTTTTGGCAGACAATAAAATTTCTGTTGAAGTTGATGGCGATCATGGCGTAACTTTAAAGGAATGTATTAGAATAAGTCGAGGAATTGAGCATAATTTAGATCGAGAAATAGAAGATTTTTCGCTTGAAGTAGCTTCTCCGGATATTGCAAATCCGTTAAAAGTTAATCGGCAGTATAAAAAAAATATCAATAGGGTTTTAACTTTAAAGTTAAAAGACAAAACCAATGTTGAAGGTGTGCTTAAAAATGTTACTGACAATGAGATTGAATTGGAATGGAAAACCCGTGAACCAAAACCTTTAGGGAAAGGAAAAGTAACGGTCACTAAAAATTCAACAATCCCTTTCAGCAATATTTTAGAAGCAAAAGTGAAAATAATATTTTAATTAAGAGAGTGCATGGAAAATTTAGCATTAATTGAGTCGTTTTCAGATTTCAAAGGAGATAAAAATATTGACAGAGTAACGCTTATGGCAATACTTGAAGAAGTTTTTAGAGCTGCTTTAAAAAGAAAATTCGGATCTGATGATAATTTTGATATTATTATAAATCCGGATAAAGGCGATTTAGAAATTTGGAGAAATCGCATTGTGGTTGCTGATGGAATGTCAGAAGATGACAATGAAGAAATTGAACTTTCGGAAGCCCGAAAAATTGAACCCGATTTTGAAATCGGAGAAGACGTATCGGAAGAAGTAAAGTTAATCGACCTTGGAAGGAGAGCCATTTTAGCCTTGCGCCAAAACCTGATTTCAAAAATACATGAACATGACAGCACAAATACTTTCAAGCAGTTTAAAGCGTTAGAAGGAGATATTTACACGGCTGAAGTTCACCATATTCGTCACAATGCGATTATATTGTTGGATGACGACGGCAACGAAATTATATTGCCAAAAAATGAACAAATACGTTCAGATTACTTTAGAAAAGGAGACTCGGTTCGCGGAATTATTAAATCCGTAGAATTACGCGGCAACAAACCCGTAATTATTTTATCAAGAACGGCCCCTGAATTTTTAGTAAAATTATTTGAACAAGAAATTCCTGAAGTTTTTGACGGACTCATCACTATTGAAGGCGTTGCAAGAATTCCTGGCGAAAAAGCAAAAGTAGCCGTAGATTCGTACGATGACAGAATTGACCCGGTTGGTGCTTGTGTAGGGATGAAAGGATCTCGTATTCACGGTATTGTTCGTGAATTGGGGAATGAAAACATTGATGTGATTAATTTCACAAAAAACACCCAACTATACATTGCAAGAGCATTGAGCCCAGCAAAAGTGGTTTCCATGAAAATTCATGAAGAAGAAGGCCGTGAAGATGGCAAAAAAGGCAGGGTTGACGTATACTTATTACCTGAAGAAGTATCAAAAGCAATTGGGAAAAATGGCGTAAACATTCGTTTAGCCTCACAACTAACAGGCTATGAGCTTGATGTGCAACGTGAAGGCGTTGAAGCAGAAGATGATGTTGAATTGACTGAATTTTCTGATGAAATTGAAGCTTGGGTTATTCAAGAATTTAAAAATATTGGTTTAGACACCGCAAGAAGCGTCTTGGAAAAAGACATCAATGAACTTGTAAGCAGAACCGATTTAGAAGAAGAAACCATTTTAGAGGTTCAAAAAATATTAAGAGAAGAGTTTAAAGATTAATCTTTAATTATTCAACACAAATTGGCAAAAATAAACATTGTATGGCTGAAGACAAAACATTAAGACTGAACAAAGTATTACGAGAATTGAATATCTCGTTAGATAGAGCTGTTGAGCATTTAGCAACAAAGGGTTTTGAGATTGAAGCAAGACCTACAACAAAAATATCTGATGAAGAATATGAAATATTATTGGATGGTTTTCAGACAGACAGAAGTAAAAAAGCAGCTTCAAAAGAGGTAAGCGAAGAAAAAAGGAAAGAAAAAGAAACCTTAAGAATCGCTCATGAAGCAGAAGTTGAGAAACACCGCCTTGAGGAAGAAGCCAAAAAAGTGGTGATTAAAGCCAAAGCTGAAAAATTAGAGATTAAAACGGTCGGCAAAATTGATATTGAGCCAAAAGAGGCAGAAATTGAGAAAAAACCTGCTGTTGTTGAAGAAACACCAAAGATTATTGTTGAAGAAAAACCCAAAGTGATTCTTGAGCAACCAAAACCTGCTGAAGAAATTAAAGAAGAATCGCCAAAAGTTGAACCTAAGATTAAAGAAAAGGTTGTTGAAAAACCTATAGAAACTCCAAAGGCTGAAGAACAAGAAGTTAAGGTTCATAAAAAGCCAATTCTTAAGAAAGCTGCGCAACCACAGGAAACTGAAAAACAAGAAGCTGAAATAATTGAAGAGAAAACAGCGCTTACAGAAGCTGAAATCTTAGAATCTCAGACCATAGAAACTGTGTATTCAAAATTAGAGGGTCCGAAAATTATTGGCGAAAAAATTGATTTAAAACAGTTTGAACGTCCTAAAAAGAAAAAACCAGAACTGGCTGTTAAAAAAGAAGATAGCGACGCAAATAAGAAAAAAAGAAGAAGGATTGTAAAAAAAATGCCTATAACACCAATTACAGGCGTTAAAAAACAACCAATTCTTGCTCAAAACAAAGGAGCCAACAAATCTGCTCCAATTGTGCGCGGAAGAAAACCTTTGGTAAAAGAAGAGCCAACTGAAGCTGATGTTCAAAAACAAATTAGAGAAACTTTAGAAAAACTTCAAGGTAAATCTAAAAAAGGAAAAGGAGCAAAACACAGAAGAGACAAAAGAGATATACACCGTATACAAACTGAAAGAGACTTTGAGCAACAAGAAGCTGAAAGCAAAATTCTTAAAGTATCGGAATTTGTGACAGTAAGTGAAATTGCCACCATGATGGATATTCCTGTTACCAATGTTATTTCAGCCTGTATGTCGTTGGGATTAATGGTAACCATGAATCAACGGTTGGATGCTGAAACACTTAGCATCGTCGCCGACGAATTTGACTATAGTTTGGACTTTGTTGGAGCGGAAGTTGAAGAAGCCATTCACGAACAAGAAGATGACATTGAAGGTTTAAAACCAAGAGCACCAATTGTTACCGTAATGGGACACGTGGATCATGGAAAAACTTCCTTATTGGATTATATTCGTGAAGAAAATGTAATTGCAGGAGAATCCGGAGGAATAACGCAACACATTGGCGCTTATGGCGTAAATT
>JAAFHC010000151.1 GCA_010906935.1 Gelidibacter sp.
TTCAGAAACGAAACTCCTGAACTTTTGGCAAGAACATCACCAGATGTTCGCGATGTTTTTATAGCTATTGCAGGTGGTTTGGCTCTAATTATTGCTATAAGCAGAAGAACAAAACAAACCAATACTATTGCCGGTGTTGCCATTGCCACCGCGTTAATGCCACCACTTTGCACGGCAGGATACGGACTGGCAATAGGTAATTTAAGTTATTTTGGCGGCTCCATGTTCTTATTTAGCATCAACACCATTTTTATTGCTTTGGCCGCTTTTGTGATTGTGAAATTTTTGAAATTCCCTATGTTTAAATATCTTGATTCTGCCAAAAGAAAAAAGATAGCACGGATGGCTTCATTTATTGCATTTCTAGTTTTTGCAGGAAGTATTTATCTATTTTTTAATTTATTCAAAATAAATCAGTTTAAACAATCGGCAGAAAATTTAATTGCAGATTTAAAAAAGAGTGGCATTAGCATTATCGATGAAAAAGATGAAGATCTGAATTATAATAACAAAACAATAAAAATTTATGTTTATGGTAAAAAGCTTTCTCCGGAAGAAATTAATTATTGGACTGCCAAACTTTCAAAATATGGCCTTAAAGAGACAAAATTAATTATTGAGCAAGGCGTTGATTCCGATTTAATACACGATGTCCAAAACCTAACGGAATTGTATGAGCAAAATCAAAAATTAATTTCCACAAGAGATGAATCTTTAAAAGAAAAAGAAGATAAAATTAAATTACTGGAAACTGAATTAAATAAATTTTACGCACATCAAATACCTTTTGTGCAAATTAGCAAGGAAGCCCTAATCAATTACAGCGGATTAAAGCAATTGAGCTATTCCAAGCTGTATAAAACCAATTTCAAAAAGGTAGATACGATTACCGTTTTTAACGCCGAATGGTATGCTGCGGTAAAAAACAAACGTCAAGAAGAAATTAGATTGAAAAAATGGCTTAAAACACGTTTAAATTTAGATACGCTTGTTGTAAATAATCGTTAAAAGTCGAAAATAACGCCAAATCTAGGAAGAACGGTCCCTGAAGTATTTTCTACACTTTCCAACACATATTTGGAACTGTTATTGGAATCAATTACTTTATTTCCGTTGGCATCCAAAGTTGGAATTAAATAAGGTTGCTCAATCGCTTCACCAGCTAAAGCGTTTTGCACATCCACATAAAAATTTAAAGAAAACTTTTTCCAAAACCATGTTTTATCTATCCGAAGATCCAATTGAGAAAAGGTTTTAAATCGTTCGGTATTTAATTGGCTGAAATCTAAAATTCCCTGATTAGAAATATCATAATTTTCAATTGTAGAAGATGCAATCATATCATATGGCGTATAAGGCCGTCCGCCAACCAGTCTAAATTTACCGCCAATTTCCCAATTTCTTTTCAGCTTTTTCCCTGCTGTTAAGGTTAACAAATGTTTGTTGTCCCAAGTAGAAGGAATATAGTTGTTTAAATTGTCTTTAAATTCACTTACCACAAAAGTATAGGATAAAATTCCGTACAAACCGGCGAAGGATTTCTTTTGAGCGAATAATTCAAAACCATAAGCCCTTCCCTCAGAAGTTGAAGTTACTTCTTCATTCCCTACAACGCCAAAATCGGCCCCTAAATTTGCCAAACTGATTTGGTTTCTTATTGAAAAAGGATAATTTTTGTAGGTTTTATAAAAACCTTCCACACTCATTTTTGAACTGCTGTTTGGGGTAAATTCGAATCCGCTCACCCAATGATTTGCCTGCAAATATTTTAATCCGTTGTTTTTATTCACCAAATTATTTTCCCCATCTCTATATCCCAAAATTGTATAGGTTGGAAGTTGAGAATAAATACCTGCGGAGGCATTGATGGTCAGTTTATTTGTGAGTTCGTATGCCAAAGAAAATCTTGGTGAAAATTGATTAAGCGGATTTTGCATTTCTGAATTATAATTCGTTCCATCCATTCTAATTCCTAAAGAAGTTCCTAATTTAGAATTGAAATATTTTTTTGAAACTTGCCCAAATACAGCGTATTTAAACATGGCTAATTCCGAAGAAAAATTTATTTCAGAAACGCCTTCCGAATTTGCAATTTTTTGAAATGTTGTATTTGTGTATTTGGCTTGCTCTAAACCAAAACCGACCGACAATTTATAATTATCGGTTGAATTTGAAGTGTTTTCAAACCGAAACTTGTTTTCTGTTTCTTTTGAAGTATAGTCCAACAACAAATCAGATGCATTGGCGGTGTTATTAAAATACTTTTTAGCATTGTTGCTCAACTCATTTCTGCTAATCACAACCTGCTGCATAGAATTGCCTGCATAATGCTTGTAAGAAGCTCCTACTGTGTAATTCCACTGTTCCTGAACCGGAACAATACTTAAAATGTAGCGATTTCTTTTAATGGTTTCTTCATCATCAACATTTTTATTGACGCTTTCATTCAATCTAAATTTATCAATAGCCCCAAGTCCAATAAAACTAATTTCGCTATTGGCGGTCAATTGGTGTTTTGCTTTAAACTGAAAATCATTATAAGTTGGCAAAAAAGGGAGTTTTATTAATTTAAACAGAAATTGTAAATACGATTGGCGAAACGATGCTATAAACGTTGTTTTATCGTTTATTGGACCATCTAAAGTTACACCTGCATCTGAAGTGCCAAAGGTTGCTCTAGTATTAAGTTTTTCTGGATTTCCGTCTTTCTGCGTAAACTCAATAATAGAACTTAAGGCATTTCCTTTATTAGATTGAAAAGCACTTGCAGAAAAATCAACATTTCGAATTAAATCCGCATTGATAATCCCAACAGGTCCGCCTGTAGATCCTTGTGTTTGAAAATGATTGATTACAGGAACTTCTATGCCATCCAAATAAAATTTATTTTCAACAGGCGATCCTCCTCTAATAATGATATCATTTCTGAAGCCCGGATTTGAAGCAACGCCCGGAAGCGATTGAATCACTTTTAAAACATCTCTATTGCCACCGGGATTCCTTTCAATTTCAGCAATTCCAAGAGATTGGCGAGATAACGGACTTTCTATTGATTTTTTGAATAATTTAGTTTGCACAAGCACTTCTTCCAATTGCTCGTTATCTTGTTTTAATTCAATAAAAATATAGGGTATTTTTTCATTCGTCACCAAATAATCCTCAGACAAAGTAGTTAAATATCCTAAAAAAGACGCTTGAACTTTCACATACCCTAACGGAACATTTTTAATTATAAAGGCACCATTTTCATCTGAAATCGCGCCAATACTTGTTCCAACAACAATAATGTTTACAAAAGACATTTGACCTCTTGTTTGTATATCTATTGCTTTTCCTTTGATAGTTCCTGTATTCTGTGAAAACCCCAATGACAGGTTTAATAAAAAAATGAAAAGTATAATCCTTTTTATCATAACTTAAATATTCTATTCTGGACAAAGATACATTTTTGTTTAATATTATTTAATTTATGTTAAACATTTTTTATTAACAAAAATTAAAAAAAGCCCCAAACTAATTTGTTTAGGGCTTTTGTGGTGAGAGAAGGATTCGAACCTTCGAAGCTTGCGCAGCAGATTTACAGTCTGCCCTCGTTGGCCACTTGAGTATCTCACCAATATTTCAAAATAAAAAGCCCCTCTATCTTGAGAAGCTTTTTGTGACCGGGCTGGGGCTCGAACCCAGGACCACCTCCTTAAAAGGGAGGTGCTCTACCAACTGAGCTACCAGGTCAATCTCTTTCTTTTTAGCGGGTGCAAATATAAGGGTATATTTAATAAAAACAAACTTCTTAACTACTTTGTTTCTTTTAAATATGCCTCTCGTACTTTCCTGAATAAATTAGAGGAATACACGAAATTCACAATCGCCTCATTTTCAGTTTTAAATATCTCTTTATTGGATCCTTCCCATTCTTTTACGCCATCTTTTAAAAAAATAATTTTTTCGCCAATTTCCATCACAGAATTCATGTCGTGGGAGTTTATCACTGTAATGATTTGATATTCCTCTGTAATTTCTTTGATTAAATTATCAATAACGGTAGCAGTATTTGGATCTAAGCCAGAATTTGGCTCATCACAAAACAAGTACTTTGGATTCATAACAATGGCTCTGGCAATGGAAACACGCTTTTGCATTCCGCCCGACAATTCAGCAGGGAATTTCTTATTGGCATTTTCCAAATTCACCCGTTTCAACACAAAATTTACACGATCCATCCTTTCTGAAATAGATTGATCAGCAAACATTTTAAGTGGAAACATAATATTTTCTTCAACCGTTAAGGAATCGTATAAAGCACCTCCTTGAAAAACCATACCGATTTCTTGCCTTAACAACCTATGTTCTGTAATGTCAAGTTCAGTATGCTTTCTTCCATCAAAAGAAATAATCCCTCTTTCAGGAATATGTAACCCAACCAAACATTTTAAAAAAACCGTTTTACCTGATCCACTCTGACCTATGATCATACTAGTCACTCCTTTTTCAAAAGTGGTAGAAACACCTTTTAAAACCGGTACGCCTTTAAATTCTTTATATAAATCGATAACTTCAATCATTTAGGCTAATAGCATTTGGGTTAAAAAATAATTTAATAAAATGATAACAACGCTAGTCCAAACAACAGCTTGTGTACTAGCCCTGCCCACTTCCAAAGAACCACCTTTAACATAGTAGCCATGGTATGCAGGTATGGTTGCAATTACAAATGCAAAAACCACTGTTTTTATTAAAGCATATTGTATATAATAGGGATCAAAATCAAGTCGAATTCCGTAAAGATAATCATCACTATAAAATAAATCAGTTAAAGATCCAGCCACATATCCACCAAATATTCCCAAAAACATGGCTAATGAAATTAACAAGGGATAAAAAAACATGGTTGCCATAATTTTTGGCAATACCAGATAGTTTAAAGAATTAATCCCCATAACTTCTAAAGCATCAATTTGTTCAGTAACACGCATAGTGCCTATACTTGAAGATATATAAGAGCCAACTTTTCCAGCCAAAATTACGCTCATAAAAGTAGGAGCGAATTCCAAAATCATAGATTGCTTTGTAGCAAATCCGATTAGATATTTAGGAATAAAAGGATTGTCAACATTTAAAGCAGTTTGAATGGCTATTACCCCGCCAACAAAAAAGGAGATAAATGCAATTATTCCTAATGATTTTAAGCCTAAATCTTCAATTTCTCTAAACAACATTTCTCTAAAAACCGACCATTTCTGTGGCTTTCTAAAAACTTGCCGAAGCATCAAAAAATATTTTCCTATATGCTTTAAGTAGCGCATCTCAATTAATTTTTGGCTAAAATATTAAATTATTACTACCTATAATCCCTTTTTATAACTTAAATTCAACAATGACAATAAAAAAAACTATAAAAATTTAAATCAGAATAAAGTGACTAATTGAATTATTATTTAAATTTTTGTAGCTTTGTGGTTTAATCTAAAGTTACAACATATATACCCACTGAAAGCCCTATTTCAGTTAATCTCGAAATTAAAAATCCTCCTATCTAATAGGAGGATTTTTGTCTTTAAAAGTTGATTACTTATATCTTAAACACGATATTCGTCCGCTTTCCAATTGATTATTGCTTTTTTAATGTCATTTTCTGAAAGATTTTCAATCACAGCTTTTTCAACCAATGCAACAAACTCTTCATCGGATGCAAAACGCAATCCAACAAATTGTCTGGTTGTAATTTTGTTGCTGATCGATTTTCCAGTTAAAATAAAATATCTCAACTTTTCTTCTGCTCTAATTGCTCTGTCCTGCGCTTTTAAAGCGAACGATCTAATGAAATAAAACATAAGTAATAAAATAAAGGCAAGCAATACCAATAATGAAGCCGAGTACAAATTGTCCTCAGATGAGTTCCATAAATTTCTAATAG
>JAAFHC010000152.1 GCA_010906935.1 Gelidibacter sp.
CCGATTTTTTCAACATCGGACTGTAGATGTAGAAAGGCACATGAAAACGGCATAATTTATCTTTTTGGGTAATTGGAATAAGCCGGTGATCGCCGGTAATAATAAAAATAGTGTTGTTATATTCGGGTCTTTTTGCGTAGGCCAACATAAAATTTTCTATGGACTTATCCGTATAAAGCAGAGAAGCGAAAATATCCTTATAATTTCTTATTTCCTCTTTTTCAACGCCAAAAAGCTGGTTCGAATTTAAAATACTGTCCACTTTTTTTAAATAAACATTTTTTGTAGGAAAATCGAATGGTTCGTGGTTTGTGGCGGTTGCAATAATGTCCAATCTCGGCTGTTTTCTACCGTCTAGTTCAGACAATGTTTTTTTGAAGATTTCCTCATCAGGATAACCCCAGGAAAACCCACCGGAATTTGCTTGAGTTTTAACATATTCTGGTCCAAATTTATTTTCATCTGTTATAAAATCAATCCCATTGTATTCCAAAAAGTTGATTTTCCGATCAAAACTTGCTTGATCGCCAGAATAAAAGGAAGTGGTGTAGTCATTTGCTTTTAAAACACTGATGAGTGAAAAATGGGAAGGCAAAGGATTTAATTCCAAAAAGCCTTTTTCTCCGTAAGGAAGTGAACCTAATAATGAAGGTATTACGCCAAAAGTTCTTCCTGAATTGCTGATAAAATTTTCCCAATACAGTGATTTTGAAATTAACGCATCCAGGTAAGGCGTAAAACCTCTGTAGTCGTTTTTTCCTACAAATTCACCACCAAGTCCTTCAACAATAATGATTACAATGTTGGGTTTTTCTTCCTGAATATTAAAAAAAGGCGACAATACATCTTTTGAATTTTGAAAAGATTGCATCAAAGGATATTCCTTCTTATAAAATAAATCATACGCATTGGTTAAGCTTTGCTCTTTTTGGAATCTAAGAATATCGGCACCCAAATAATACATTTTATTTTGATAATTGGTTTCAGATGATTCAGAAATAACCAATTTTAAACTCCCGAAAATAATCACTAAAACAATGGCAGTTGCAAAAATTTGGCGCTCATTGGTAAATTTATTGAACAAATAATTGATGCCCACATAAAGTAAGGGAAACAATATAAAGGGTAAAAAATACATAAATGAAAAGGTTTGGGAAGCGGTGACTGTGGTGAACATATCGTTCCAAGAATAGCCCAAAATATCGGCGCCCAAATTTATAAGTGTGGTTAAACTGTATTTTACCAAAGCAAATTGACCAATAACAACAAGGCAAAACAGTGCCAACATTAAAATGGTTCCTATTGGTTTTTTAAACAGCAGAAACAATACATACAAGGGCAAGAGCAACAATCCAATTCCCAAAGCGGCCCAAAAATCATTAAGAAATTTATAACCCAAAGAAGCTCCAAGATTTGATGCAGGAAGTCCGCTTAAGGAAATCATATAAATTTCGAACATACTTATCAGCCAAAAAGTAATGATCAGCGAAAATATTAAATAAATATATTTATACGTATTTGTACTAAAATTGTTGAATTTCATATGATCAATCATTCATCAATAATTATTAATTTGTTTCAGATTTGGCCATTCCCTTTCTTGTCATTTCTCCCCATTTCTTTTTCTTGTTAAAATAGTAATCTATATTCCCTCTAATTGCCGCATACAAAATAAATGGATGCAAAACAAAAGGTTCCAACATACTAATTTGCAACAATTTAAAACCAGTTCCCTTCTTTTTATATTGATGATAGGTAAGTTCTTCGGAAAAAATGGCCACTACAGAAAACAGTACCGTAAAAAAATAAGCCAACACAATAAAGGCAATCGCATAATCCCACCGCACTTCATTAAGCGCTATAAGAATTGCAAAATAAACAATTCCAATAACCTCAATGACCGGTGCCAATCTTTCGAAAAAAAGCCAATACGGATAACTTAACATTCCAAGCGATCTGTATTTTGGATTGAACCCTATTTTTCGATGTTTACGCAGCGTTTCAATGGTGCCGCGTGTCCAGCGATTTCTTTGGGAAATAAATGTTTTATAATTATCGGGAGCTTCAGTCCAACAAAGCGGATCGGGAATATAGGCCACTCTGTATTTTTGGTTAATCTCTTCCATATGCCTTCTCATACGCACAATAATTTCCATATCCTCACCCACCGTATTGGTGTCGTAACCGCCAACCTCAATGGCTATTTTTTTATCAAACAATCCAAAAGCGCCTGAAATCACCAACAAACCGTTCAATCTGCTCCATGCCATTCTGCCCAAGAGAAAGGCTCTTAAATACTCTAAAATCTGTGCTTTTTCAATCCATTTTTTAGGAAAGTTTACATCGAGCAGCTTTCCATTTTTTATAACACAGGAATTGGCAATTCTAATCACTCCTCCTGTGGCAATTATCTTTTCTTCCGTAACTTCCAAAAACGGTTTTACCATTTTTTGGAGGGCATTTTCAAGCAACAGGCAATCCACGTCTATACAAGCCACATATTGGTTATTGCTAATATTCAAACCCATATTTAACGCATCGGCTTTGCCGCCATTTTCTTTATCAACCACGGTTAGTTTTTCGAATGCGGGATTGGTTGATTTAAAAACGCCTGCGCGAATTGGTTTTGTGTGTATTTGTTGGTTAATTAAAAAATTGACTTTTACCAAATCATAAGCGGCAATCAGTTTTTCCAAACTGTCATCTTTACTGCCGTCATTTACAATAATTACATCATAATTTACATAATGACTGGATAAAAGGGAACGTACATTTTCAATAATATTCAGACTTTCATTATAGGCCGGCGCAATGATTGAAATTGAAGGGGAAATGGTTGAAGACAATATTTCTTTGTAATTCACAAAGCTGTTTTTCTTCATATATTGCTTGGTTTCAATAGCGGAAATTATGGCTAAAATCACATAAGATGCGATTGCTAAAAATGCATAAATAAAAAATAATAAATGTATTATAGTAAGAATAATTTGTACGGTGCTTGTATTCATGATTACTTATATTCTAAAAATTCATAAATTTTAACATAGTCCGCATCTGTTGAAAAATACTTCAAACTTTTAAATTTTTCAACAGCAAGTGTTTTTATAATTTTAAGTGCCGACAATTTGATTTCGAAATTTTGATGCGTTGTATGCGCCAATAAAAAAGGTTCATCACTGGTTTCGCACAAGTTTTCAAGCAACTTAAAAAATTCAATTTGTTCATCCTCACTGAGTTGGTCAAAATTATTTTTTAAAATATCTTTCGCTTCAACCACATGCAAATGGCTTAATACATGAATTGCATCAACCCTGATTTTTTTTTGATGATGTGATAGCAAACCAATTAACGCATCTTTCACTTCAAACTGATTGTAAATTTTTGCCAGTTTTAAAGCGAAAGCGACAACTGAATCATTCTCAGATTTTAACCACGGATTGATATCGGGGATTTCCTGATCGTCAAACTTTTGTAGCACTTCCAATAGTTGAATTTGATCCCATTCTGAAAGCGACGTTTGTAAATCATCCAAAAATTTAAGTCCTTCGAAATTAAATAAAGAGACCAAATACAAATGTGATTCATTACGAACTTCTCTTTTGTGATGATTCACATGAATTACAATTTCGTCATGCACTTCCTTGACCTGAAATTGCTTAAGTTCTTTGATTCCTTTTGCAACAATATACCATTTTTTACTCTTCAGCCTGGGTAATGCATAACTTATGAGTCTGGTTTGAAAATAGAGTTTTTGAATAGCTTCCGCCATTTCACCAGAAATATCATTTCTCAATCGCAACAACGTTGAAACGATTATCCTTCGTTTAAAATCATCGGAGGTGCAACTCCTTAATTTATCGATGATTATTTGCTGTTCAGCACTAATTTCTTCTTCTTCATTACCGGCATATAAATAAGTTATGAGATCCGATTCATACTCTTTTCGATATTCGGCCACGGTCTTTTCGTTTTTTCTTAAACGGCTTCTTAAGAATTTAAGTTGAATTGTTAAGATTAATACGGCAACAAAAAAAATAAAGATTGTTACCCATACCAATTGAATAATAGTTGGAGCATTTTCGAAATAATCAATGATGTATTGATAACTTTTCATGGTTAATCTTTAATTCTGTTTAAATAAACTATTAACACAACAATCTTTTCACGCGAATCACCAATTCATTGGGGCTAAAAGGTTTTCCCATAAAATCGTTGGCTCCTAAATTAAATGCTTTAAGTACCATTTCTTCCTGGCCGGCCGCTGAAAAAACGATAATCGGTGTTTGCAGATTCAACTTGTTTCTCACATGACTTATGACCTCTAATCCACTTATAAATGGCATCATAATGTCGGTTAAAATCAATTCGGGATTGTGTTGTTCAATTAGTTCAATCGCTTCCTTCCCGTCGGCTGCGATTAAAAGTTTATAGCCTTCTTTTTCCAATCGAAACTTTAACAATAATGAAAGCGTAGAATTGTCTTCCGCTAAAACTATTTTTTTAGCATCACTCATTTTTTAATGATTTTAATTCAATTAATAATTCTTCTTTTACGTGTTTATAAATCTCACTGCAAGCGTTTAATAGTTCACCAACATCTTGTAATTGTTTCTCTTCCCTTAATTTATTGGTTAAAGAATGAATAATTGGCTCCATTTCAGAAATTCCAAACATATTAACACTTGGCTTAATTTTATGGGTTGCCTGATATAAAGCCTGCCAGTTTTTCTTTTTAAATTCTTTGTTAACCACGCCTAAAAACTCCTCAAAATCCATCAAAAAAGATTCAATCAACAAAATTAATATGGCGCTTTCTTTTTGGGTTTCTTCATATAAAAATTTAAGGTCAATATGTTTTTTTTCAACTGGTGTTTCCTTGTCACTATTATTGTCATTGGCATATTTCAAATTCCGTTCTTTGGAAGGCATCCCATACTTTTCCAATATCGCATAGAGTTCTTTTGGCTTAAAAGGCTTAAAAATATAGTCATCCATTCCAGAAATTTTTGCCCGTTTAATATCGGCATTGGTTGCATAGGCCGTCATCGCAATGATGGGAATTTTTGAGGCTTTTTTTGAGATGTCATTTTTAATAATTTTTGAGGCCTCATAACCATCCATCACCGGCATTTGTATGTCCATTAAAATAAGGTCGTACATATTTTTTTGAACTTTTTTAACACCTTCAATACCATTATTTGCAATATCTACGGTGCATTTCCATCGTTCCAACCTTGTTTTTGCCAACAATTGGTTTGTTTTATTGTCTTCTACCAACAAAATAGAAAGTTCCAAAGGTTCATTCATTAAAAATTCTGGTTCAACTTCTTCGGTATTGTCCGTCACCAGATCTTTTTTTAATGGTAGCGTAATTTTAAATACGCTTCCTTCTCCAAAAATGCTTTCAACTCTGATTGATCCATTTAACAAACCAACCAATTTTTTAACAATGGTAAGTCCCAGGCCAGTGCCGCCATAAATACGGGAAGTATCGCTCTTTGCCTGCGAAAATGCACCAAAAACCGTATTTATTTTATTGGACACAATCCCGATACCAGTATCCCTAACTTCAAAATAAATCTCTGAAGTCTCGTCTGTTTCTTTAAGCTGTTTTAAAGTAATTTGCACGGATCCTTTATTGGTAAATTTAACTGCATTGCCAATTAAATTAAGCAAAATTTGTTCTACTCTGGTAGGATCGCCAATAACCATGCTTGGTGTGTTTGGCTCAATTTTAAGGTCTAATGAAATGCCTTTCTCATCGGCCCTTAATTTCATTAATTTTAAAATGTTGCTGAAAGACTTGTGCAGGTTGAACGGAATCTCTTCAATTTTCAGCTTGTCTGATTCCAACTTAGAGAGATCCAATACATTGTTGATAAGGGAGAG
>JAAFHC010000153.1 GCA_010906935.1 Gelidibacter sp.
GATTATTTTAATTTGTTTGATGAAGCAGAAAATATCAGAGTCGCCGTTGAAAAATCTATTGAATTAAACATTTCAACACCCGATTTAAACACAACCAACCATTTTTCAACCACCAGTGTCGGCAATTTTATCAGCGATTTTATTTTGGATGATGAAAACACGTTTTATAACAAACACAATATAGATTTGGGGCAGTCGACCATTATTTAGCCCCCTAACCCCCAAAGGGTAAAGCCCCCTAACCCCCAAAGGGGGAATTGATAAGGTGAAATGTACCCTTCGGCTCCGCTCAGGGGGAAAAAAGAAAGACCGCAAGGCCGAAGACTGCACGACAAAAAACCGTCATTGCGAGGCGTCAAGGAGCGATAGCGAATGGACAACGTGGCAAACTCATGTTAGCAGGCAATTAACCCCTTCAACAGGGCATAGAGATATAATAACAAACAGATTGCCAAAGCTTTCTGCAAAAACTTCGCAATGACAAAACCGCAAGACAAAAAAGAGCAAAGCGGGACCGCAAGACAAATGTTTTAATTTAATCACTAACCTTTTAATTTCCTATAGAGATTTAGGGACATTTTATTTGTTATTTTTACGCTATGGAAAAACATGAAAATCTTATTGATGCCATTCACTATCGTCGTTCGGTGAGGGTTTATGATGACGCTACGGAACTTGATGCTGCAATCGTAAAAAAATGCATTCAGCAAGCCACCTTGGCACCCAACAGCAGCAATATGCAATTGTGGGAGTTTTATCATGTGACTTCAAAAGAACTCATGGAAAAACTAGCGGTTGCATGTTTGGGACAACCTGCAGCAACTTCCGCAAAACAAATGGTGGTGGTGGTGGTTCGGAAGGATTTATGGAAACAGCGTGCCAAAAGCAACCTCAACAATCTTCAACAAGTATTTGGAAACAAACCCAAGGAAAAACAAAGTTCCCGAGAGAAATTTGCGCTCAATTATTACAGCAAATTGATGCCTTTTGTGTATGGAGAATTCTTAGGGTTGTTTGGTTATCTGAAATTTTTAATTTCTTGGGCAACCGGATTATTTAGACCAAGTTATCGCCAGCTTCGCAACTCAGATTTACGCATTGTGGCCCATAAAAGTGCGGCATTGGCAGCGCAAACCTTTATGTTAAGTATGGCTGCAGAAGGTTACGACACTTGTCCGATGGAAGGAACAGACACCCTTCGCATCAAAAAAATATTGAAATTACCTTTAAGCAGTGAAATTAATATGGTGATTTCCTGCGGAATAAGGAAGCCTGAAGGCGTTTACGGAGAACGTTTCCGGATTCCTTTTGAAGAAGTTTACAAACATTGGTCGTGATTTTTAATATTAACCGTCAAACCAGCCTATGACAACAGCAGAAATTATCAATCAAATTATCTCAAACAAAAACAGACCGCATTTAAATTTCAGTCTGAAACATAAAACTGAAAAATTTACGGACAACCTATTTTATACCTTGTTTGATGCGAAAGCCTGCGTTTCAAAAAATGTTGAACAGCTGGAAATTGATTTCAAGGAAGTGTACAAATTGGCTTGTTTGGTTCAAGATGGTTCTTGCAAAGAAATTTGGAACAGCTTCTTGTCCAAATTACCCGAAATTTTAGAAAATTTAAATTTAGATGCGCTGGAACTCTATGAAAATGATCCAGCTTCAAATTCCCTTGAAGAAATTTATTTGGCGTACCCGGGCTTTTATGCCATTGCCATATACAGACTCAGCCATGAACTGTTTTTGTTAAAAACCCCCTTAATTCCAAGGTTAATGAGTGAATATGCACATAGCAAAACGGGAACCGACATTCATCCCGGTGCAACCATTGGCAAAAGTTTTTTTATAGATCACGCCACAGGAACCGTTATTGGCGAAACTTGTGTGATTAAAAACCATGTGAAAATTTATCAAGGCGTTACCTTAGGCGCTTTGCAGGTTGAAAAAAACATGAAAGACACAAAACGCCATCCAACCGTTGAAAATAATGTAACCATTTACGCCAATGCCACCATATTGGGAGGCAACACGGTTATCGGCGAAAACTGCACCATTGGCGGTAACGTTTGGATTACGGAATCCGTTCCCAAAAACTCTATTGTGTACGAAACCCATCAAACAAAATCAAAACCAAAAAGAAAATGATGAAAGATCGAAGTCTGTTAGATTTTATAGGAAATACACCGCTCATAAAAGCGAACAACATTTTGGTTAAAGAAGGGGTTTCTTTGTATCTTAAACTGGAAGGAAACAATCCGGGAGGAAGTGTAAAAGACCGTCCGGCCTTTAATATGATTCGTGCTGCCTTTGAACGAAATGATATCAAAAAAGGAGATTATCTCATTGAAGCCACCAGCGGAAACACCGGAATTGCTTTGGCCATGATTGCACAACAATTCGGACTGATCATAGAATTAGTGATGCCTGAAAATTCGACAAAAGAACGCGTGCAAACCATGGAAGCCTATGGGGCAAAAGTGACTTTAACGCCTGCTTCAGAAGGCATTGAAGGATCGAGAACTTATGCTGAAAAACAAGTAGCCGAAAAAGGCTATTATATGTTGGACCAATTTGCAAATCCCGACAATTGGAAAGCGCATTATAAAACCACAGGTCCGGAAATTTGGCACGATACCGAAGGAAAAATCACCCATTTTGTTTCTGCCATGGGAACAACCGGCACCATTATGGGCACTTCAACCTATTTAAAAGAAAAAAATGCAGCCATTCAAATTGTGGGTGCACAACCTGATGACGATTCGAAAATTCCGGGCATCAGAAAATGGTCTCCTGCATTTCTTCCGAAAATATTTGATGCCAAAAAAGTGGATCAGGTGATTGAAGTAACCGAAGCGGAAGCCCGACTCATGACCAAAAGACTGGCAAAAGAAGAAGGCGTGTTTGCCGGAATGAGCAGCGGCGGTTCGGTTACTGCAGCGCTAAAACTGGCAGAAACCCTTCAAAACGCTGTTATTGTGGCCATTATTTGTGACCGTGGCGACCGTTATTTGTCGTCAGATTTATTTGAATAAACACCTTAACTTATTCCTTGTTTAGATTGTATTTAAGTGCCTTTTATTGTATTTTTGCACCTCAGAAAATTTTAATTTCTACCCATGAAAAAAATTCAAATGGTTGACCTACAAAGTCAATACGCAAATATTCAAGATCAGATCGATTCAAAAATAGCGGACGTTTTAAAATCCGCAGCTTATATCAACGGACCCGAAGTGCATTCCTTTCAAAAAGCACTGGAAAATTACTTGGGCGTAAAACATGTCATTCCTTGTGCCAACGGCACCGATGCGCTTCAAATCGCGATGATGGGATTGGACTTAAAACCCGGTGATGAGGTTATTACGGCCGATTTTACATTTGCCGCCACAGTTGAGGTCATTGCCTTACTTCAGTTAACACCAGTGTTGGTTGATGTTGATCCTGTGGATTTCAATATTTCCATAGAAGCCATCAAAAAAGCAATCACGCCAAAAACAAAAGCCATTGTGCCTGTCCATTTATTTGGAAGAGTGGCCAACATGGAAGCCATTATGGAAATTGCCAAGGAACACAATTTGTTTGTGATTGAAGACAATGCCCAGGCAATTGGTGCCACATACACTTTTAAAGATGGCACTAAAAAGAAAGTGGGAGCCATAGGCCATGCGGCTTCAACCTCGTTTTTTCCTTCAAAAAATTTAGGTTGTTATGGGGACGGTGGTGCTATTTTTACCAATGATGATGATTTGGCACATAAAATAAGAGGCATCGTAAATCACGGAATGTATGTGCGTTACCACCACGATGTGGTTGGCGTTAATTCTCGTTTAGACAGCATTCAGGCTGCGGTGTTAAATGTAAAACTTCCTCATTTGGACGCTTACAACAAAGCGCGACAAGCAGCTGCCCGCAAATACAATGAGGCTTTTGCCAACGAAAAAAACATCATCACACCCGTCATTTGCGAAAATTGTGATTGTCACGTTTTTCATCAATATACCTTAAAAGTTTTACATACAGACAGAGATGCTTTGGCAAATTATTTAAATGAAAATGGCATTCCTTGCGGTGTTTATTATCCGATTCCGCTGCACTCGCAAAAAGCCTATGCCGATAAAAGATATGATGAAGCCAATTTTCCTATAACCAATCAATTGGTGAAAGAAGTGATTTCATTGCCAATGCATACCGAATTGGATGATGACCAAATTGAATTCATCACCACCAAAGTAATTGAATTTATAAACAAGTAAAAACATGAAAGTACTCGTTACCGGAGGCTTGGGATTTATCGGTTCGCATACGGTTGTTGAATTACAACAAGAAGGATTTGAAGTGGTTATCATCGATAATTTATCAAATTCTACTATTGACGTGTTGGATAAAATAACGTCGATCACCAAGATGAAACCGGAATATCACAACATCGATTTACGGGATAAAACTGCGGTTAAAACTTTTTTTTTCAACCATGCCATTGATGGCGTCATTCATTTTGCGGCCTCAAAAGCAGTGGGCGAAAGTGTACAAATACCTTTGGAATATTATGAAAATAATATCAGCTCCTTGGTTTATGTGTTGCAGGAAATGAAAGCCAACAACATCAATAATTTTATTTTCAGTTCTTCATGTACGGTGTACGGACAGGCAGATGAGCTTCCAATAACCGAAAATGCGCCCATAAAACCTGCGGAATCTCCTTATGGAAACACGAAACAAATTGGCGAAGAGATTATAAAAGACACCACCAAAATTTCCGATTTAAAAGCTATTGCCTTACGTTATTTCAATCCGATAGGCGCTCATGAATCGGCTAAAATTGGAGAATTGCCTATTGGCGTTCCCCAAAATTTAATTCCGTTTGTCACCCAAACTGCCGCCGGAATCAGAAAAGAATTGTCCGTTTACGGCAATGATTATCCGACCCCCGACGGTACCGCCGTTAGAGATTATATTCATGTGGTGGATTTGGCAAAAGCGCATATTATTGCTTTAAAAAGACTTCTGGAAAATAAAAACAACGCTTCCTTTGAGGTATTTAATTTAGGAACCGGAAAAGGAAATTCGGTTTTGGAAGTGATTCAAACTTTTGAAAAAGTCACTGGCAAAAAACTTAACTACAAATTTGTGGACCGACGAGAAGGCGACATCACAGCCGCTTATGCAGACACCACCATCGCCAACAAAGAACTGGGCTGGAAATCGGAGCTCAATTTGGATGACGCCTTGCTTTCTGCATGGAAATGGCAGCTTACGCTTTAAGTTAAAAGCTCAAAGCTCAAAGCTTGCCTGCCGGAGGCAAGTTAAAAGTTAAAAGCACAAAGCTCAAAGCTCAAAGCTCAAAGCTCAAAGCTTGCCTGCCGGAGGCAGGTTAAAAGTTTTACTATATATAAAATCTCGTTTTGAACAAGTTCAAAACGAGATTTATTTTTTAAAAGAGTATTGTAAACTATTTTTTTCTGCCCTAAATGGTGAAAATTGTTTTTAATAATGCTTATTTACACTTTTTAAAACCTCAACGTACAACTTGAACTTCCCTGATTAGTGTTAACCGGTTTTAACCTGCCTCCGGCAGGCAAGCTAAATTTCAATGCTCAGTTTTTTCATTATTTTTGCGAAAAAAGCAAAAATGCCGCCAAAACTAACCTCTTTTTTCTATCCCTACCCGGCGTTAAAACGCCGGACTAAAAATATATTGCTCCTCTGGAGCAAATTGAATCTCTTGAAACTGAACTTTAATTTTGCTTTAAACTTTAAACTTTTTTATTCCCCCTTCGGGGCAATGTCATTAAGTTAAGCATTAAATGGCTCTTTTATAGTTAGTTAATGTTTTAAATCTAGGGCTCTTTTTACATATTTTTCGT
>JAAFHC010000154.1 GCA_010906935.1 Gelidibacter sp.
TTTCATCTGTAAAATTTATTTTAATTAGGGTTATATGAAATAGCCCCCTTTTTAAGTTTCAATAAGAAATCTTGGCTATTTTATTTTTTTAGTTTTCGTTTTAAAATTATTCGACCGGTACCAATACGTTATCAATTACGTGAATCCATCCATTGCTAACCTGCACTGTTTTCAAAATTTTGGTTCCGCCCACATAAATACCATCTTCTTTATTCTCAACAAGTAAATATTTTCCCGAAGCCATATATAATTTTCGTCCTTTTCCGGCTTCCTTTTTCAATTGTTTTATAGGGTAATTCGCTGGAGCCACGTGGTTTGTTAAAATAAAAGCCAATTTGGATTTATTTTCAGGTTTCAATAAATCGTCTACTGTTCCAGCAGGAAGTTTATCGAACGCTGCATTCACAGGTGCAAAAACAGTTAAAGGACCAACATTTACAACGGCATCTTCAACACCAGCAGCTTCAATGGCCGCTACCAAGGTTTTAAAATCGTCTAATGATTTTGCAACTTGTAATGCATTTGCAGATGAAACATCATCTTTAAATGCTGATTGGCCTTTTCCTGCAGGCGCAGTTTCGGTTTGTGTTTCAGTTGTGGCCGGTTTTTTTTCTCCGCTGTTGCATGAGACCATGAAAAGTGCCAATAGTGCTAAAAATGAGATGGTTAAATTGATTTTTTTCATAATTTTATGGTTAATGTTCATAAATACTTCACAAATATAGTCTGCAAAAATAAGCTAAAATATGACTTATATCATCTTTTAACGAATAAAAGATAATAATATCTTTAATTATTGTAACCAATGTTACCTTCATTATTCAAAATCAAATTCTAAATTTGCATTGGAGATTTAAAAACGCTTAAATGATGTAAGTAAACAATCTCAAATGCGTCAAAAATGACAATAAATTTACAAAAAAAATGAATAACTCCTTCATAAAAAATAGTTTAAATAATACCATTTCCTATTCAGCCTATAGAAATTTAATAAAAAAATTAATTGCAGAGGGAAAATCGACCGGAATTGAACAATCTGATGAACGCTTAAATTTTAGCATGCTGAATGACAAAAGAATGGACCGCTTGGATAAAACGTTGAAAATATCGGATGAAACCCAAAATTCTCTTAACAATTTAAACAAAGGCTTCACTTTTTTAGTTATTGCAGAAGGTTGGTGCGGCGATGCTGCGCAAATATTACCGATTATCAATAAAGTTTCTGAAGCATCGGACAAAATTGAGTTTAAAATTGTGCTGCGCGATGAAAATGAGGATTTAATGAACCAGTTTTTAACCAACGGCAGCAAATCAATTCCTAAAGTCCTTATTTTGGATCAGGAAAATAATGTGTTGGATTCGTGGGGACCAAGACCTGGCGTTGCCTCAAAAATGGTGTTGGATTATAAAGCACTAAATGGAAGTTTGGATGAAGATTTTAAAAAGAATCTGCAAATTTGGTACAATAAAGATAAAGGCAACAACACACAGGAAGAATTGATTGGTTTGTTGCAGGCATCCTAACATTTTTGTTGGATGTTATGTGTTATATGTTAAAAGCTGAAAGGTGAAAGTTCAAAGTAAAAAGCTCAAAGGTGAAAGCTCAAAGCTCAAAGCTCAAAGTAAAAAGCTCAAAGCTCAAAGTTGAAAGTTCAAAGGTGAAAGTTGAAAGTTGAAAGCTGAAAGTTGAAAGTTCAAAGGTGAAAGCTGAAAGCTGAAAGCTGAATTTCCCTGATTGGTGTTGACCGGTTTTTATTAATTTTTCATTATCAAAAATAGTAAAAATTGGTTTTTGTCCCCTAATACCGTTATCGGTTTATTTTGAATACCTTTGCGGTCTAAATAAAACCCATGATTATAGATTTTAACAGCATTCCCGAAACCGCAAAAATTTGGGTATTTCCGGCAAGCAGAAAATTTTATGCACAGGAACTTCCAGAAATAAACACCAAAATTGACGAATTTTTAACGGAATGGGCAAATGAAAATCAGCCCATTTCAGCGGCTTATGTGTTAAAATATGATCGTTTTATCATTATTACGGCTGATGATACAGCACAAAGCCTGAGTTTGGAAGCGCAAGACCGTTTGGCTACTTTTATTCAAACCTTAGAAAACAGCTACGAAATTATTTTAATGGACCGAATTAACGTGTGCTACAAACAAGGTGAATTTGTGCAGTACAAAACACTTCCAGAGTTTAAAAAAATGATTAAAGACAAAGGCGTTTCACAAAATACAATGGTGTTTAATTCTATGATCAATCTGAAGGAAGAATTGGAATTTGGATTTGAAATTAATATTATGGACAGCTGGCTAGGACGATTTGTGAAAACAGGAAATTAAAATTTTATTTACGATTTACGATTTATAATTACGATTTACGAATTATAAATTACGATTTACGAATTACGAATTACGATTTACGATTTACGATTTATGAATTACAATTTGTCAATGCCTAAATAACGTTGACCTGATTTGATATTCTATTTTTCATTTTTAAAACTTATAAACTCATTACTTTTAACCGCAAGGTTCGCAAAGTTTTACGCAAAGCTCGCAAGAATCACAAAATACGAAAACAAAGTATCACTTATTGCCTTATTGTCTTGTTTTTTCAGCTTAAATAAGCATCAATATATGCTTGCGGTTTTAGTGAATCGTTAACGCTAAAATTCCCTATTTTGGTGCGTCGCAATTGAGACAAATGACCGCCAGAATTTATTGCTTTTCCAAAATCATAGGCCAAAGAACGAATATAGGTTCCTTTGCTGCACACGATTTTAAATTGAATTTTAGGCAAACTGATGTTGGTGATTTCAAAGGATTCAATGTTGATTTTTCTGGCTGTAATTTCGCGGGTTTTTCCCTGACGTGCCAAATCGTACATGCGTACTCCCGCCATTTTAATGGCAGAAAACATGGGCGGAATTTGTTCAATATTCCCAACAAATTGTTGTGCAGTTTTATGCACTAAATCATTAGTAATATGGTCAATAGGAAAAGTTTCATCCACTTCAGTTTCCAAATCGAAGCTTGGTGTGGTGGCGCCCAAGGTAATTTCACCGGTATATTCTTTGACTTGCGCTTGGTATTCGTCTATTTTCTTGGTAAAATTTCCAGTGCAAATAATCAACAATCCGGTTGCCAGCGGATCTAAGGTTCCGGCGTGGCCCACTTTTATTTTGCCCATGCCAAATTTTTGGCGAATGTTCCAGCGCAATTTATTGACCACCTGAAAAGAAGTCCAGTTTAAAGGTTTGTCGATCAACAAAACCTGTCCGTTTTTAAAATCTTCTCCAGTTAGCATTATACAACAGTTAAAGGCATGACAAAATAATGAATGAGCAATAAAGCGACACCCAAAACTATCCGATAATAACCGAACAATTTGAATCCGTTTTTGCTTAAATAATCGATAAAAAATTTGATGGCAAGCAGCGCTACGATAAAGGAAATCACATTTCCAATGAGCAAATAATTAATTTGGTCTTGGCTTAACGTAAACCCTGCATTGTAATAATCGAATAGTTTTTTTGAAGTTGCGCCAAACATGGTTGGAACCGCCAAGAAAAAAGAAAATTCGGCCGCTGTTCTTCTGTTTAGTTTTTGGGTCATCCCTCCTATGATTGAGGCACCGCTTCTAGAAGTTCCGGGAATCATGGCCAAGCATTGGAAGAATCCGATTTTTAGTGCGGTGGCGTAACTTATTTCGGTATGTTTATATGGTTGGTTGGGATCTACAATTTCATTCGATTTAAACCATTCGTCGACTTTCAGCAAAATAAATCCGCCCAAAATTAAAGTCACTGCAACAATGATGGGACTTTCCAGCCAATCATCAATATAATTGTTAAAAAGCAATCCGAAAAATACAGCGGGTAAAAATGCGACAAACAATTTTAAGTAAAAATCGACACTTTGGAAGAAACGTTTCCAATACAAGACCAACACGGCTAAAATGGCGCCCAACTGAATTATGATGGTAAATAATTTTGTAAAATCGTCTCCGGCAATGCCAAAAAAGGACGATGCAATAATTAAGTGGCCGGTTGAAGAAACGGGTAAATATTCGGTAATTCCTTCAATAATGGCTAAAATAATAGCTTCAATATAATTCATTCTTGTTTTTTAGGTTTGGTCATAATGGCATAAATTTGAATGCCCAAACCTATAAGAACCAATGTTGGTGCTAAACGAATTCTTCTGAAATTGTACATTTCGGGGTTAAAAATTTCAGGATCGTCGCTTCCGCCGCCTGCCATTAAAATAAATCCGAGTCCAATAAAAGCAAGACCGATTAACATTATTGTATAATTTCTTTTTCCGAAAAGGAATTTGCTTTTTATTTCTTTATTTTTTTTGTTCATCATAAAAATTATTTGTTGTTCATCGGGTTCAGGATTCAACTTTAAGATAGTTCGGCAGGCTGCCTATCAATTTTACAGAAATAACAGGACTTCAATTTCCATCAATAATAAAGTTCGTCGCTTCTTAGGTTTAAAAATCGTTGGGTTGCAAAAAATGTGCTTAACCAGGTAATTATTATTCCCAATGCGATAATTCCGAGAAACACGATGCCCAATAAATTAATATCGGAAAACAGTTCCAATTCAGGAATATTTTTGTTTAAATAGGAGATGAATGCCACCAGCCCCACAATGGAAACCAATGCGCCAATAATGCCCAATTTAACGCTTTGCAAAATAAAAGGCAGGCGTATAAACCTTTTTGTGGCGCCCACCATTTGCATTGTTTTGATGGTAAATCGCTTTGAATATACTGAAAGACGGATAGAACCGTTGATTAAAACCACGGCAATTAAGGTAAAGAGCGCACTAAAAATAAGCATCCAAAAACTCAATCGGTTGATGTTTTTTGAGAGCAATTCAATCAGCGGCTTGTCGTAAGTCACTTCTGAAACAATGTTTCTAAGCACCAATTCTTTTTCTATGTTTGCCATAATTTCTGGCGTCACAAATTCGGATTTCAGTGAAATATCAATGGCATTTTTAAGCGGATTTTCGCCTAAAAACTCTAAAAAGTTCTCGCCAATGTCGGCACTGTAAATTTTTGCAGCTTCCTCTTTTGAAATATAGGTGATTGTTTTTGCGTATTCTTTCTTTTTTAATTCGGCCTGCAAGGTTTCTACATCGCTGTCTTTGGCATTGTCATTTAAAAAAACAGTTATGGCCACTTTTTCTTTAAAATGTTTTGTTATACTGTTGGTTTTTAGCACAATAAGGCCTAGTAGTCCCACTAAAAATAACACCAAAGCAATGCTTACAATGACGGAAAGGTAAGAAGAACGCAATCTTCTTTTTTGGTATTTATCGAACGAATTATTCAAAAGAATCTGTTTTTAGAGCGGCTGCAATATACGAATTTGTTGTTGAATCGTTTAATTGTTGAGTCGTTTAATTGTGTAATTGTTTTATTGTTTTATTGTTTTATTGTTGAGTCGTTTAGTTGTGTAATTGTTTAATTGTTTTATTGGGTTTTGCGGTCAAAAAAGTTTGGAGTGCCTAAAGTTGTTTTTGTTTGGTGGTTCTTTTGGAATTTTAAAAAGCCCCCTAGCCCCCAAAGGGGGAATTGTTAAGTTAAATAAGGCATTTATATTTTTCAATGCTTTTTTGGTGCCAAAAACCTTATTATTTACTTGATCTTTTTTGATTAATTTTAGACCTAATGTTATGGTCACTATAACACTATGTATGGAGTATCTCTTCTTCACGCCTGTGAGGTATTGTATTTATTACTACTTATCACTTTTTAACCTTCTATAGTACAACATAAGTACAACAAATCAAAATACTTTTACTTGACTGTATATCCCAATACCATTCAGTTGCGCTTGGCGATCATTTGATACGCTGCAAGTTGGCCACAGTAATATTGTGGAGTTGCTTTAGCATATCCATTTTGTAAGAGCAATTCATTTAAACATAATCCACCAGGCAAAATCACATACCCCAATTGCCTGTTCCAGTAGTCGTAATAATTCTCCTGTTCCGTAATGATGGTTACAACTGTTTTAGGAGGTGCAACCGACAAAACGAAGTGTAAGGATTGCAAACCAAATTGCAGCAATAATTGGGCAGGTAAACTGCTTTTTTCTTCGTCTTCTTTCATTTTCCTGTTAATCTTTACTTCCGGTGCATCTAAACCATAAAGACGGATTTCTTTTCGCAATCCGGTGAAACGATGGCAAATGATGATGCTATCTCCATCAAGGACTTCTTCAATTTGCCAGTGGGTTTCCACTATGCACGGTGCTTTTGCAGTGTATTGCATTGATTTACAGTATTTTAAGTTATTGATAATCAAAGATAATAATTGAAATTTGTCTAATGAATTTAATCTAATTATTAATCCATTAAAACTTAAAAAAATGGCAAGACAGAAAGGTGTTATCAAGTATGTTGGAACTCTTGGAGATATCCG
>JAAFHC010000007.1 GCA_010906935.1 Gelidibacter sp.
GGGCTGTAAAACTAAATATGTTCATAAATTTTATTTTCCTCAAAGATAAGCATTTATATTAAATTATTGGTGATTACGGACATACAATTAATTAATTTATAAATTTCTATAAAGCTCTAATCTTTCCCAATTAACATCAACTTGTTCTTGGGCTTTATCCAATAGCACTTTTGCCAATTCAGGATTTTCGTTTACAACTCTCGTAAAACGAGTTTCTGTATACATAAATTCACTTAAAGGTGCAGAAGGCGTTTTTGAATCCAGTTTAAATTTCTTTCCTTTTTCAGCCAAAGGATTGAATCTAAATAATGGCCAATAACCTGTTTCTACAGCTTTTTCTTGGTGTTTGGCTCCGTCTTTTAAATCGTATCCATGTTCCCCACAATGAGAATAAGCAATAATTAATGATGGTCCCGGATAAGCGGCAGCTTCTTCAATTGCTTTCAAGGTTTGGTTATCTTTTGCGCCAATGGCAATTTGTGCCACATAAACATTTCCATAAGAAACTGCTTGTAAGGCTAAACTTTTCTTAGAAGTCGTTTTTCCTGAAATTGCGAACTTGGCGCTTGCTCCCATCGGTGTAGATTTAGATGCTTGTCCGCCAGTATTTGAATAAACTTCAGTATCCATCACTAAAATATTAACGTTTTCTCCTGATGAAAATACGTGGTCTAAACCGCCATATCCAATATCATAAGCCCAACCGTCTCCACCAAATATCCAAACAGCTTTTTTACGCAAGTATTCAGAAAGGTTTCTTAGTTTTTTAGCTTCATAAGTATCAATGGTTTCTAAAATTTCATTTAGTTCATCAATTTGATTTATTTTTTGTTCTTTAAGCGTTTCGTTTTCTTCAGCATTATTTAGTATGTTATTTACTATGGTACTGCCTATTTTACTTTCTAAAGATTTTAATAAATCAACTGCTATTTCTTGTTTTTTGGTCAATGCCAATTGCATACCCAAACCAAATTCAGCATTGTCTTCAAATAATGAGTTTGCCCAAGCTGGTCCGCGACCGTCTTTATTTGTTTTATAAGGCGTTGTTGGTAAATTACCGCCATATATAGATGAACAACCTGTTGCATTTGCAATTAAGATACTGTCTCCATATAATTGGGTGATTAATTTAATATATGGGGTTTCACCACAACCGGAACAAGCTCCAGAGAATTCAAATAACGGTTCTAAGAACTGAGATCCTTTTACGGTAGATGTTACCAATTCTTTTCTGTCGTAATCAGGTAAATCAATAAAGAAATCCCAATTTACATTTTCTGCTTCTTGCACTTTACGGAAATCTGCTAAGTTAATTGCAAAAGTATTTGGTATTTCTTTACTTTCGGCCGGACAAACAGCAACACATAAATCGCAACCTGTACAATCTTGGGGCGAAACCTGCAATATGTAACTTTCTTTATCGCTATTAAAAGGTCTTCCTTTTGCTGGTATACTTTTTAGTGATTCCGGTGCATTTATCAATAAATCATTTGATACAACTTTGGCTCTAATGGCAGCGTGCGGACAAATAGCAACACATTTATTACACTGAGTACAAAGATCTGCATCATCCCAAACTGGCACAAAATCGGCAATTCCACGTTTTTCATACTGTGTTGTTCCTGTTGGAAATGTTCCATCTACAGAAAAAGCACTCACAGGCAATGAATCACCTCTACCGGCTAAAATAGTTCCTAAAATTTCTTTTACGAAATCATCGGCATTGGCTGTCATCATTGGCGTTAAACCAGCACTATTGGTGGTATGACGAGGGTATTCAACTTTTTGAAGATTTTCCAAGGACTTATCAACTGCATTAAAATTCATTTGCACAACGTCATCACCTTTATGTGAATATGATTTTACAATGGCATTTTTAATTTTCTTAATTGCTTCGTCTTTAGGAAGTACGCCTGATATGGCGAAGAAACAAGTTTGTAAAATGGTATTTGTACGTTTACCTAAATCAGCATCTTGAGCTACTTTTGTAGCATCAATTACGTAAAATTCGATATCATTATCAATAATTCTACGTTGCATTATACTTGGTAACTCTGTCCAAATCTTATATTTTGAATGAGGGGTGTTCAATAAAAATGTTCCGCCTTTTTTAATATGTTCTAAAACATCATATTTATAGATAAAGCTTGTTTGATGACAAGCAATAAAATTGGCTTTATTAATTAAATAAGTTGAATAAATTGGTTCTGGTCCAAAACGTAAATGTGAAACTGTTTGGGCGCCGGCTTTTTTGGAGTCGTACACAAAATATCCTTGAACATAATTGTCGGTAGTTTCACCAATAATTTTAATGGAGTTTTTATTTGCACCTACGGTACCATCTGATCCCAATCCATAAAACATACAGTCGAACGTATCTTTTTTAGTTTTGAAATCTGTGTCGTAACTTAAACTTGTATTGGTTACATCGTCATTAATACCAATAGTAAAATGATTTTTTGGTGAATTTTCGTCTAATTCATCATAAATTCCTTTAACCATAGCAGGCGTAAATTCTTTTGAAGAAAGACCATAACGTCCACCAATTATTGTTGGCATATAGTCTCCCATTTCAACAAATGCAGTGACAACGTCTAAATATAAAGGTTCACCAATACTTCCTGGTTCTTTTGTTCTGTCTAAAACCGCAATTTTTTTAGCTGTTTTAGGAATATTTTCGATAAAATCATATACTGAGAACGGACGGTATAAACGAACGATTAAAGCACCAACTTTTTCGCCATTTTCAACCAAAGTGTCAATGGTTTCTCTAATTGGTCCATCACCGGAACCCATTACTATGATTACTTTTTCAGCCTCTGGATGACCAATATAGTAGAACAAACTGTATCTTCTGCCAGTATGTTTATAAAATTCGTCCATTGTTTTTTGAACAATTCCAGGAACATTTTGGTAGAAAGTATTGGCAGCTTCACGTGCCTGAAAGAAAACATCAGGATTTTGGGCTGTTCCTCTTATTACTGGATTATCTGGATCTAATGAATTTTTTCTGTGTTTCATTACCTCTTCTTCCGGCATCATTGCTTTAATGACATCATCAGGAATTCCATTAATTTTGGCAATTTCATGAGAAGTTCTAAATCCGTCAAAAATATTTAAAAAAGGAACCCTGCTTTTTAAGGCAGAAACTTGTGATATCAATGCAAAATCGTGTGCTTCTTGAACTGAACCCGCAAACAACATAGAGAACCCAGTTGCACGAGTTGCCATAACATCTGAATGGTCCCCAAAAATTGACAAAGCATGTGTTGCAACCGTTCTTGCAGCCACATGTATTACGGCTGGCAATAATTCACCGGCAATTTTATACATATTAGGAATCATTAACAACAATCCCTGCGATGCCGTAAATGTTGTTGTTAAGGCGCCTCCCTGAAGTGAGCCGTGAACAGCTCCTGCTGCACCGCCTTCACTTTGCATTTCAACAATTCTAGGAATGTTGCCCCAAATATTCGTTTGGCCATTTGAACTGTACACCTCCGCGTGTTCACCCATTGGTGATGACGGCGTGATTGGGTAAATTGCACAAACCTCATTCGTTTTGTGAGCAATGATCGCTACTGCTTCATTAGCATCACAAATTAGTTTTACACTTTCTTGTTTCATTTTATTTTATATTTACGCTGAAAATATTTATTGAATAAAGTTTTTTTGATTTCCTTTATTCTATAAATAATTTAATTAACTATTCTAAATTTATGGTGTAAAACTATGGTAATAAAGTATTATTTATAATGATATATGTCAGCAAATTAGGCGATAAAATTATTTAGAATTGATATAAACACCTCCCTTAAAATATTGATTTTAATTGCATTAAAAATATTTTTTATTGTCGAAAATTGAAGTGTGCAATATTTGTAACGTTTTAAAATGGAAAATTTCTTCCGATTCAGAGATCACAAATTGGGAATTTTATAGAATTGACTATTTTAATGCAGATTTATAGGGAAATGAGAATAAATGTATGGCTAAATCTATGATTACGTAAATAGTGATAATTTTTAATGCATAAAATGAACTTTCAGCTTATAAAAAGGAAACCAAAATATGCAAGACTGTATCGGGAAAAATTTCGCAAATATTAAGGAAAGAAGCTGCTTTTTACAGCATTTAAATAGCGTTCTCGGGCAAATTTATGTTCCACAATTTCTGGAATTGCCTCATTATTAAAATTTGGAATCCACTTTTTGATGTAATTAAATTCAGGATCAAATTTTTGCTGTTGTGTTGTTGGATTGAATACCCTAAAATAAGGCGCCGAATCACATCCTGTGCCTGCAACCCATTGCCAATTTCCATTATTTGAAGACAATTCAAAATCGAGCAATTTTTCGGCGAAATACGCTTCTCCCCAACGCCAGTCTATTAAAAGGTGTTTACACAAAAAACTTGCCGTGATCATTCGAACGCGATTGTGCATATAACCGGTTTTGTTTAATTGTCGCATTCCCGCATCAACTATTGGATAGCCTGTTTTGCCTTCGCACCACATTTTAAATTCAGCCTCATTATTTCTCCAGGGAATAAAATTGTATTTCGATTTAAAGTTTTCATTGACCACTTTCGGATAATGAAAAAGGATTTGCATAAAAAATTCACGCCAAATCAATTCACTCAAGTAAATTTGATTGGTTTTATTGGCATAATTTACCAATTTACGCACACTTATTGTCCCAAAACGTAAAAACACAGAAGCATTAGACGTTTCAACGGATGGAATATCTCGCACATCTTGGTATTGTTTTATACATTTAGAATTGGATGGCAATACTTTGATGCTGCTTTCAGCAAAACCAATGCTCTTTAAAGAAGGAAATGTTAAACGCGATTTGAAAAAATGATCTTTTAAAATTTCAGATTTGTATTCAATTGGTGGATTGGAATGATATTTTTCTAGCCATTTATTTTTATAGGGCGTGAAAACACTGTACGGCAATCCGTCGGCTTTTACTATTTCAACTTCCTCAAAAATAACCTGATCCTTAAATGTATAACATTCAATATTTTTTTGTGTACAAAGCAACTTTATTTTCTCATCTCGTTCATTTGCATAAGGCTCATAATCTTTATTAAAAAATACATTTTTTACGTCAAATTCTTCAAAAACAGTCTTCCAAATTTCAGTCAGATTTCCTTCTTTTACATACAATGAAACGTTGATTTTTGCTAATTTACTGTGAATGTTTTTTAAAGTTTCATAAATAAAATTTACCCTAGGATCGTTATTTGGCAATTCAGTTAAAATAGCTTCATCAAAAATAAATAATGGCAATACCGGATATTCAGAATTTAACGCATGAAACAATGCGCAATTATCTTCCAATCTTAAATCGCGGCGAAACCAAAAAACAGAAACTTCCTCTTTAATCATCCTAATTCAACAGTTTTTTTATTGAATTTCTTTTTGAAAAATTCTATTAAAAGTATGCTAGGATACAGCATATTAAAAGCATAAACAGCATCTTCAATAGGAATGGTAAACAATCGAATATTTAAATTTTCATTGTTATTATACCAAACAACTTCATTTTCAATAAAACTTCCGGTTAAAATGCCATTCACCATAAAAAATGGAATAAGTATGATGAGAAAAGTGATGAAAAATTGAGATAATACGGGTGTCTTCTTCCACAATGAAAATACCATTAATAAAATAAAAACAATTAAAGTAACCGTTGTGTATTTTTTTGGATAGGCATAAAACAATACAATAATCGCTATAATCAATAAGACAATGCTGATGTATTTGGTTAATTTATCAGACAATTTTGTATTTTTAAAAAAATATAGAAATGCATAATGGGTAAAAATACTGGCATAAGGAATGCATATAAAAAATAAAATTTCCTCAATGGGTAAACCCGCCAAATTTAAACCGATATGATAATCTGGATTGAATCCCCAAACACCTATACGAGTAAAAATGATATCCCAAACAATGAAAAAGATTCCTACAATGGAAATGGAGAGAAAAACAGATTTCCATAACCGTATAAAATGCATTTTTTTCTCAAAACTATACACAAAAGGAACAATAAATGAGGCTATATTTAAAATTAAATAAAGACTCATTATATTTTAAAATATTTGAAAGGCACAAATAACATCCCAAAACACTCGCCTTCTTCTTTACCTAAATGTTTGTGGTGCACTTTATGCGCTTTTCGTAAACCTATAAAATACTTGTTATTTGTTTTGTTAAACCATTTAAAACGTTTGTGAATTAACACATCATGAACCAAAAAATAAGACATACCATAAAACATTATTCCCAAACCAATAAAAAACCGATAGTTTAAGCCGCCTTCTAAACCAAAGTAAAATAATAAAATGCTTGGTATAGCGAAAATGACAAAAAATACATCGTTTCGCTCAAACCAATTTTGATATCTGGGCTGGTGATGGTCTTCATGGAAATACCACAAAAATCCGTGCATTACAAATTTATGCGTTAACCAAGTCACACATTCCATCAATAGAAACGTTACCATTGTAATAAGTAAAAACATCATATTTTAGTGGACAATAATTTAATTTGAGTTGTTTGATTTTTAGTGATACTTTTAACCAACAAAATATTTTCTAATATTTTATGCTTAAATTTCTTATTTAAATCGCTCTTTTCCATTACTTTAACAATTGTCGAAAAATCTTCTTCAATATTGCTATGATAGTTTAAAAAGTTTGGCAATTCATTTTGAAACACAAAACGTAAATACCTCATTTCAATATTTGATTTATTTTCCTGAATCAATTGATCTAAAGCAGTTTTACCTTTTTTGAAATAATTGTATTTCGACATTGGAAATTTCACATATTTGGCCTTCATAAAAAGCATGGCCGCATAATATGCTTTCGACGCTGGATCCTCTTCATTTTTCAATAATTTCATTTGCAACTCGGCTTCTTCCATTGAATTAATTCTGGGAAACTGATTTCTCACATCTTCTAAAACTGATGCCTGCAATGAATTCATCATAAAAAAGAAAATAATTAATTTCATCTGTTTAAATTTTATTTTTTAGCGGAACAGATGATGCCTGCCTGCCGTTAGGTTGGTTCGCCAATAATTATTCCTTTGTGTTTCAGAATTTGTTATGCTCGTTTCATTTAGTAAAATTACATCAAATTTAGCTTAAAAACGACAAACGACCGGGCCAGCAAACTAATTTTAACCGGATTTGAAATTCTGATTCGCGTATTCATTATTTTTTCTGAAGGCGTTCCTTTCAATTTTCTTAACAAGCCTTTGTAATAAATATAAGCTGTATAAACCCCAAACTTTGCCTCCATAGGCAATAACTTTATGCCTTTATAGGCTTCTTCAAAATCGTGTTCTATTTCTTCTATGATTTTGTTTTTTGAAGTTAAATCTAATGATTGTAAATTTATCCCCGGAAAATAAGAACGGTTCAATACTTCATAATCGTCTTTTAAATCACGCAAGAAATTTACTTTTTGAAAGGCCGAACCCAAACTCATAGCATAACTTTTTAGGTTTTCATACTTTTCATTATCGCCATCAACAAAAACTTTCAAACACATTAAACCAACAACATCGGCCGATCCATAAATGTAAGCATTGTATTCTTCTTCCGTATTATACTCGGCTTTATTTAAATCAAGCTTCATGCTTTTTAAAAAAGCCTGAATTAATTCATCATCTATATTGTATTTTTTAACCGTTAACTGAAAACAGTTTAGAATCGGATTTAAACTAATTCCAGAATTATAGGCTTTATAATATTCGCGTTCAAACTCATTTATCAACTCGTTTTTGTCAAAATCGTGAAAGGAATCGACAATTTCATCAGCAAACCTCACAAAAGCATAAATGCCATAAATAGCCTCCCTAATTTTTGGAGCCAACATATTTACCGCCAATGAAAAAGAGGTGCTGTATTGTTTTGTAACAATTTTGCTGCACAAAAACGAAGTTTCGTCAAAAATCTGTTTCATTAAAAATATTTTTAGTTAGTAATGGTTTTCAATAAAAGTTTAAATGCTGTTTTTCATCTGTTTAAATTTTATTTTTTTAGCGGTAACAGCTGCAGTTCGCCAATAATCATTCCTTTGTGTATCAAAATTTGTTATGCTCGTTTCATTAATAATTCTGACACAATTTTTCCCGAAATAATTGCAGGTGGAACGCCAGGTCCGGGCACTGTTAACTGTCCTGTAAAAAATAAATTCTTCACCTTTTTACTTTGTATTTTTGGTCTCAAAAAAGCGGTTTGCATCAATGTATTTGCCAATCCGTATGCATTTCCTTTAAATGAATTATAATCTTTCACAAAATCGTTAACACAATACGAATCTTTAAATATAATAAAATCTTTTATATTTTGATCGGTCAATTTTTCAAGTCGATCAATTATTACTTGGAAATATTCTTCACGTATCTCTGGAATGTCGGTTATACCAGGCGCGATCGGAATTAAAAAAGTAGCCGCTTCAAAACCATTTGGAGCAAAACTATCATCGGTAATACTTGGGAAACTTCCGTAAAATAGCGGATCTTTTGGCCATTGCGGCGTGTCATAAATCTCTACTGCATGCTTATCGAAATTTGAATCAAAAAATAAGGTATGATGCGAAACATTTTTTAATTTTTTGCTGAACCCAACATAAAATAATAAGGCCGAAGGTGCAAAAGTTCTTTTATTCCAATATTTTTCTGAATACATTCTGTATTTTTCATCCAACAATGTTTCCGAATGGTGATAATCTGCTCCGCTTACAACAAAATCTGCTGCCATAAACTGGTCATTTACCTGAACACCTTTTACAATTCCATTTTTAACAACAATTTTGTCAACGATTTGGTTTGTTTCAATTTTAACGCCCAATTCCTTTGCCAAGGTCACAAAACCTTTAACCACTTCATACATCCCTCCTTTTGGATGCCAAGTTCCCAAACCAAAATCGGCATAATTCATAAAACTGTAAAAACTTGGTGTATTTGATGGTTTTGCACCCAAAAATAACACAGGAAACTCTAAAATTTGAATTAATTTTTCACTTTTAATATGTCCGCGAACTTCCGTACTGATGCTTTTAAAAAACTGGTTTACATTGACCAGGGTTTGAAATGTCACCAATTCTGTCATGGAGTTTCCAGGTTTATAAACTAAATTATTCACTGCAACTTCATAATTGAATTTTGCGGCTTTTAAAAATTTCTTCAGATAAACGGAGCTTCCTTTTTCCTCATTTTCGAAAACCTGATAGATTTCTTCAATCTTATCTGAAATAAGCAACGAATCAAGTCGGTCAAAATAAACCTGATAAGCTGGAGCCAATTTCTCCAAATCGTAAAAGTCGGATGGTTTTTTGTTGAAATCGGTAAAGAATTTTTCAAAAACATCGGGCATCCAATACCAAGTTGGACCAATGTCAAATTTAAATCCCTCTTTAGTAAACAGCCTGGCCCTACCACCAACGCTGCTGTTTTTCTCAAGCATAGTCACTTCATAACCTGCTTTTGCCAAGTAGCAAGAAGCTGATATTGATGAAAATCCCGAGCCTATGATAATAATTTTTTTCTTCATTTTGTGCAACAAATATACTAATATGTTAAACAAAAACAAATTATTTCAAAAAATTATAAAATATTTAACAACTCGAACGGAGATTTAAATATTTTTATTTGATCATTTTTGAAAGAATCTGAATCAAATTGCGTCAATTTTGATCCCAAAACCCATAGAGAATCCTTTGTGTCCTTTAAAACTTCACTATAAACTTGCTGCAAATATTCTTCCACAGTTTCTTTGGAAGGTTCAACTGTTAAATACGTTAAAAAGCAAACTTCATCAAATACTTTTTGCAAATCATTTAAATTCTCAACAGGAACACTTTGTCCCAAATAAACGGAATGATATCCGTGAAACAACAATTCAAAATGCATATATAGCAAACCGAGCTCATGAATTTCATTCATTGGCAAATACAATATAAATTTTCTGCCATTTTTATTTGGTTGAAGAAATTGTAATTTTTCTGTATTTATGAGGATTTTTTGTTTTATTAAGTTGGTAATGAAATGCTCATGAGCCGGCGTAATTGAATGTACCTGCCATAAAATACCAATGTCATTCAAAAATGGAATAAATACCTCAGTAAAAATAGCACGAAAAGATATTTGCGAAATAAGTCCATTATAAGTTTGATTAAACAAACCTTCATCAAAATTTAGCATCGCCAATTTGAAAGAATTTAGCGCTTTACTCTCAAAGCCTTCTTTAAATACAAGTTCCTTTACGCTTAATTCCATTTTATCATCAGACAAAGATGCAATTTTAGATATTTTTAACCCGTTATTATAAAGCAATGATACGTTTAGCAGCTTTAGCATACTGTCCATATCATAATATCTTATGTTAGAATCTGTTCTTTTGGGTTCAAACAAATTGTACCTTTTTTCCCAAATTCGTATGGTATGCGCTTTGATTCCTGAAAAATTTTCGAGATCCTTTATAGTGAACTCTGTTTTGATATTGTTCAAAGTAAATTAAGTTTAGTTGAACAAATATATATAATAATTTAATATGCAACAATTTTTGCATAAAAAAAAGAGCGCTAAGCGCTCTTTTAAGTGTTTTAAACCAATTTATTTATTCAAATACATCTTTCTTCTCGAATACAGTTCGTAAAACTGGTCGTCTTTTAAACTATCTATAAATAATATACTTTCGCCGGTCGATTTCATTTCCGGACCTAATTTTTTGTCAACATTAGGGAATTTATTGAACGAAAATACCGGTTGTTTAATGGCGTAACCTTCTAATTGTGGATTAAATTTAAAGTCCTTCACTTTATTAGCGCCCAACATTACTTTTGTGGCGTAGTTTACATAAGGCTCTTTATACGCTTTTGAAATAAATGGAACCGTACGAGACGCTCTTGGATTGGCTTCAATAATATAAACAATATCATCTTTTATAGCAAACTGAATATTTATCAATCCAACGGTTCTTAAAGCCAAGGCAATTTTTAGGGTGTGGTCTTTAATTTGCTGCAATACAAATTCGCCCAAATTAAATGGCGGCAATGTAGCGTTTGAATCTCCGGAATGAACCCCGCAAGGCTCAATATGTTCCATAATCCCAATAATATATACTTCTTCCCCATCGCAAATTGCATCAACTTCCGCTTCAATGGCACCATCCAAATAATGATCCAACAGCAACATATTATTAGGAATTTTGCGTAACAAATCAACCACGTGTTTTTCCAATTCTTCTTTATTGATTACAATTTTCATTCCTTGACCGCCCAAAACATAAGAAGGACGGACCAATATTGGGAAATCCAGATTGTCTGCAATTGCAGCGGCTTCATCAGCCGTGGTGGCTGTTCCATATTGCGGAAAAGGAATGTCCAGATCCATCAACAATTCAGAAAAACGCTTTCTATCTTCCGCCAAATCAAGCGCATCAAAACTGGTTCCTATAATTTTAACGCCCCATTTATCTAATTTTTCGGCCAGTTTTAAAGCAGTTTGTCCGCCCAACTGCACAATAACGCCTTCCGGTTTTTCATGCTGAATGATGTCGTAAATATGCTCCCAAAATACCGGTTCAAAATATAATTTGTCGGCGGTATCAAAATCGGTCGAAACCGTTTCAGGGTTACAGTTAATCATAATGGTTTCATAACCCAATTCTTTTGCGGCCAAAACACCGTGAACACAACAGTAATCGAACTCAATTCCCTGTCCAATTCTATTTGGACCTGAACCTAAAACTACAATTTTTTTCTTATTGGTTACCACACTTTCATTATCAGCATAACTTCCGTTAGCAGTTATCATTTTATTTTCGAAAGTGGAATAATAATAAGGTGTTTGTGCATCAAATTCAGCAGCACAAGTATCAACTAATTTATAAACTCTATTGATATCTAATTCAGTTCTTTTAGCATGTACTTCACTTTCCCAGCATCCTAACATATGAGCAATTTGCCTGTCTGCAAATCCTTTTTGTTTCGCTTCTAATAATAACTCGTAGGTTAATGATTCTAGTTTGTATGTTGAAATTTCCTTTTCTAAAGCATTTAATTCTTCATATTGCTTTAAAAACCACATATCAATCTTCGTGATTTCATGAATTCTGCTTAAAGGAATTCCAATTTGAAGTGCATCATAAATAACAAATACGCGATCCCAACTTGCGTAAGTTAATTTTTCAATAATGGTGTCATAATCCCTCTCTCCTTTTCCGTCGGCACCCAATCCGTTGCGTTTTATTTCTAATGATTGCGTTGCTTTATGAAGTGCTTCTTGAAAACATCGTCCAATTCCCATCACTTCTCCAACCGATTTCATTTGCAAGCCCAAAGTTCTGTCAGCACCTTCAAACTTATCAAAATTCCAACGTGGTATTTTTACAATTACATAATCTAAAGTAGGCTCAAACAAAGCCGAAGTTGTTTTTGTAATTTGATTACTCAGTTCATCTAAATGGTAACCTAGTGCTAATTTTGCAGCAATTTTCGCAATTGGATAACCAGTTGCTTTTGAAGCCAAGGCTGATGAACGTGAAACCCGCGGATTAATTTCAACTGCAACAATATCTTCTTTATCATCGGGGCTTACGGCAAATTGCACATTACAGCCGCCAGCAAAATCACCGATGGAACGCATCATAAGAATAGCCATATCACGCATTTTTTGAAAAGTGGTGTCGCTTAAAGTCATTGCTGGCGCAACGGTAATGGAATCTCCGGTATGAATTCCCATCGGATCCATATTTTCAATGGTGCAAATAATCACCACATTGTCATTTTTATCACGTAACAACTCCAGTTCAAATTCTTTCCAACCCAACAATGCCTTATCAATTAAAACTTCGTGAATTGGTGAAGCCTCTAAACCGCGACTTAACAATTCATCAAAATCTTCCTTTTTATAAACAATGGAAGCACCAAAACCACCTAAAGTAAATGATGGGCGAATAACCAGAGGAAAACCATATTCCTGCGCAATTTCTTTCCCTTTTAAAAATGAATTGGCAGTTGTTGAAGGCGCTTGCCCAATACCAATTTTTATCATCAACTTTCTAAATTGTTCTCGGTCTTCTGTAATGTTAATGGCGGCGATGTCAACGCCAATAAGACTGACATTGAAATCTTCCCAAATGCCTTTATCATCGGCTTCAATACATAAATTTAATGCTGTTTGTCCGCCCATTGTTGGCAAAACAGCATCAATATTTGGATGCTTTTCTAAAATTTGAATGATTGATTTTGTGGTTAATGGCAGCAAATACACATTATCGGCCAAAGACGGATCCGTCATAATTGTCGCCGGATTGGAATTGATGAGCGTTACTTCAATTCCTTCTTCTTTTAAAGATCTGATTGCCTGAGAGCCTGCATAATCAAATTCACAAGCCTGACCAATAATAATTGGTCCTGATCCAATGATTAAAATCGATTTAATGTTCTTGTTTTTTGGCATATTTTAAATATAAAATAGTAAAATGTAAATATCAATAAAATTCGTTTTATGCGGTAAAATAGTTTTCAGAACTTATTAATAGTTCAAAAAAAAGGTGTTACTAAAAAGTAACACCCTATATATAAAACTATTGTCTCATTATTTTTTTGGTCTCGGATCAGAAGATACACTGATTCTTTTTCTGCCTTTAGCTCTTCTTCTTGCCAACACTTTTCTTCCTGTTGCACTAGCCATACGCTCTCTAAAACCGTGTTTGTTTCTTCTTTTTCTTTTTGATGGCTGATAGGTTCTTTTACTCATTACAAATATCTTTAAAATAGTGGTTCTTCTGTTGTTGCTTTCTTTGGAATTCCTCTCCTTAAAAGCGTTGGCAAATATACAATTACTTTTGTTTTTGACAAATAGAATTTAAAAAAAAATAATATTTTTATTTTAAACCTTAAATTTGAAAAAAAACTTACTTTTATATAAACTAAAATTATAAAAAATATGTATACTAAACCAATGCTAAAAGAAGGAAGTTTAAAAGATCAAGTCATTGTTGTAACAGGCGGCGGCAGCGGTTTAGGCAAAGCCATGACCACTTATTTTTTAGAACTTGGCGCTCACGTTGTCATCACTTCTAGAAATATGGAGAGATTAGAAAAAGCCAAGATAGAATTAGAAGAAAAAACTGGAGGAACCGTTTTGGCAGTGCAATGTGATGTAAGAAATTACACCGAAGTTGAAGCTGTTTTACAGGCAACATTGGATAAATTTGGGAAAGTTGATGGACTTTTAAACAACGCCGCAGGTAATTTTATCAGTCCGACTGAACGCTTGTCGGCCAATGCTTTTGATACCGTTATTGACATTGTTTTAAAAGGAAGCAAAAATTGCACGCTGGCATTTGGAAAGCATTGGATAGACATCAAACAACCAAAATCAACCATTTTAAATATTGTAACCACTTATGCGTGGACCGGATCGGCTTATGTTGTTCCATCAGCAACGGCGAAAGCGGGAGTTTTGGCCATGACGCGCTCTTTGGCTGTTGAATGGGCAAAATACGGCATTCGATCCAATGCTATCGCTCCAGGACCGTTTCCTACTGAAGGCGCCTGGGACCGATTGTTGCCTGGCAATTTGAAAGATAAATTTGACATGAAAAAGAAAGTTCCTGTTGGCCGAGTTGGAGAACATCAGGAATTGGCGAATTTGGCTGCTTATTTAATGAGCGATTTTTCAGCCTATATTAATGGAGAAGTGATTACTATTGATGGCGGTGAATGGTTAAAAGGTGCCGGAGAATTTAATATGCTTGAAGATGTTCCTAAAGAAATGTGGGATATGCTGGAAATGATGATTAGAAGCAAAAAAAAGTAAATAGTTCATTTTTGTAGCTGTTAATATGAAAGCTAAAATTTATCGAGGGACAAAAGAAATCGGTGGAACTTGTGTAGAATTAACCGCAGATAATGGAAAAATTCTTTGGGTTGACCTTGGCGCTCCACTTGATGACAAAAATCCGAATATAAGTTATACCGACAATAAAGTAGACGCACTATTAATTTCACACCCACATCAAGACCACTTCGGACTAATGGAAAAGGTGGGGACTGACGTCCCCATTTTCATTGGTGAAGTTGCTCTTGATTTTATTAATGCGACAAAATTATTTATTAACGAGCCTCAATTAAAAGGGAATTATAAAACAATAAAGCCTTGGCAAACCTTTACAATTTGTGACACTTTCGTTGTAAAATCTTTTTTGACCGACCATTCAACACCTGAAGCATTTGCATTTTTGATTGAAGCTGACGGAAAGAAAGTTTATTATAGTTGTGATTTTAGAGCAACAGGTAGAAAAAAAATAGTGTACGATAAAATAGTAGCCTCTCCTCCAAAAGATATTGATTTATTTTTGATTGAAGGCACTATGGTAGAACGTGCAAATCACATTTACTTGACCGAAGAAAGTGTTGAAGAAGGAATTTTTCAGGTTATCAAAAATCAAAGGAATGTTTCTTTTGTAATAAGTTCAGCACAAAATATTGACCGCTTGATTTCAATAATTCGGGCTTGTAAAAAAACGGGGAAGAAAGTTGTAATTGATGTTTACACAGCGTGGCTTTTAGAAATGCTCCATAAACAGTCAAGCAATGTTCCAACAATGGATTGGGGAGAAATTAAAGTATTTGAGCATCCAAGTCAAATGGAAAGAATTGCAGAAAAATCATTTGACGATTTTCGTGCAAGAATAAAAGTAAACAGTGTTGGTAACGCAGTTTTTAATGTTCCGTCCGACTTCATTTATTTTGTTCGTAATCCAAGTATGAAATTAGTTAATGAGTTAAGAAAACACGGAAAAATAAATATCATTTATTCGCAATGGGAGGGATATTTAAAAGAAGAACATAAACAATACTTCACGGACAATATAAATGCTTTAAAACAAGATAAAGATATTTCATATCATTCAATACACACAAGCGGACACGCAACCGTACCTGACTTAATGAAGTTTGCAAAAGCAATTAATTCAAGTAAAATTGTTCCTATACATACAGCTTTCCCAAAAAAATTTAAAATAGAATTTGAAAAAGAAGGATTTGCGAACATTGCACTTTGGGATGATGGAAAAGAATATAAAATATAAAATCCGAAACAATGACAGAAGAATTAAAATATTTTAAGTTCGCCAAAGAATTAAACGACAAGCATCATAATTTTTTGCTTGAAAAGCAATTGCATTTTAGAGGCAACTTTAAATCCATTTCAATTGTTTCCGTTAGCCAATTATCTCCCGAGCGGGGTAAAAGTGGATTAACATCTAAAGAGCAAGCGGAAAGGTATTTAAATATAAATGAACAAAAAAAACTTACAGAAACAGGCCGTAAAACTGAAGAAAAGAATTTACAAGCATTTATTATTAATCATTCTCTAAATAACAATGGAATTTTACCATTTGGCAACTTCACATTTATAACTTCTGAAATGGCGGTTCAATTGGCGGATGGAAAAAGAATTGTCAATGATATTCTTGCGATTGACGAAAATGGCAATCTTGCCATAATAGAATTAAAATCTTTAAGAAATAATAAAGTTAAGCAACAAGCAATTGCCTTTGAAGAAATGGTAATTGTACCAAAGAGCGCATTAATTAAGGAACTTGTTAAAATAATTACGGGTAAAACTTGGAATGGAGATACAAGGAAAATTGCAGTTTGGAATGCACCAACCTCAAAATCATCAGTTAAATTAAATAAACTCGTTGACAAAGTTGAACTATACAATTACGTATTTGAAGGTGAAAGGACAGAAAAATACATAATAATGAATACAGTCACTTTTGAAAAAGAATAAATACATAATTCAAAAATGGAGAACGAAATAAATATAAACGCTGACTTCTTGTCTTTCAAAAATCAAATCGTTAAAATTTGGGTTAAAGCTACTTGACAACGAAGCATCAGACTTTAAAGACGACAAAGAAATGCATCGAAAATTAAAAGAACTTATTGGTGGATATAGACAGTTTAGTGTTTCAAATCGCCACCTTCGGGTAGCTGCAAAACGATACATGCTACCAAATACATAATACTTTTTAAAATTCAAACTTTTTAACTTTTCCCTTTTTCAACTAAAACATTAAATGTAATTTTGCCAAAACCTACGAATAATGAAAAACACCAAATATGTTTTTGTAACCGGAGGCGTTACTTCTTCTTTAGGAAAAGGAATTATCGCAGCTTCTTTAGCAAAATTATTACAAGAAAGAGGCTACTCTGTCACCATACAAAAGCTTGATCCATACATCAATATAGATCCGGGAACTTTAAATCCATATGAACACGGCGAATGTTATGTAACGGAAGATGGTGCTGAAACCGATTTGGATTTAGGACATTATGAACGTTTTCTAAATATTCCAACTTCACAGGCAAACAATGTGACAACGGGAAGAATTTATCAATCTGTCATCGAAAAAGAACGCCGAGGCGAATTTTTAGGAAAAACGGTGCAGGTTATTCCACATATTACCGATGAAATTAAACACCGAATTCAATTGTTGGGAAATACCGGTGAATTTGACATTGTAATTACTGAAATTGGAGGAACTGTAGGTGATATTGAATCGTTGCCCTATGTAGAATCTGTTCGGCAATTGCTTTGGGAAATGGGCCATGAAAATGCGATCGTAATTCATTTAACCTTGGTTCCTTATTTGGCCGCTGCCGGAGAACTTAAAACGAAGCCAACACAACACTCTGTAAAAATGCTCATGCAAAGTGGAGTAAGCCCCGATATTTTGGTTTGCAGAACTGAACATGAAATTTCCGATTCCATAAAAAACAAACTCGCACTTTTTTGCAATGTAAGAAAAGAAGATGTTATCCAATCCATTGATGCGCAAACTATTTATGATGTTCCTAATTTTATGCTTGAGGAAGGTTTAGATACTGTTGTGCTGAAAAAATTACAATTGCCAAACGACAAACAACCGGAATTAAAATTGTGGAACGATTTTTTAAAACGCTTTAAAAATCCGAAAAACACTGTTGAAATTGGTCTGATTGGTAAATATGTTGAATTGCATGATGCTTACAAATCTATTTCAGAAGCATTTATTCATGCAGGTGCACAAAATGAGGTAAAAGTCAATATTAATTGGATTCATTCAGAAGAATTAACTGTTGAAAATGTTCCGGAACTATTAAAAAATTTAAATGGTATTTTAGTCGCCCCAGGTTTTGGTGAGCGCGGAATTGAAGGAAAAATTGAAGCTGTGAAGTATGCGCGTGAAAATAACATTCCTTTTTTCGGTATTTGCTTAGGAATGCAAATGGCCGTTATTGAATATTCAAGAAATGTTTTAGGACTGGTAAGCGCCAATTCTACTGAAATGAACAGCAACACGATGTATCCTGTGATTGATTTAATGGAAGAACAAAAAAATATTACAGATTATGGAGGCACCATGCGTTTAGGAGCCTGGGATTGTATATTGAAAGAAGGCAGTAAAGTAAGAAATATATACCGTAAAGAACATATTAGCGAAAGACACAGACATCGCTATGAATTTAACAACGATTTTTTAGAACAAATTGAAAAAGCTGGAATGATCGCCACCGGAAAAAACCCAAAAACCAATTTGGTTGAAGTTATTGAAATTCCTAAACACCCTTGGTTTGTTGGCGTTCAATACCATCCGGAATATAAAAGTACAGTTTTAAATCCGCATCCTTTATTTGTTGATTTTGTAAAAGCAGCATTAAATCATGCATTAAGCCAGCCAAGTAATCATTAATAAGAAACCAAATTTAATTTACATTTAGTACATTTGTCGGGCTTTTTAAATTTTAAAAAAAGCAAAGTACATATTGACATTTATTTATACCCATGGAAGAAAAAAAATTTGATATTAATTCACTGATAGGTTTTGTTTTATTAGGCGCAATAATCTTATGGTGGATGTACAGCAATCAGCCAACTCCTGAAGAGAAATTGGAAGCTGAAAAAAATAAGATAGAAAACGTAGAACAAACAACTGTACCTTCAACCCTTACGGATACCACCAAAAGTTCTGAAATAATTACGCAAGCAACCGATTCGCTTTCTTTGGTTAAAGCACAGGGCGAGTTGGGCGTTTTTTCATATTCCGCAACACTTCCATCAGCAAAAGAAGATGGGGAAACAGTATTGGAAAACGAACTGCTTAAGTTGGTGATTTCAAATAAGGGCGGACAAATTAAGGAAGCGTTATTAAAAAATTACGTGACCTATGATTCTTTGCCATTGTATATGATAAAAGACAACAACGCCTCTTTTAACATCAACTTTGGAACTTCCGACAACAGAACATTAAACACAAAAGACTTGTTTTTTGAGCCAACTCTTACCAAAGTTGATGGAAATCAAGTGCTTTCCATGAAATTAAAAGTTTCTGAAGGCAACTTTTTGGAATACCGATATGTCATGAAACCATCGGAATATATGGTTGATTTCACTGTTCGTTCACAAGGGTTAAGCGCTTCATTGGACACAAACAAACCGGTTACCTTGGATTATAGTTTAGAAGCTTTCAGAAAAGAGAAAAGCATTAGCTATGAAAACCAACAAACTGAAATGTATTTTGAAAAAGAAGATGAGAAAATAGATTATTTATCTATTGGCGACGAAGATGATGCCGAAGAAACCGACGTTAATTGGGTTGCTTACAAACAACATTTCTTCTCTTCAATTTTAATTTCTGAACAGGCTTTTTCATCTGCAAAATTAGAATCAAAAACACTTTCTTTAGATCAAGATGTTGATACCACTTTCACAAAAGCCTTTTACTTAAAAGCGCCGTTGGCATTGCAGGCAGGTGAATTAAATTATAATATGAATTGGTATATTGGACCAAATGATTACCAAATTCTAAAAAAATACGACCGCAATATTAAAGAAATTGTGAATTTGGGTTGGGGAATTTTCGGCTATTTAAACCGATGGATTTTTATTCCTGTCTTTAACTTTTTGCAATTATTCATTGGAAATTATGGGTTAATTATTATTCTATTAACTATTGTGGTTCGAATTATCATGTCTCCCTTGGTATACAAATCTTACCTTTCCAGCGCTAAAATGAAGGTTTTAAAACCGGAGATGGAAGACATTAACAAACGTTTGCCTGGAAAAGAAAATGCCATGAAGCGTCAACAAGAAACTATGGCGCTACAAAGCAAAGCAGGCGTTAGTCCGCTTGCAGGCTGTATTCCCGCTTTGTTACAAATGCCCGTTTTCTTTGCCTTATTTAGATTCTTCCCATCCAACATAGATTTGCGTCAACAAGGGTTTTTATGGGCAGATGATTTATCGGCGTACGATTCCATATATGAATTGCCTTTTAGAATTCCAATGTACGGTTCTCACATAAGTTTGTTTCCTATTTTAGCTTCACTTGCCATTTTCTTTTATATGAAAATGAGCCAAGATCAGCAAATGGGCATGCAACAACCGCAACAAGAAGGAATGCCAGATATGCAAAAAATGATGAAAATGATGATGTACCTTTCACCAGTGATGATGTTGGTTTTCTTTAATATGTATGCTAGTAGTTTAAGTTTATACTATTTTGTTTCTAACTTATTGACTGTTGCAATTATGTTGGTAATCAAACATTATATTATTGATGAAGACAAAATTCATGCAAAAATTCAGGAAAATAAATTGAAACCTAAAAAAGAAGGTAAATTTCGTCAACGATTAAATCAAGCGATGTCGCAGGCCCAAGAGCAACAAGCACAGCAAAAAAAGAAAAAGAAATAAACAGTAAAAAACAAAGAATAAAAAGTCCTAAAACATTTTTATTTAGGACTTTTTATTTACATTCGCAACCAATAAACAAATCCCTAACCCCTAACCCCAAATGTCAGAATTAAAAAGCAGTTATAAAATATTAAAAGAGCAAAACCTTATTGTTGAATTCCATTCAGGAAATTTGGATTTAGATTCATTTATTAATTTTAAGAAACGAATCACTTTGGATCCTTTATTTGTGCCAAATTTAAATTACTTTGTGCATTTAAAAAATGTTACTTTCACTCCGAATAATAAAACTGAAGATGATGTTTTTACCTACTCAAAATTTATATTGAATAATTTTAATGTGTATGGAAACAGGCGTGTTGCTTTAATTACCAACACCCCAAATCAGGTAGTTTATACCACCATATTTAAAACAATGGCAGAAAATGCCAATCAGTCTGTTGACATATTTTCAAGGTATGAAAATGCCATGAAATGGTTGGGAGTTGACTTAGATGTTGAAAAACTTATTGACGTTTTAGTAGAATTAAAAAAGTTAAAGGAGTATCATACTTTAAAAAAAAAAACAGATTTAGCTAATAGTAAAAGTTAACTTTTTTAAAAGAGATAAATGTCAGATTTAAGAAGTCGTTATAAAATTTTGAAGGAACACAACCTAATCATAGAATGCCATTCGGGTAATTTAGATTTAGATTCCTATATTAATTTTGTAATAAAGACTACACACGACCCCTTATTTTCTCACAATATGAACTATCTTATAGATTTACGAAATGTAGTTGTTACAGCTCCTACTGATGATATTGAAAAGTACAATTATTTTACAGAAACCAATTTTAAATCTGAAAGAAAAAGAAAGGTGGCCATTCTAACTGATTCACCAAATCAAATGATTTTCTCAACCCTATTTAAAATTCTGAATACACAAAAATTAAAAGAAATTGAAGTATTTTCTACTGTTGAAATGACAACGCGCTGGTTAAATAATAACAATAAAGAGGAAATTATTGATGTTTTAGGTGTATTAATGAATCCCTAACCATATTACTTCTTATTTAAAAAAACAAGTACGTTTTTTTCAATTCTATCCATAATATTACTCACATCTGACTTTACAAAAGTTTCTCCGGTAATTTTTTCATACAATTCAATATATCGGTCTGAAATTTCATTTATTTTTTCTTCTGTCATTTCAGGAATTTGTTGCCCTTTTAATCCCTGAAAACCATTTGCAATTAACCACTGACGCACAAATTCTTTCGATAATTGTTTTTGGTCCTCTCCTTTATTTTGTCTTTCTTCATAACCATCAGCATAAAAATACCGGGAAGAATCGGGTGTGTGAATTTCATCGATTAACACAATTTCACCATCTTTTGTTTTACCGAATTCATATTTGGTATCCACCAAAATTAAACCGCGTTTTGCTGCAATTTCAGTACCTCGTTGAAATAATGCTTTGGTATATTTTTCTAAAACTTCATAATCTTTTTTTGAAACAATTCCTTGGGTCAATATATCTTCTCTTGAAATATCTTCATCGTGAGAGCCACCGTCAGCTTTTGTGGAAGGCGTAATCATTGGTTCAGGAAACTTGTCATTTTCTTTCATTCCGTCAGGCATAGAAACCCCACAAAGCATTCTTTTTCCCGCTTTATATTCTCGCGCTGCGTGACCAGATAAATAGCCGCGAATTACCATTTCAACTTTAAAAGGTGTACATAAATGTCCAACCGCCACATTTGGATCGGGAATGGCAACAATCCAATTTGGAACAATATCTTTGGTGGCTTCCATCATTTTAGCTGCAATCTGATTCAAAATTTGACCTTTAAACGGAATTTGTTTTGGCATCACCACATCAAACGCAGAAAGTCTGTCGCTTGCAATCATTACCAATATTTCATCATTGATATTGTAAACTTCTCTCACCTTTCCTCTGTAAAACGATTTTTGATTTGGGAAGTTAAATGCTGTGTTGTTAATGGTATTGCTCATTGCTATTCGGATTTGTTTATTCGTTTATTCGTTAAGTTGGGTAATCGTTGAGTTGTGTATTCGTTTATTTATTTGTTATAATTTTAACATTTAACTTCTAACATACTCCTAACTTTTATCACTCTCCTACTTCAAGGTTTGTGTAGGCTAAAATAATATCTTTCACCAATCGGTGCCTAATAATATCTTTATCGTCAAAATGCACAAATGCAATTCCTTCAATACCTTTCAGCGTAAGCATGGCTTCTTTTAAACCCGATATTTGGCGTTTTGGCAAATCTACTTGTCCGGGGTCTCCGTTAATAATAAATTTTGCATTTTTTCCCATCCGCGTCAAAAACATTTTCATTTGGTTGTGGGTGGTGTTTTGCGCTTCATCTAAAATTACAAACGCATTGTCTAAGGTGCGGCCGCGCATAAATGCCAATGGCGCAATTTGTATAATTTCTTTTTCCAAATAAGAATCTAGTCTTTCGTACGGAATCATATCACGCAAAGCATCATACAACGGTTGCATATACGGATCCAATTTTTCTTTTAAATCACCGGGCAAAAATCCTAAATTTTCACCAGATTCAACTGCGGGCCGGGTTAAAATAATTCTTCTTACTTCCTTTTCCTTCAATGCTTTAACTGCCAAAGCAACTGCCGTATATGTTTTTCCGGTTCCAGCTGGGCCAACGGCAAAAAGCATGTCGTTTTTACCCATTTTTTCAACCATTATGCGTTGGTTCGGAGTTTGGGCTTTAATAAGCCGTCCGCTAACGCCGTGAACAAGAACGCCATCAGCTTCAATCGAACTTTTATGTTCGCTTCCGTTTAAGGTTAAAATGCGTTCAATGGTGTTTTCGTCAAGTTTATTATATCTTCCAAAATAAGAAATAATCATTTCTAACCGTTTCTCAAATTCATCTAAAATTTCCGGTTCGCCATAAACTTTAAGTTCTGTGCCTCTGGCAACAATCTTTAGTTTTGGAAAATATTTTTGTAATAATTCTATATTGGTATTTTTATTGCCAAATAAGTCGTTTGGATGAATGTCGGTTAATACAATAATACGTTCGTTCAAATGATGAATGTGTTAAGTCTTATTAAAAAAAAATAGTCTTTCAATCAACAAATAATTGATTAGATTTGCATGGTAAATGTAGTAAATATCAAATAACAATTATTAAATTGTTACAAATAAGTTTTAAACATTTTATTAAAAATTTGCTTTAAATTTCATCAAAAATTTCCTCTGAATAAAATATGTCAATAATTACTTTAACCACCGATTTTGGAATCAAAGACCACTTTGTTGGAGCGGTAAAAGGCACTATTTACAGCGAATTGCCAGATGCTAAAATTGTAGATATTTCTCATCAAATTTCACCTTTTAACATTACCGAAACGGCGTATGTTTTAAGAAATGCCTATAAAAAATTTCCCAATGGAAGCATTCATATTGTTGGGGTTGATGCTGAATTGAACGCTGAAAATAAACACATCGCTATTGAACTCGACAACCATTATTTTATTTGTCCGGACAACGGCGTTATTTCCCTTTTGGCTTCAGAAATTACGCCCGAAAAAATTGTTGAAATAAATATTCATGAATATATTGAAAGTAGTTTTCCGGTTCTGGATGTTTTTGTAAAAGTCGCCTGTCATATTGCACGTGGCGGAAAATTAGAAGTTATAGGTAGAATTATTCCTGAATTTAAAACAATAAGTGAACTTCAGCCAACAGTTTCAGGAGATAATAATACCATTTCGGGAAATATTATTTATGTTGATAATTATGGAAATTCAATAAGCAACATCAGCGAGAAACTGTTTAACCAAGTTGGAAAAGGTCGCCAATTTGAAGTGATTGCCAATAGATATACATTCCCAAAAATTTATAAAAAATACAGCGATATTGTAGATTTCTCCTTACCCAAAGAACAACGCCAAAAAGACGGAACCAGATTGGCTTTGTTTAATTCGGCTCACTTTTTAGAAATCGCTATATACAGAAGTAACATTACTACTGTGGGAGGCGCTGTTTCGCTTTTAGGATTAAATTACCGAGCTTCAATAACCATTAAATTCAGCTAAAAAAATATGTTTATACGAATTGTAAAAATGAATTTTAAAGAATCAAACATTGCGTTGTTTCTTGAAAATTTTAATGAAAACAAAGAAAAAATAAGAAATTTTAAAGGCTGTAATTTGTTGGAATTGTACAGAGACAAAAACGATTCCAACACTTTTTTTACCTACAGTTATTGGGAAACCGAATCCGATTTGGAAGCTTACAGAAATTCTGAACTTTTTAAAGTGGTTTGGAGAAAAACAAAAGTATTGTTCAACAACAAAGCATTAGCCTGGAGCGTTGATAAAGTTGAACTAGCCCCCTAACCCCCGAAGGGCGAATCATTAATTGAAAGATTAAAACATTATCCAATATTGAATGTTGAATTTTAAATTAAACATATACACGATTAAACAGTTACACAATTAAACAATTAGATAATTAGGCAATTAGCCAATTGGCCGATTAAAGAAAAGAGAATAGAAACAAAAGTTAATGGAAATAAACAATTAAACAGTTAAACAGTTAAACAATTAAACAAATAAACAGTTAAACAATTAAACAAATAAACGCATAAACAATTTTATGAGATCCATTTTAATAAAAGAACTAAATTCCTTTTTTTCTTCGCCAATTGGTTATTTGGTTATTGGCGTTTATTTAGTCATTAACGGATTGTTTTTGTGGGTTTTTAAGGGAGAATTTAACATTTTGCACGCAGGTTTCGCCGATTTAAACAGTTATTTTTTCTTGGCGCCTTGGATTTTCATCTTTTTAATTCCGGCCATTACGATGCGCAGTTTTTCTGAAGAAATAAACACTGGAACCATCGAAATTATAACAACAAAACCCATTACCAATTGGGAAATCATTTTAGGTAAATATTTAGGCGCGCTGATTTTGGTGCTTTTGGCTATAATCCCAACACTGATTTACGTTTATAGCATTTTTCAATTGGGAAATCCCGTTGGCAATATTGAATTTGGAACCACTTTTGGATCATTTGTTGGATTGCTGTTTTTGGCAAGCGCTTATACTGCCATTGGTGTTTTTTCTTCCACAATTTCTAAAAATCAAATCGTTTCGTTCATCATTGCGGTGATTATCTCCTTCTTTTTATTTTACGGATTTGAAGCTATTTCTACATTGAATTTGGTTGGAAATTTTGATTATGCCCTTAAAAGTTTCGGGATGAGCGAGCATTTTAACAGCATCAGCAAAGGCGTTATTGACACGCGCGATTTAATTTATTTTATTTCTGTGACTGCTATTTTTTTAATATTCACCCATTTTAGAATTCACAATGAAAAATAAGTATTCTAAAATATCGGTTATTTTAATAAGTTTAATTTTATTGAATTTTATAGGCGCAAAAGTTTATAAAAGATTCGATTTAACGCAAGACAAACGCTATACACTTTCCAAAGCTACTGAAAAAATAGTTGGAAATATTAAGGATCTTGTTGTTGTAACCGTTTATTTAAATGGCGATTTTCCTGCGGAATTTAAACGACTTCAAACGGAAACAAAGTTGCATTTGGAAGAGCTGAAGGCCCTTAATAAAAATATTCAATTCAGGTTTGTTGATCCCGCCGAAATTGCACAAAATTTGATTGAAAGCGGACTCGAACCAAGCAGGTTACAAATTCAGGAAAATGGAAAATTATCCGAAATTGTAATTTTTCCGTGGGCGGTTGTTTCTTATAAAAACAAGTCAGAAAATGTGTCGCTTTTAAATGATGTGTTTTCAAATTCACAAGACCAGCAATTGGAAAGTTCTATTCAAAATTTAGAATTCGCCTTTGCCAATGCCATTCATAAAATCACTTCAGAAAAATCGAAGAAAATCGCGGTTTTAAGAGGAAATGGCGAACTTAGCGATATTTATATGGCCGATTTTTTGCGAAAATTGGGAGAATATTACTTTTTAGCACCTTTTACATTAGACAGTGTGGCGGTGCAGCCACAAAAAACTTTTGAGCAAATTTCAGCATTTGACCTGACCATCATTGCCAAGCCAACCGAAAAATTTACCGAAGCAGAAAAATTTACGTTGGACCAATTTGTGATGAATGGCGGAAAAACATTGTGGTTAATAGACAATGTGCAGGCGGAATTGGACAGTTTAATGCAAACCGGTGAAACGTTGGCTTATCCCAAAGATTTAGGATTGACCGATTTATTTTTTAATTATGGCATTAGAATTAATCCCGATTTAATTGCGGATTTATACAGCTCAGAAATTCCTTTGGCGACAGGAAATATTGGAAACCAAACCCAGTTTAACCAATTTTTGTGGGAATATTTTCCTTTGGTGAATTCTGTAAACAACCATCCAATAAACAACAATATTGAAGCGGTAAACCTAAAATTCGCCAACAGCATTGATACCTTAAAAAACAACATTCAAAAAACGGTATTGCTTCAAAGTTCACCGCTTTCAAAATCTGTAGGAACGCCAGCCATCATTACCTTGAGGACAATCACCCAGAAACCAAATCAGGAAGAGTATAGTAAAGGAAATAAGACGATTTCAATATTATTGGAAGGAAAATTTAAATCGGCTTATTTTGAACGAATAAAGCCTTTTAACATTGCAAATCCGAAAGAAAATGGGACTGAAAATAAAATGGTGGTCATTTCCGACGGCGACATTATTGCAAATGAAATTGCTAAAGGCAATCCACTTGAATTAGGCCTTAATAAATGGACAAATCAACGTTATGGTAACAAAGAATTTTTGCTGAATACCGTAAATTATTTATTGGACGATTCCGGTTTGATCAACATTCGTTCAAAAACAGTTAAAATCGACTTTCTAAACAAAGAAAAAGCGTTTGAAGAATCGGGTAAATGGCAATTGATAAACATTCTTTTCCCTTTAATTATTCTTACTTTATTTGGGTTCATTTTTAACTATTTCAGAAAGAAAAAATACCAATAAATTCACGCTTAACACTTCTTAAAAAATTGTTAAAATTAAAAAAAATGCGTGTTTAGGGCTTGATAAAATGCTATATTTGAAAATAACTTAAACTAACTATTATGATACGAAATTTATTTATGCTGCTTGCTGTTGTTGGAATCACTTCAGCAGTAAATGCTCAAATTAAAACACCACAACCAAGTCCGGCCGCAAAAATGGAACAAGTTGTAGGATTAACAGATGTAAAGGTTGAATATTCTCGCCCAGCGATGAAAGGAAGAACTATTTTTGGAGGTTTGGTTCCTTACGGAGAAGTTTGGAGAACCGGCGCAAATGCAAACACCAAAATTACTTTCAGCGATGACGTAACCATTGGCGGAAAAGAATTAAAAAAAGGAACTTATGCTATTTATACCATTCCAAATGCAAAATCTTGGGAAGTTATTTTTTACAGCGATGCCACAAATTGGGGAAATCCGGCAAAGTGGGATGAAAGCAAAGTAGCCTTAAAAACTACTGTTGAAGTTTATCCGTTGCCTATGAAAATTGAGTCGTTTACAATCACATTTGATGATTTAAGTAATGATTCAGCGGTATTGGGAATCCTTTGGGAAAATACGTATGTTGGCGTTAAATTTGATGTGCCAACAGATAAAACGACCCTTAAAAGTATAGAAACTGCTATGGCAGGACCAACAAAAAATGATTATTTTCAAGCAGCAACGTATTACCATACTTCAGGAAAAGATTTAAAACAAGCGTTGGAATGGATGAAAAAAGCCACTGCTGGCGATGATCCTGCATTTTGGTATTTACGCAGAATGAGTTTAATTCAGGCAGATTTGGGCGACAAGGCTGGTGCAATTGCAACCGCAAAAAAATCTTTAGCCGCTGCTGAAAAAGCCGGAAATGCCGATTATGTAAAAATGAATAATGAATCTATTGCTGAATGGACAAAAAAATAATGATGAATAAATTAAAAATAACACTTGTATTTTTACTGATTGCAACTGTGACTTTCGCACAAGAAAGTCCGAGAAAGCAAGCAACAGGAAAAGCCGGAACAGCAACGGTTAATATAGATTATGGTTCACCAAAGGTTAAAGGAAGAACTATTTGGGGAGAACTTGTCCCTTACGAGAAAGTTTGGAGAGCCGGAGCCAATAAAAACACTACCTTTTCTTTTGACAAAGACGTTAAAATTGGGAAAAATACTGTTAAAGCTGGGAAATACGGATTTTTCATTATTCCAAGTGAAAACAAAGAATGGACAATAATTCTGAACAGCAAAAATGATGCTTGGGGTTCCAACGGCTACAATAAGGATTTAGACGTTTTAAGAATGAATGTAAAACCTAATTATCTGGATAAAAATCAAGAAGAACTTGATTATGCTATTGGTAATAAAGAAATCATCATAAAATGGGCAAAAGTTAAAATCGCTATTCCGGTTCAATAAACCGCTTTACTTTAAATAATTAAAAGGCTGTCTAAATTTATTTTTAGACAGCCTTAATTTTTTTATAAATACATTAAAAGTATAAACTTTTAAATAGAATACTATAGTTGTCAAGAATAATCTAACCTATAAATTATTTATAAATGGTATTATTATTAATTTAAATTAAAGTTCTTTTTGTGTAACCGTCGTATACTTGTGAAATAATTTGTTGTTTAATTCCGTAGTCAAAAACAATTTCATCTCTAGAAAAATACTCACTTAAAAAAATTGAATAAGATGAAAAAGTAATTGAGTCTAAAATAAAGTATGAAATCAAGAAAACTTTATAATTGATATTTAGATTGAAATAAGATGGAACAGCAAATAAAAGACTTATCAGAATAATAAATGTTAACAATCTATTCCTCCAAAAAATAATTACTATAGTATTTAATAACCATGTTATCGGTAGAACTAATAAGAATTTATATTCCCAAAAAGCAATTAACATGTAGAGCATATAGATTACTGCTCCAAAGAGTTTAATATTTCTTATACCATTGTAAAAACCATAGTTTTGACTACTTAAAAACTCCTTTGCTATTTTAGAATCAAAAGTAAAATTTAATTTTATTTTACCTAATTTAATCGCTTGCCTTAAATCATCAAAATCTTTAATTTTAATATGATTTTCACCAAATATTTCAGGAACAAGGTTTTCAAATTGATTAAAATCAATTTTATCTAAAAACTCTTCAGTTTCTTTGCTCATAATTTTCGTATTGAGTGGTTGTAGCAAATTGATTTGTTGACTGTTTGTGAGTTTGTACCAGTTCAAATTTAAGCATAAATTATATGCGGCTTTGTTGTCCTTAGTTATTTTTCCTTTCTAATTGTTTAATTTTGTATTCGGTCAATTCTATTTTTTTACTTGTTTTAGTAATGAAATTCAACTGTTTAGGTGTAATTGGACCTTTTCCAGATTTTTCAAGTTTATATTGCATTGAACTAAAAGAATATCCATTATCTAATGATTCGTATTCAGCGTTTAATCTTTCTAATTGATTTATATGGAGTGCCATTTCTGCAATCCTTTTTTGGGTATCAGTAATATTATTTATTGAGTTTGAAAGAATACCTTCTTTTAAAGTTTCGTAATAAAGTTTAATAACTTTATCATACCTATCTTCAAAGTAATTTGGTGTCCGATCTGCTGCTATTGTCAAAATGCAATATCTTAAAAGTTTATCAACTCCTTTTTTGTTTTTTACATATTTTTTTTTCAAAAAATCAAAATCAATATCTTTACTAAAAATATCAATAGTGGCATTTTTCAATATTTTTCTAATTATTCTATTTTCGAAATATTCTTTTATTCTTTCAAGCATTTATTTAAATAATTTTATTTTTTACTGTTCGCCGGTTTGCTAATTTTTATTAAGCACAACGGTTTTGTAAATGATTTGTGTGACTGGAAAATCGGAGATTTTTCGGTTGTAGCAAATAGCTTGTTGAATGTTTGTTGGTTTATATTTAGTTTAAATGTAAGCATAAATTATATGCGGTGTTAGGCAATGTTAAGATTTAAATAATTTTAAATTCTCGATATGATTATAATGTGTATCAATTTTGTTTGCAATAATATATTCATATATAAAATCTATTATTTCATTTTGAAGTTCTATATGCTCTTTTATAAAATTCGAGTAACTCATTTTAGTCAATTTTCCATCTGAATTTGTTTTAAATATTACATCACTTACCAATATCTTAATAGTGTTGGAATTGGTAATATCATCATCTACTTCTACGCTTTCTGTTCTATTGCTGTGAGCAAAGACATTTCGATTAGTAGAAAGGTCCCTAATTTTTTTAATTTGAGTTTTATCAAAAATATTTAGATTAATTAGAATTTTAAGTTTTGCTCCAAAGTCGACTACTTTTGGATTTAATATATAATCTAAAAAGAATGGTTTGTCTTTCGGTTCGATATTGTGTGTTATTATTAAACTTATAAATAATTCTATTTCGTTAAATACGTGTAAGGATTTACCTAGATTTACATATGTTTCTTCTTTCATAATAATTTCAGTTTAATTTTGCCTAACTTGATATATCCTCATAAAAATGTAATTTACCACATTAATGCTTTTGGATAACTGCGTTTTAATCAGATTTCAATTTTTATTTAAATGTACTATAATTTTCCAATTAAAAAATATATAGAAGTAGAAAGCTCAAATATGTATTTGAAAAACTCTTTATTTGGCATTTACAACTTTAAAAGTTTGTAATAATATCGCAATGCCCATCACCAAAGCACAGCCAAATAAATTAAGCCATAAATAAGGCATCCAATCGTATTTATAACCAATAATAACTATTACTTGCGTAATTAATGCTGCCACAAAAACCGCATTGCTTTTTACGTATTTCACAAAAAATGCCAGTAAAAATATGCCCAAAATATTTCCGTAAAAAATAGAACCGATAATATTGACCAACTGAATTAAATTATCAAACAAATTGGCAAAACAGGCAAATGTAATGGCTATTATTCCCCAAAGTAGCGTAAACCATTTAGAAGCACTTACATAATGCTGATCGGTTTTCACAACCTTATTATTTCTTTTATATAAATCAATCACCGTTGTGCTTGCCAAGGCATTGAGTTCAGAAGCTGTGCTCGACATTGCCGCAGATAGAATTACGGCCAACAATAAGCCAATCAATCCTCTTGGCAAATTGTTAAGAATAAAATGGATAAAAACGTAATCTTTATCGTTGGTTTCAGCAAAGGCATCTGCTTTTTTAATGATTTCTTTGGCTTGTTCCCTATTTTCCAATTCCAATAAATTTAGGGCCTGTATTTCTTGTACCGATTTTTCAAGCTGAAGCGTGTTATTTTCAGAATCAAGGGCAATTCCATAGTTTAAATTTGCCACAGATTTTTGATTTTCAATCGCTACATGTTTGTCTTCCAAATTTTTATACGCTTCGGAATAAATAGAATTTTTCACTGCGGTATCGGCAGCCGGATTAAAATTTAAGGGCGAAGCATTGAATTGGTAAAAAACAAATACCATGACGCCCACCAATAAAATAAAAAATTGCATCGGCACTTTTACCAATCCGTTAAAAATAAGTCCGAGTTGCATTTCTTTTACTGATTTTCCCGACAAATAACGTTGCACCTGACTTTGGTCGGTTCCAAAATAGGAAAGCGCCAAAAAGCCTCCACCAATAACACCGCTCCAAACAGTATATCTGTTTTCCCAATTAAAAGAGAAATCCAACACTTCCATTTTTCCGCTGGCTCCCGCAATTTTTAAGGCTTTCGAAAAGGAGATATCAGCCGGCAAATAGCTCACTATTAAATAAAATGCCACAAACATTCCGGAAAAAATCACCGCCATTTGTTGTTTTTGGGTGACGCTCACCGCTTTTGTTCCTCCGGTTACTGTGTAAATAATCACCAAAACGCCAATAATAATATTTAAGGTATTTAAATCCCAACCTAAAACTGCAGATAAAATAATGGCTGGCGCAAAAATGGTGATTCCGGCAGCCAAACCGCGTTGAATCAAAAATAAAATTGCGGCTATGGTTCGGGTTTTTAAATCGAATCGGGTTTCTAAATATTCATAAGCCGTAAATACGTTTAAACGGTAGTAAATTGGGATAAAAACCAAACAAATTACCACCATGGCAATTGGCAATCCGAAATAAAATTGTACAAAACCCATTCCACTGTGAAAAGCCTGGCCGGGCGTTGATAAGAAAGTAATTGCACTGGCTTGCGTTGCCATAACCGATAGACCGATTGTCCACCATTTTGCTTCACTTCCGCCCTTAATATAATCCGTTACATTTTTGCTTCCTTTGGTTTTCCATGCGCCATAAATAACGATGAAACCCAATGTTCCAATAAGCACCAACCAATCTAACCACTGCATATTAGGAGAAGTTTTTCATAATTACATAAAACAGCACAATGTAAATCGCGTTTACAACTAAAACAACCGTATAAACTTTTTTCCAAACGTATTTTTGTTTTTCCATCTTAGTTTTTTAAAGGTTTTTCTGTCTTATTTTTTCCGATAGAAAGCATATTTGCAAACAATTTATAGGCTCCAGAAACACCGGCAGGCAATTCCCTGAAAAAACTCAATCCGGTATAAATAAAGTTCCCTTTACCATATTTTGCAACCAACAAACTTCCTTTGCTTTCGGGTTCATTTTTATCGTTCATGCTTAAAATGGCTTCAAATTTCGGATCCCATTCGCTTGGAAAATACAAACCACGTTCCTGAACCCACCCTTCAAAATCTTTTTGGGTAATTTTATTTGGAAAATTTAACAGTTCGTGAGCCGGATTAATCATACGAACTTCAGCAACTTCTTCTGTTACTCTATCGTGAGAAAGTTTCAAGGAATATGGTGCAACCTCATCAACTTTTAACCTGGAACTAGTATTATATTGCACAATTAAAGTACCGCCATTTTCTGCATAACTATGTAAGAATTTTTGATAAAACTTTGCCCTATCACTTATGTTATACAATCGAATTCCCAATACTATGGCGTCAAAATTTTCTAATTTCTTAGAAGTAATGTCATCCTCATTTAATTCAACAACCGTATAGCCCATTTGACGCAAAGCAGTTGGTACGGCATCGCCGGCTCCTTGAATATAACCAATTATTTGCCCTTTTTTCTCAATAGTTAACCGAACTAATTTTGCTTCTGATGGCATCATAACAGACTGAAACGGAATGTGATCATAATTAATTTCAACCAATTCGTTGGTGTATTTATTGTTGCCAATTTGAACAATTGGATTGATAAATACTTCAGAGGCTTTGGAAGGTGGCTTGACTACAAATTCAAAATTTTGCTCTTCCCCTTTTTCCTTTAAACTGAATGAAAAACTTTTTGGGGAAATATTCCAAAATTCAGGAATATCCAAAGATAAATTTCCGCTTAAATTTTCCTTGATTGCTTTTACTTTAACGCTAATTTTTTGAGCATCTTCATTGGAAAAAATATAGACTTTCTCACCAAATGAAGCCGAAACTTCAGGCAAAATTTCAAAAGGTTTATACACTTCACCTTTAACGGGATCGTTGTATTTAAAAACCACATTTTTGGCAAATGGAATTGTAAATCCGTTAAAATTAATCTTAAAATTCGCTATGATAATTCTTGGTGTTTCGGGCAAGCCGATTAAATTTTGATCGGAAACCTGATACATTCCGATACTTCCTTTTTCCCTAAGCCAATAGGGCGAAGTTTGCTTTATTTCTGAAGGAATTTCTACGGATAAAGAAAGTGAATTTGCCCTATTTTGTTTTAAGACAATAACGGAATCAATTTTTGCATTTAATGGTGAAATTTCAACCGATTCCAGAGAAATATTGGCATTGCTTCTGTTAACGGCTTCAATTTTTAGGATATTTTTTGAATTGGAAGTTGTTGAAGAATTCGTTGAAACAACTTCTAAATACAAACCGGCACAAGCTGCAATAATTTCTTTAATTTCTTCGGATTTTAATTGTTTCCAATGTTCATCTTTCAATTGCTGCATTAATTTATAGGCTTCAATTAAACTCGGAATGCTTGCGGCCGGATTTTTAAAATTATAATCGGCCACCACTTTTTGTAAAATTTTACCGATTTCTTTTCCGCCTTCCACGCGATTCCAAGAAGTGTCAATGCCGTCAAAAACATTTTTACTGATTGGAAATTCGCCTTTCAAAAACTCTAGATATTCCTTTTCTGTGCCTCGTGATCCGGTGCTTCCAAAACCTTGGGACTCGTGTTTGCTCCTGCTTAATGAAGCTATCTCACTGTTAGACAAACCTTTATTTGGGTAATAAGTACCGATTTCCAAAGTTAGCAAATTGGTTTTATCCGCTTTATTAAAATTTTCTTCACTGCCGTAAAACCACCAGGAAGTATTAAAAAGCAATCGTTTTGGCTGCCAAACGGCATCATTTGCTAAATGTGTTTTGTAGGTTTTGTCTGAAGCCAAATCAAATGCCTCAACGCCCAACATTGCTGAAGCTGTATGATGTCCGTGGGTAGTTCCTGAAGTTCTGTAATCAAACCTATTGATAATCACATCGGGTTTTATTTTTCTGATGGTGGCAACCACATCATTTAAAACGGCTTCTTTATTCCAAAAATTCAAAGTTTCATCAGGATGTTTTGAATAGCCAAAATCGTTGGCACGCGTAAAAAATTGCTCACCGCCGTCTACGCGTCTTGCCGCCAATAATTCCTGGGTTCTTATAACGCCCAGCAATTCGCTGAGTTCCGGGCCGATTAAATTTTGTCCTCCATCGCCTCTTGTGATGCTTAAATAAGCAGTTCGCGCCTTTACATCGTTCGCAAAATAAGAAATAAGTCGTGTGTTTTCATCATCGGGATGTGCCGCGATGTATAAAACCGTTCCTAAAAAATTAAGTTTTTGAATGGATTCATAAATTTCACCAGAAGTCGGTTTTTTGGGCGCTTGCGCAAAATTTATGGTGATGCAAAAAAGTGTTAGGAATAAAATGGAAACTATTTTTTTCATCTGTTTAAATTTTATTTTTTAGTGGTAACAGATGCTGCCTGCCTGTCCGGTAGGCAGGTTCGCCATTAATCATTCCATTGTGTGTCAAAATTTGATATGCTCGTTTCATTTAAAGTTTGATTTTTTAGCAGAAATCAAATATAAAATTAAATTTTAGACTTCACTTTTTTTTATGAATGTATTAACATTATAAGAAGTTAAATATTAGAAGTTAAATATTAAAAGTTAAATATTAGAAGTTAAAAGTTTAAATAGGAAATAGCGACATACGAAAAATAAATCCCGAATCCCTAATCCAAAATCGTAATTTGTAATTCGTAATTCATAATTCGTAATTTAAGCCGCGTTAGGGATTGAGCGGTTTGTTTGAGCTCTTTTTTTGTTGCTTTTCGCAACTAAAAAAAGCGAGCCGCAAAAGCCCGCCCGCTTTTTCTGCGGAGCCTGCTCGCTGAAAAAGCGGAGCCTGCCCGCTGAAAAAGCGGGAACGCCCTCCAAAATGGCGGGCAAGCCCTCCAAAATGGCGGGCAAGCCCAACATGGCATTTTTATGACTTAAATTTAGCTCAAATTTGTCCTAAATTTTATTGTGATAACGTGTTGATAAAAAATCTTTTTAAAACAACATATTTAGAATATATTTGTAATTCATTCCATTAAAATAATCATCAATGAAATTTATAGTATCAAGCGGTCAATTATTAAAACAACTCCAAGTTTTGGGAGGCGTTATCAACAGCAATAATACATTGCCAATTTTAGATAATTTCTTATTCGAATTAAATGAAAACGAATTAAAAATATCAGCTTCGGATTTAGAGACAATCATGAGCACCGTTATTGAAGTGGAATCTGAGTCTCAAGGTTCTGTGGCAATTTCAGCACGATTGTTATTGGATACCTTAAAAACATTTCCAAACCAGCCTTTGACTTTTAAAACTGAGGAAAATAGTACCATTGAAATTAGCTCGAGCCACGGAAAATATGATATGGCTTATTTTGACGGCAATGAATTCCCGAAAGCGGTGACGCTTGAGTCGCCAAGCAACACCACAATTCCCGGAGACATTTTGGCCACTGCAATTTCAAAAACAATATTCGCGGCAGGAAATGACGATTTAAGACCTGTGATGAGCGGTGTGTTTTTTCAGTTTAATGCAAATAATTTAACATTTGTGGCCACAGACGCCCATAAATTGGTGAAGTATTCAAGAACTGATGTTGCCGCAAACCAACCTGCGGAATTCATTATGCCAAAAAAACCTTTAAACTTATTGAAGGGGATTTTAGCCGGTTCAAATAGCGATGTTACCATTGAATATAACGATTCAAATGCGAAATTTATATTTGACAATGTGGTTTTGGTTTGCCGTTTAATTGACGGAAAATACCCAAATTATGAAGCTGTTATTCCGAAAGAAAATCCGAATAAATTGACTGTAGACAGAGGCACTTTTTTAAATTCAGTGAAACGTGTGTCTATTTTCTCCAGCAAAACCACGCACCAAATTCGTTTGAAAATGGCAGGAACCGAATTAAATATTTCTGCGGAAGACATTGATTATTCAAACAAAGCTGAAGAGCGTTTGGCCTGCGATTATCAGGGCGACGATATGCAAATTGGATTTAATTCCCGTTTTTTAACCGAAATGTTAAGCAATTTAAATTCCAATGATGTATTGATTGAAATGTCTATGCCACCAAACAGGGCCGGAATTTTAACACCTGCTGACGGTATTGAAGAAGGTGAATTTATTACCATGTTGGTTATGCCGGTGATGTTGAATAATTAAAAACACCCCAAATAGAACATCTTAAAAATCCGCTTTTTGCGGATTTTTTTGTATTATTGTTTTAATCTAAATTGACATTAATCTCATATATAAAATCTTTATCTAAAACCTTAATATTTGTTGCTAAATTTGTTGAAAGTATGAAATCCATAATATTCATTTCAAGAGCTCTATTACCAACATTAATTGATAAATAATGATTCTTTCTTTCTTCTTTAATCAAGTATTCAACAAATAATTCAACACATTTAACTCTTTTTTCCATAGGTCTCTTTCCGTATGCATCAGGAGAAGTAAAATATTTTGAAATTTCCGCAAAATATCCTTCATTGAAAATAGGTGTATCTTGAAGAACTAAATCAAAATAATAAAATTCTGTGACAATATTTTTCGCATAATAAATTCCACTCTGTGTTACGGTAATTTGGAAGTTTGTAATATCATCCGGTAATTCCTGAACATCAGAAATGTAACTTTCACAATTTATTAATCCATACTTTAATAATTCTATTAACTCTTCCATTAAAATTTCTTTATTATATCCACATTTTACAAATGATTCAATTAATTTTTCTGTTGGAATATAATGCTCGCGATATGAAGTTGATTCTGCTTCATTTATTAAATAATATAGTATTCTAAGCTTTGTAAAATGATTATTCCCATTAACTGAAGGATGAAATAAATTATAAATTTTACTTCTTGTATGTAAATAGTAATAATTCGATTCTAAAGCAACAGACTTAATAAACTCCCAAATTGGTATATTATAATCATCATAAGTCATATATGTCTCAACTTTCGTATGACCAGACACTAAGAAGCTATTAAATTTTTCTAATCCAAGTCTAATATTCGGATAAGATGTTTGTTCCAAAAATTCTAAAATTTCAGAATTTTTTCTTTTAAAAAGAGTTTTATATAGATTCTGAAAAAATACGGCTTGCGACTCATCGGTTAATTTAAATGTCTTATTCTCTACTTTACCTTCTGTATTCTTAAAATCATGAATGTCAACAACATATTGAATCCTCTTTTTCAGTACTTCTCGATAGGATGGTGCTGTAATATGAAAAATATTAGGTTGAAACGCATCGAAAGGAGGCTTATCTTTCCATTGATAAAAATATCCTTCTCTTAGTGAAATAATAATAATACATCTTAAATTTAGATGAATACTTTGGGATAGTAAAAAAGCTTCTTTTTGAATTGAAAAATCTAATTGATCAACATTATCAAAAATGACACACAATCTCTTATGGCATGGATTAATTAGATATTCAGATATTGATTTTAAATGTTCTTCAGGTTTTGAAATCCTATGCTCAATAAATTCGTTAATCTTTTCTTCAATAACATCTGGGCTATTTCGATATATTGACCATAAGCCTCTTTCTGTATTTAATTTAATTTCTTTTTTGTAAATTGTTTTAAGTATATTATAATCATTAAGTTTTAGACTACTTTGAGTTTCATATAATAAATTAAGAATTTTTTGATAAATGTATTTTGGATCTTTAATTTGATTTGAAGTTATAGATCTAAAATCCATATAGATACTTGGTATTCTTTTTTTAGTTTCTTCCTTTAAAGAAACTTTAAAAAAATAATTAATAAAAGTTGTTTTACCAGCCCCTTTACCCCCAATTAAAATAATTGGGTTTGGCAAACTAAAAGTACTGTCTAATAGTCTACCTTCTATAGCATCTTGAGTATTAATTGTATTTCTAACCCCGAAAACTCTTTCATCAAATTTTGGTGGAGAATCTTGGAACATCAAACTCATTTCTGAATGATGTTTTTCAACGTCTTTATTAAAAACATAACATTCATTTAATGTATCAATATCTATTAATTCTGAAGTATTATTAATTTCTCTAAATATTACATCAATTATACGAATTAACTTATCACTCAATTCGTTTCTAATTAATTTCTCGTTTTTTCTTTTAAGATTTGAAAGTGATATTAGTTTCTTTGAAAATATTGTTTCTTTTTTAATCTCTATCAAACCCTTTTTCTTAACTGATTCAAAAGATAGTAATTCATAAAATTCAATAAATCTCTTTTCAATATCATCGAAACCATCAAAAATTATAGCTTGGTTATTCCTCCATTCTTCACCATTAAAATTTATAAATTGGGAAATAATAAATTGGTGCCCATTAGAGATAACGCCAATTGGTAAACCCTTTTCAATTAAATAACTTCTTATTTGAGATATAACTTCTTCATTTGAAGTATCAGTTAAAAGAGTTTTTAATTTTATCCTATTTCCGCTCGGAAGTTTCAATTGAACAAATGTCTTTTTTGCTTCAATAACAAATGAAAATAAACCGGTTGAAATTAAATAATCATAGAAACCTGTATTAGTTAAATAATCTTCACGTGAAATATTTACTTCCTTCCATCCTAAAATCTCAATAAATATCTTATCTAAAATTTTACTCCTTGTGTCAGTTTCTGAGATTTTTGAATTTTTCAATTCTTCAAATTCACTTTTAAATTTGTAAAACATTTCTAACGATTCATCAATTCCCATAGTTTTATTTATTATTAGAGTATAATATAAGTCCTTTATTATGTGAAATTAAATCACAGGTTTTGTAAAACTACACATTAAGATTGATATTTTAAATTCAATTTCTTAATTTTAGTTTATTAGTTATAAACTTAATGTTTAATAAAGCTACCTATAAAAATAAATAGCAAGTCTGTTAATATAAAAACAACATGTGTTATATTCATTCACTCCTAATTCTTAAATATTTTTATTGTTCACTTAATCATAATACCTTCACATAAACTAACATTACTATTGGAAGACATTTGTATTAAAATAATAATCTTCCTTTGTATTGAAGAAGCTAATAAGACAATTTTTAATAAAAAATAACATGTCTTAAACAATATAATTATGGTAATTATCTTTAAATAAAAAATGGAAATTCGATGTCCTTTTTTGATAGAAGTTCAATAAGTACATTGCATTAGTAAATTTAAACAATAAAAATTATGTATAAAATTCTAAATATTAGTTTGACTTTTTTTGAGGCTCTGGTGGATTGCAAATTGTTTGATATTAAAGCAAAGGTTTCCAATTATTGGAACTACTGTTTGAAATTCAATTCTGAAATTATTTATTTCAATTTTGTTAAGTGCCCACTCTGGTGTGTGCTTAAGGTACACTATGGTGTAAGCTTTGGAATATTGAATTTTAAAAAGATAATCTTTATGAATATCTTTCATTTAAATAAATGGAAATTGGATGTCCTTTTAAATTTAGAACCCAATGAATACATTGTATTGGTATAATTTCAAAACTAATAAATTATGAATAATAATGTTCTATTTATATTAATTTGGTCGTTAATTCTGATAGTCTATTTAACTCTACTTCCATCTAAACGGTTAAAGGATTTTGGAATCTTCTTAAAAACTGTGATGAGTGTTTTACCAATAACAAAAGTTGTTGAAGCAATTGGTATTTTAAAGTCCAAAAATAAAAATTGAAAAACATTTACTATCAATTATGGATTTATAATGTGATTAAGATAGTTAACACTTATTCTCTCACCGTTTCACATTAAAAAGGTGTATTGATAGGGATTAAAAAAATAACTAGTGAGAACACTGATAATTGAGCTTAATAATTTTTAATTAAATAGACAATTCCTCAAAGGAGATAAAAGAACAGACTCCCGAAAAATAGGTTTAAACATTAAGCAAATCCTATTAGTTTCAGAATATATCAGCATATATAGAAAAAATATTAAAAGTATAGGTACTTCTCCTCTATTTAAAGTTTCAAATAGTGAATCTGCCTTACAAAACATATTACAAAGGCTATCTGAAAAACTAAGAAAATCTATTTATGGATTTGAGGCGTTATATCAAATAAGGTCGTCAGTAATTCATAATTGGGTCAAAGAATACGATTTAAGAAAAGCGCAGTACCTAAGTGGGCATAAATATATTTCTACTACTGAAAAATTTATAGTTAAAGATTTAAGTATGTTACAAAAAGAATTGGATAAGTTTTTTCCATTTTAAAATTTTTAGAATTTATTTATTGCATTAGAAATTAAGTCTTTACTTCATTTGTGGCGGATAATTAGGAATGGAATCCTTACAGAGTTAATTTCCTAATTATCATTTTTTTAAAACTAATTATCCTGTTTTAATATACATTATTTTACTATATTTACATCAATAAAAATATAAAAAATATGGAAAAATTTAATGAAAAACAATTCGACAAAATTAACAACCTAAATTGGTATCCTTGGATAGGAGAAAACTATTCTAAAACTAAACTCCTTATAGTTGGAGAGAGTCATTATGAAGATGGCGATGAATGGCAACTTGGCAATAAGAATACAACTAATACTATTATAACAAAAAGAATTAATGGAGATAGGGGAAAATTACATACAAATATTGAAAAAACATTATTAAACTTAGACAATCCAACTAAAGAGCAAGGATATAATTTTTGGAAATCAATTGCTTATTGGAATTTATTACAAAGACTTTTGGATAGCAGAGAACAAGCTGACAGACCAATGGATGAAGACTTTGATATGGGTTGGAAGGTGTTTTTTGAGTTAATTGAAATTTTAGATCCAAAGTATATTATTGTAGTAGGTAAATCTAGTGTTGGAAGGTTAGGTAACTATTTAAATGTTAACGAAACAGGTTGGGGAAAAAATAACAGTGATTTTGAAGCAAAGGAGAAAATAATTAGCTTAAAAAGAGGAAATAAAACACTTAAACTAATTTTCATAAAACATGCAAGTGCTTTTTATAGTTATAAAAAATGGGCTGATTTGATAAAAAATGAACATCCTGAACTTAGTAAGATATTGTTAAACCAATAACCAAACATAATATTAATATTTTGCATGAAACAATATAATTCATTCGTCGGTAATTTTAATGATAAAAGGATAAACATATATATTCTTAAAGAATTATTAGAAGTCAATTATCAGTTTGATAGCTTATTAGAATTAATTAATTTTCAAAATCTAAGTGAAAATTTTGAATTTAATATTTTAAATAAGTTCATCTTAATAATTAAAAATTCTAAAGAAGAAATATACTTGGTTTTATCAAATGATTTTAAGACAATCAAATGCTTAAACAAGTTAATCAGATATTCAAATAAAGAGAATAGTATTATTGTTTTCGATTCAACCATTGTTTTAAAAGAATTCAATAATGTTCACTACATTAATCAAGAAGATTGGATGAATAGAATAATTAGCAATGGAATAAATCAAAATATTTTAAACCTACAATTTATAAGAGATTTAGATTTTAGGATAGCTTAACTGTGATAGAATACGATTTGGAAATGCTATGGTTAATTAAATATATTTAAGCTTAAGGTTAACTTATTCAAATTCAAAAGAGTATCATGGTTATCGACTACCACGACGATATGCAAATTGGATTTAATTCCCGTTTTTTAACCGAAATGTTAAGCAATTTAAATTCCAATGATGTATTGATTGAAATGTCTATGCCACCAAACAGGGCCGGAATTTTAACACCTGCTGACGGTATTGAAGAAGGTGAATTTATTACCATGCTGGTTATGCCGGTGATGTTGAATAATTAGAAACACCCCAAATAGAACATATTAAAAATCCGCTTTTTGCGGATTTTTTTGTATAATTGTTTTAAATCGCTTTTATGAATTTTTTAGCCCATTTATATCTTTCCAAGGACAACAATAATATTTTAATTGGCAACTTTATTGCTGATGCCGTGAAAGGTAAAAAGCACGAAAATTATCCGAAAGATATTCAGGCAGGGATTTTATTGCATAGGCAAATAGACTACTTTACAGACACGCATCCAATTGTAAGACGAAGCAAACGTCGCTTGCATGCACGTTACGACCATTATGACGGTGTGATTATCGACATTTTATACGATCATTTCTTGGCTAAAAACTGGCGCAACTATTCTGAAATTCCGTTGGCTATTTATGCCAACAGCGTATATATATTTTTTCAGGACAATATTGTAATATTCCCTTCAGAAATGCAAAGATTACTTCCTTATATGATACAATATAATTGGCTGGTTAGTTACGCTTCTCTTGAAGGCATTGAAAAAGTGCTGATTGGAATGAACAGAAGAACAAAAGGAATCTCTAAAATGGATTTGGCCATAGAAGATTTAATAAAACATTATGACGAATTTGAATCGGATTTCACTACATTTTTTACTGATTTGATTCAATTTTCAGAAGAAAAAACAATAAATTTACTTTCAAGATGAAAAAAATTATTTCAATTATTGCCCTTGCATTTCTTTTTGCGCAATGCAAAATAAACACACCGATAACTGTTAAAAACAATAAAATTACCGGATTAATTGCCGACAGCACGATGGTGGTAAGTGCACGGGAAGAAGCTTCAAAAATTGGCGTGGCTATTTTGAAAAAAGGCGGAAATGCCTTTGACGCGATGATTGCTACGGAACTTGCTTTGGCTGTTGCTTATCCGTTTGCAGGAAATATTGGCGGTGGCGGCTTTATGGTGTACAGAACCAACGATGGCAAAACCGGTGCCTTGGATTACCGGGAAAAAGCACCGCTTGCCGCTTCAAAAAATATGTATTTGGACGAAAATGGCAATATTATAGAAAGTAAAAGTACGTTGGGTGCAATGGCCGTTGGCGTTCCGGGAACGGTGGACGGATTGTTTAAAGTTCACGAAAAATTTGGCAGTTTGCCTTTTTCAGTATTAATTCAGCCAGCCATTGATTTGGCCAATAAAGGTGTTGTGGTTACTGAAAAACAAGCTGAAAGGTTGGCGCTTTACAAACATTATTTTTCCGAAGTGAATGCTACTAAAATAATTTTGGATAATAATTGGCAAAAAGGCGACACCATAAAATATGTGAAACTGGCCAAAACTTTAGAACGAATTAGAGATTTGGGGCGCGATGGATTTTACAAAGGTGAAACTGCTGAAATGTTGGTAAATTATGTCCAGAAATTGGGCGGAATAATCACCAAAAAAGATTTAGAAATCTATGAAGCAAAATGGCGAAATCCAATAGAATTCACTTATAAAGATTTGAAAATAATTGCAATGTCGCCCCCTTCAAGCGGCGGAATTTGCAATGCACAAATTTTTAAAGCGATTGAGCCTTTTGATATTGTTTCTTATGGACATAATTCCTTAAAATACATTCAGTTGCTTACGGAAGCAGAAAGAAGGGCTTATGCCGACAGGTCTTATTATTTAGGCGATCCAGATTTTGTGAAAATTCCGATTGACACTTTAATCTCTTCAAAATATGTAAAAAAAAGAATGGCAAATTTTTCTTGGGACAAGGCAACGCCTTCTTCAACTTTAAAACACGGGGAAATTACCGGTTATGAAAGTGATGAAACTACGCACTATTCTATTGTTGACAAATATGGAAATTCCATTTCTGCGACTACTACGCTAAACGGCGCCTACGGTTCAAAAGTGTTTGTTTCTGAAGGCGGTTTCTTTTTGAATAATGAAATGGATGATTTCAGCTCAAAACCAGGAACCCCAAATATGTTTGAATTAATTGGCGCTGAAGCAAATTCTATTGAACCCGGAAAACGAATGCTAAGTTCTATGACGCCAACAATTGTTGAAAAAAATAATCGATTTTATATGTCCGTTGGTTCACCGGGAGGTTCAACCATCATAACTTCTGTGTTACAAACCATTTTAAATGTGTATGAATTTAATTTAAGCATGCAAGAAGCCGTTGATGCACCCAGATTTCACCACCAATGGTTGCCTGATGTTGTTAATTTTGAACCAAAAGGTTTTGACAGTTTATTGCTAAACCAACTACAACAAAAAGGCTATCAAATTAAACAGGAAAATTCCGTAATTTTGGGTAAAGTAGATGCTATTTTGCGTTTGCCAAATGGAAAATTGGAAGGCGGAGCCGATTATAGAGGCGATGATAAAGCGGTTGGGTTTTGAGAAGTTAAAAGTTAAAAGTTAGAAGTTAAAAGTTGATAATTAGAAATAAACATATAATATTTAACAATTAAATAAGGGTCGCCGAGCGCGGTTACTGAGTGCGGTTACTGAGCGGAGTCGAAGTAAAACAATTAAACAGTTAAACAAATAAACAAATGAATTCCAATACAATTACCAACGGAATTGTAAAAGCAGTTGCCATTATTGCAGGCGTTTTGTTACTGCTGTACTTTTTGTATGAAATAAAAGCAGTGATTACTTATATCGCAATTTCAATTGTCCTTGCATTGATTGGAAGTCCGATTATTCATTTTTTAAAACGCAGACTGAAATTCCCTAATGCTTTGGCTGTTGTTACCACCATGTTGCTGTTTTTAGGAATTTTGACAGGAGTAATTAGTATGTTTATTCCGTTAATCATAAAACAGGGTGAAAATTTATCCTTGTTAAATATTGAACAACTTCAAACCAATATTGAACAAATATTAAATCAGGTTAACGATTATTTTTTTTTACATCATATAGATATTTTAAAAGAACTCAAAAAAGCCGATTTATTTAAAAACCTAAAAGCCATTCCAGATTTATTAAATGCCATTATTGGAACCATTGGCAACTTTAGTGTTGGGTTATTTTCTGTCATTTTCATCACCTTCTTTTTAATGAAGGACTTCCAAATAATGGAAAATTCATTTTACGTATTGGTTAACAACAAAAGTGAACCAAAACTACGAACTGCTTTAGCCTCCATCAACAATTTATTGTCAAGGTATTTTATTGGTTTGGTGCTTCAAATTCTAATTCTTTTTGCAATGTATTTAATTGTTTTGGCAATATTTGGTATTGAAAACGCCATTGTAATCGCATTTTTATGTGCATTGTTAAACTTAATTCCATACATAGGTCCATTATTTGGCGGCATTCTGCTGCTGTTTTTAACAATGAGCAACAACCTGGGACAAGATTTTCAAACTGAAATACTACCAACAACCATTTATGTGATGATTGGTTACTTAATAGCGCAATTAATTGACAATAATGTGAGTGTTCCAATTATATTTTCAAAAAGCGTAAAATCACATCCGTTAGAAATATTTTTAGTAATCATCATTGGCGGAATTTTATTTGGCATTGTAGGAATGATTGTGGCAGTACCAATGTATACCGCTATAAAAGTAATTTTAAAAGCCTTTTTAGCCAATAACAAATTTGTGAAATTGATGACAAAAGATTTATAGTTTTTAAAAATAATAGATTTAAAACTAATATTTTGGGCGTTCCCGCCGAAATGGCGGTCGGGCTTTTCGTTACAAACTTTTTTCGCCGAAAAACCTCAAAAAGGTTTTCCACTTCAATCACTAACGCAAATTGAATTACAAATTACGATTTTGAAAAAATACTGGCATTTAAATTTTAACATTAAATTTTTTGTTATTAAAATTTAAATTTTAGATTTACCACAAAAATATTGCGCTATGAAAAATGAAACCGCCATTCCTGATGAAATAATTACCAGTAAAATATATTTTATTCGGGGACAAAAAGTAATGTTAGACAGGGATCTAGCTGAACTTTATAAGGTTGAAACAAAACAATTAAAAAGACAAGTTAAACGAAATATAGCGCGTTTCCCTGAAGATTTTATGTTCCAACTAAATGATCAGGAATTTAAGAATTGGAGGAGCCAATTTGGCACCTCCAATTCTTCTGACAAAATGGGATTACGGTATGCACCTATGGTTTTTACTGAACAAGGCGTTGCTATGTTATCAAGTGTGTTACATAGCCAAACTGCAATAAAAGTCAATATTCAAATTATAAGAGTGTTTATTAAAATACGACAAATGCTCACTGATCATTTAGAATTAAAACTTGAAATTGAAGATATTAAGAAGAAATTAAAGCATCAAAACAAGAATATTGAATTGGTTTTCAGTTATTTAGACGAATTGCTGGAAAAGAAAGAAAATCAACA
>JAAFHC010000155.1 GCA_010906935.1 Gelidibacter sp.
CCAAGTTTGCGTTTTGCGCCAAGTAAAGGTAATTTCTATTTATATGGTGGACCAAGATTTGCGTTCAACCAAAACAAAGAATTTACTTACCAACAAGGAATAAATCCAGATTATCCTAATCAGGTAGCTCCAGCAGATGTGATAAGTGATTTTAGCGATGTAGAAAAAACAATTATCTCTATGCAAGTTGGTATGGGATACGATATGCAATTGTCAAAATCAACCAGCAAAACACAATTGGTACTTTCTCCTTTTGTAGCTTTTCATCCTTATTTTGGTCAAAATCCTCGTTCAATAGAAACTTGGAATTTAACTACCGTAAGAGCAGGTGCCGTACTTAAAATTGGTAGTGGACATAGAATTACTCCAGAAGAAGTAATTGTTAAAATTCCAGAAGTTACATTTTTGGTAACTTCTCCAGTAAACGTTCCGGGAGACTTAAGAGTTACTGAAACTTTCCCATTGCGTAACTATATCTATTTTGATGAAAATTCTACAGATATCTCAAAACGTTATGTATTGCTGAACAAAGATCAGGTAAAAGACTTTAAAGAAGACCAAGTTGAAGTGTTTAAACCTAACACAAAATTGGCAGGTCGTTCAAAACGTGAAATGACAGTTTACTATAATATTTTAAATATTTTAGGTGACCGTATGGGTAAAAACCCTAACTCAACAATTGTTTTGGTTGGATCATCAGAAAATGGTTCTGCTGAAGGAAAATTAATGGCAACATCTGTTCAAAAATATTTGGTGGATGTATTTGCTATAAATGCGTCAAGAATTGCCATAGAAGGAAGAAGCAAACCAAAACTTCCAGAAGAACAAATTGGAGGAACACGTGAGTTGGTACTTCTTCGTGAAGGTGACCGTAGAGTTTCTGTTGAAAGTAGCTCTCCAGCCTTGTTAATGGAATTCCAAAGTGGCCCAGACGCTCCTTTGAAACCAGTTCAAATTAATGCGGTGCAAGTAGCACCAGTAGCCAGTTACGTTACTTTTAAAGTTGACGGAGCAGATGAAGCATTTAGCACATGGCAAATGGAGATTACTGATGAAAACGGTGTTGTACAAAATTATGGTCCATACACAAAAGAAGAAGTGAGTATTCCTGGAACAACCATTTTAGGAACAAAACCTGAAGGAGATTACAAAGTTAAAATGATCGGTACAAACAAAACCGGCGAAATTGTAACTAAAGAATCTACTACACACATTGTGGCTTGGACACCTTCTAAAGTTGAAGAAGGAATGAGATTCAGTATTCTTTATGAATTTGATGATGCCAACGCAATCGCAATGTATAACAAATATCTTTCAGAAGTTGTGGCTCCTAAAATTCCAGCCAACGCAAAAGTGATCATTCACGGTTATACTGATGTTATTGGTGAAGAAGATTACAACCAAACATTGTCTGTAAAAAGAGCTACTGATGTTAAAGACACATTACAAAACAGTGTTGCTAAATTAGGTACCACTGGTGTTACATTTGAAATGAACGGATTGGGTGAAAATGAAAACACAGCTCCTTTTGGAAATAATCTTCCTGAAGAAAGAGCTTACAACCGTACCGTTATTATTGATGTAGTACCTCAAAAATAAATTCTATAACTTGTTATAGAAAGTTGTTTGAAGTGAGAAATGACAGGGTTTAAACCCTGTCATTTTTTTTAAATTCATGTGTGAATTGTGTAAATTTTAAAAAAAAATATGTAACTTTATTAGCAGCAATAAGTTGCATATTTACACTATAATTAATTTAACAATTTTAAACAGCAAAAAAAATGAAAAAAACAAGACTTTATTTAATGATAATGATGTTGTCATTAGGTGCATTTACAACAGTTGGCGCTTCTGAAAAAAATCCAACCACACCAGCTCCAAAAGAAATTCCAGCCGAAATTCAAGTGATGTTAAATCGTTTAGAAGAAATTAAAGACATGGACAAATCCGACATGAATCGTGCTGAAAAAAAAGAACTTCGCAAAGAAGTACGTGCCATCAATACCGAAATTAGATCATCCGGAAACGGTATCTACATTTCAGTAGGTGCAATTATTATCATATTACTTTTAATCATTTTATTATAATCCTTAATTGATGATTATCAATTTAAAATGACTAAAACATTATTAAATTCTATAACTTTGAATAGAATTGTTTGAATGAAAAAAGGACGTGGCATAAAACCCTGTCCTTTTTTTATTCAATATTTTTTTGGACAATCAATTTATATAAATTGTTAAATTTAACTGGAAAATAATGCCTAAACGCAAGCCATTTTATCCAAATAATATTTTGGGCGTTCCCTTACAGGTCGGGCCTTTTGTTCCAAACTTTTTTCGCTGAAAAAGCTCAAAAGGTTTTCACTTCAGTCCCTAACGCAAATTAAATGAATAATTAGATCCCGAATCAGCGTGACAAGTATTATGGGATGATAAAAAGACCTTGGACCACAAGACAAATAAAAAACCCATTAAAAAAAAATGAAATACAACATCAAAATAAACAGCATCAAAACAGTTGATGAAATACAAGGTTACTGGTCAACAGATGATTACCTGCAACTGTTGGAAAAGTACAATTTTCCCGATGCCGGAACTGCAAAAAAAGAAACTTTACACGAATTGCTGTTAATGGCCATCACCGATTTTGAGCCTAAAGATGCGGCAATTATTGTGCTGACCCATAAATTAGGTGAAATTTTAAGCGAAGGACAAATTGAACAAATTTCAAATGATATGCTCATTGATACCGTTTGTGAAGAGTACCCTGAAATCGAATTGCAATATGCCTTATTTAACTGCAATCAACTGCTTTATAAAGCTTTTAATGGCATATTCCCAAGTGCAAATGCCACAATAATTGATTGTTCCATTACACCGATTGACGCAAATTCAGCTATTAAAATGACCAAAGAAATTTTGCTGAAATTATTTAGCAAAGGCCTATCCGACCGAAATATTCTGAAACGTTTATTCGGTGAACAAATGAATGAAAATGCATCTTTTCCAGAAGCCGAAGGCATTGTATGGAATTTAGAGTCAAAAGACTTTATCAATTTCAGCGTAACAACATCAGCAAACTTATTGAAAGATGAGGATTTTCCCGCGCTTGAATTTGAAGGCAATTATACAGAATTGAGTATTGAGTATTGAAAAATTTAGTATTGAGAATTAGTATTGAGAATTGGGAATTTTCAGGTTTGTCTTTTTTCTTCAGCCTGTTTTCTCTTTTCCCTTAAACTTGAAACTTTAAACCTGAAACTTGAAACCTGAAACCTGAAACCTGAAACTTGAAACCTGAAACTCGAAACCTGAAACTTGAAAGTTCAAAACTGATTGGGGACAGCCTAAAAATTTGGGGATGAAGAGTTTAATTTGCTTTTCGGGATTGTCCAATTCCTGTAGTTATCGGGAGGGTAATGGTTGCATATTGTTTGGGTCAAACGTAGGCTTTGTAATAAAATGGCCTCAGCGAGGCCGAATATTTTTAGAAAGAACAAATCATGGTTTTAATTGCCCCAGCGGGGCAAAACAAATTAATTGCAATATTTTTTCTGATTAATTATTTCAAATCGAAATCAAAAAGATATTCTTCTTTAAATTCAATCTCGTTTTCTTGTAAAAATTCCTCTTTCCGCACTGATCTCGCTCAAAAGCCCACTGGGCTTTTGCCGTTTTCCCTAAAAGTATTCTTCTTATGATGTTTCTTCCTGATTTTTGATGTAGTTCAGAATTGTTGTCCCGCAATACTGCGGGATTAGAAGCGGTAAACGCACCGAATCCCTGCCGGCAAACAGGTTTGCCATTGGGTTGATGTTTGTTTTGCCACGCTGGGGCAATGATTCATTATTATTGTATTTTTCTAAAAATGTTTTGCCCCACTGGGGCAATAAAATTACTTATTTTTTATACAGACTCCCCAACTTTTGAATGTGTCCCGCTAATTGATGACGGCTGAAACTTGAAACCTGAAAATTGAATCCCAAAACTCGAAACCTGAAACTTGAAACCTAAAAGTTCAAAGTTCAAAACTCAAAGCTGACGGCTGAAACCTGAAACTTGAAACCTGAATCCCAAAACTCGAAACCTGAAACTTGAAACCTAAAAGTTCAAAGTTCAAAACTCAAAGCTGACGGCTGAAACCTGAAACTTGAAACTTGAAACTTGAAACCTAAATCCCAAAACTCGAAACCTAAAACTTGAAACCTAAAAGTTCAAAGTTCAAAACTCAAAGCTGACGGCTGAAACCTGAAATTTGAAACTTGAAACTTGAAACCTAAATCCCAAAACTCGAAACCTAAAAGTTGAAACCTGAATCCCAAAACCAGAAACCTAAAACTTGAGACCTGTTTGGCTTATTAAAACACATTCAATATAACAAACCCTATAACTCCCGCAATAAAAATAAAGCCGTAGCCTATCAACACATACTTTTTTAGGGCTTTACTTCCCATAAAAACAGTAATGCCAATCTTTACAACTGTATTTGACAATACGGCCAGTAAAATGGCATTTTGGGCAATTAAAAGATTCAGGGTGGTTTCGGCCAATTTAGAAACCGAAATAGCGATGGCATCAATATCCGTAAGTGCACTAATGGCACTTGAAATATAAATTCCTTTTGTTCCGTAAGTTTGGTTTGCATAACTTACCAACAGCAATATTCCCATATAAAAAACACCAAAAAAAACAGCGTTTTTAATATTTAGCGGATCGCCCAACACTATTTTATCTATTGTTCTCGGTTTTCCAAACTGACTTTTGTAAAAGAACAAAGCAACGCCTAAAGCGGTTAAAAAAATAATGAACAGTGGTATTGTCAATGCAACCAGCATGGATTTATTAAAAATATAAACCAATAAAAAAACCCTGATGACCATAATGGTAGCCGCAGCAAAAATACCTACAGCATAATTTTTTGAAAGTTCAGGTGTTTCCTTGCTTTTTTTCGAAAACGTAAAAGTAACAAAGGTACTTGACACCAAACCTCCCAAAATACTGGTTAACAAAATGCCTCTGTCTGTTCCTAAAAATTTCATTAAAATGTAACCAACAAAACCAATACCTGAAACCAACACAATGATCCACCCCACGTCCCTCGGATTAATTACATCATAAGGCCCATAATATTGGTTAGGTAAAAAAGGTAAAATTAACAGTGCAAACACCACAAAACGAACAAAAGCATAAACTTCATTTTGAGTGAGTTGGCCAATCATTGTTCTTAATCTTACTTTAAGTGAAAGTAAAACCAACATCACAACAGTTAGGGCTAAACTTATGTTTATGTTGCCAACAAGCACAAGACTGCCAAGCAAAAAAGTAAAAATAACGGCAAACTCTGTAGTGCTTCCAATATCTCCTCTATTTGAAGTTACCCAATATGAAATTGCAACAATGGCCACAACACCTAAAAACCCTGCAATAAAAATCCAATAGGATAAAGCAATGCCAAAATAAGCAGTCAAAAAACCCAATAAGGCAACAATGGTAAATGTGCGTAACCCTGCGAAATTTTTTTCTTTTTCTGAATATTGAGAAAATTCACGTTCTAAGCCCAGTACAAAACCGATGCCAACAGTCACCAACATTCTAATCAAAAAATCGAATTCTGTAAATTGAAAATTTTCTTTCTGAAGTAAAAAATCGGCTTCCACGGAAATTGAGTTAGGTTAAAACAATATTGGATATTGGATATTAGAAGTTAATGTTATTTAACCCGTTGGGTGTAATTAAATTATTTGAATTTTGACATTATTAATTGGTCTTTCAAATATAAACTTATTGATATATTGAACCAAAGTTAAT
>JAAFHC010000008.1 GCA_010906935.1 Gelidibacter sp.
TAGCCCGGCGTTTTAACGCCGGGTAGGAATAGAAAAAAGAGGTTAGTTTTGGCGGCATTTTTGCTTTTTTCGCAAAAATGATGAAAAAACGGAAGGTTTAAAGTTGAAAGTAGGGACAGGTCGTGACCTGTCCGTACTGAGAAGTTAAAAGTTGGGTCGCTCCAAAACGCTCAACAGTGTTGAGAGAAATTAGTTGGTCTTACAACTTGGCAATATTTTCAAGATGTAAGGCTGTCGAAGAAAAAGAGTTTTACCTAAAACTTGCCATACAAGAAAATTTTGCAACAGAAACTACGCGAACTATTCGACATTGAAAGTGATAAAAAAACGACAAAATAAAATTTTATATAGGCTATGTTCGGGATTACTCTAGTGTGGAACGAGCAACCTGACCCGAGCGATAGCGAACAGGCGAAGCAAAAAACACACAATATTGGAATTGAATTCCAATATTGTGTATATTTGTAATATGATAAATAGAGAAGCAAAAGCAGAAATTCTATCATTAGCGACTCAATACAAAGCCGTTGCGATAGTAGGTCCAAGACAATCTGGCAAAACAACCCTGTCAAGAATGTTGTTTCCTGATAAAGAATATGTAAACTTTGAAAATCCAGACACTCGTTTATTTGCAACAGATGATCCTAGAGGGTTTTTATCAAATTATCCCAATGGAGCAATTTTTGACGAAGCACAACGTGTACCTGAAATTTTTTCTTACCTGCAACAAATCTTAGATGAATCTAAAACAAATGGATTATTTATTATAACTGGTTCTAATAATTTTTTGTTACAAGAAAGTATTTCTCAATCACTAGCAGGCAGAGTTGGCTATTTGAATTTACTGCCATTAACAATAAATGAAATTGGAAATAAAAAATTAGATAGCAACACCCTTTTATTTAAAGGTGGTTATCCTTCATTATATAATGAAAATATTGAACCAAATAAATGGTATTCAAACTACATTAGAACCTACATTGAAAGAGATGTACGTTTAATAAAAAACATAACCAACTTAATTACTTTTGAAAGGTTTTTAAGACTTTGTGCAAGTAGGGTTGGCCAACTTTTAAATATGAATAGTTTAGCAGTAGAAGTTGGAGTAGATACAAAAACTATTAGTGCATGGATAGGAATTTTAGAAATCAGTTTTGTTGCCTTTAGATTACAACCGTATCATCAAAATTTTAATAAGAGAATTGTTAAAATGCCTAAATTATACTTTTATGATACCGGATTGGCGGCTGCACTTTTAGGAATTGAAAACAGTAATCAGCTCGACCTAAATTCGTATAAAGGGGCGTTATTTGAAAATTTAATTGTAGTAGATTTTATAAAATCAAGATTTAATCAAGCGAAATCGAATAACCTGTTTTTTTGGAGAGACAGTGTGGGTAATGAGTTGGACATCATTATTGAAAATGGAAATACCTTAGTTCCAATTGAAATAAAATCGGGGCAAACTGTTACAAACGACTATTTTAAAGGGTTAAAATATTGGAAAAAACTGACCAATAGTGATCGTGGATACATTGTTTATGCAGGCAAGACGCTTCAGAAAAGAAGCAACCATATTTCCATTATTCCTTTTAATGAAATGGAGTATATAAGAACAGAACTAGAAAATTTAAAGGAGATGGGTGTTTAATAATCAGTGGTCAGTTTTCAGTTAACAATTGTCAAAATATAATTCGTAAATCGTAAATCAAAAATCAACAGAAACCAGCTCCGCAAAGTCTCCCGACTTTGAGGTAGTGTAGGCAGGTTTAAAGCTGAAAGCTCAAAGCTTGCCTGCCGGAGGCAGGGTCAAAGCTGAAGGCTCAAAGCTCAAAGCTTGCCTGCCGGAGGCAGGCTCAAAGAATCAAGTTGAAAGTTCAACAAGAAACCTGAAACCTGAAACCACAAACCTGAAACCAGAAACCAGAAACCAGAAACCAGAAACCTGAAACCAGAAACCTGAAACCAGAAACCAGAAACCAGAAACCAGAAACCAGAAACCAGAAACCAGAAACCAGAAACCAGAAACCAGAAACCAGAAACCAGAAACCAGAAAAACCAGAAACCAGAAACCTGAAACCAGAAACCTGAAACCAGAAACCAGAAACCAGAAACAACTCCAGGAACTTTAGGCATTCTAGGCACTCCAAACTTTTTTGACCGCAAGACCGCAAGACCGCACGACAAAAAAAAGACTGCAAAACAAAAAACGCAATTTATTATAAGAGGCTAAACTTGTTATGTTAATATGAATAAAAGCCGCATAATCCCTTTTATTAACCATAAATTTACGCCCAGTTTAAATTAGGATGAATCCGGTTATGGGAGTCAGCACGGCGAAGCCATGGAAAAGGTGAAATTACATTAAAAGTAAAAGCTTGCCTGCCGGAGGCAGGTTGAAAGCTCAAAGCTCAAAGCTCAAAGCTTGCCTGCCGGAGGAAGGCTCAAATCAAGTTCAAAATATAATTCGTAAATCGTAAATCAAAAATCAACAGGATCCATATACCATCCATACACCATCCATACACTATCCATACACTATCTATACACCATCTATGGAAATTTCAAACTGTGTGAGATGTGAATGAAAAGACCGCAAGACTGCAAGACAAAAAGAACCGCACGATAAAAAAAGACCGCACGACCGCACGACTGCACGATAAAAAATGACCGCAAGACTGCAAGACCGCACGACTGCAAGACAAAAAAAAGAGAAATGAAACAAATTGAAAACAAAAAAATATTAATAACAGGAGGTGCCGGATTCATTGGCTCACACGTAGTGCGGTTGTTTGTAAACAAATACCCCAATGATCAGATTTTTAATTTGGATTCGCTCACTTATGCAGGCAATTTGGAAAATTTGAAAGATGTGGAAAATGCAAAAAACTACACTTTTTTAAAAGCAGATATTAATGATGCGGATGAAATAAATCAGTTATTTGCGATTCATAAATTTGACAAAGTAATTCACTTGGCTGCAGAATCTCATGTAGATCGTTCCATTGCTGATCCATTAGCCTTTGTAAGAACAAATGTGATAGGAACCGTTAATTTATTAAATGCAGCTAAAGATTGCTGGAAAGACGATTTTACAGACAAGCTTTTTTACCACGTAAGTACCGATGAGGTGTATGGAACATTGGGCGAAACGGGATTGTTTACGGAAACAACATCTTACGACCCAAATTCACCTTATTCTGCAAGTAAAGCAAGTTCCGACCATTTTGTTCGCGCTTATGGGGAAACCTATAAATTGCCGTATATGATTTCTAACTGCTCCAACAATTATGGCCCAAATCAGTTTCCTGAAAAATTGATTCCGCTGTTTATTCATAACATTGTTCAGGAAAAGTCATTACCGGTATATGGTGATGGGAAGTATACCCGAGACTGGTTGTATGTGTTAGACCATGCAGTTGCTATTGACCTTGCTTTTCATAAAGGAAAAGTTGGAGAAACTTACAATATTGGTGGTTTTAATGAGTGGCAAAATATCGATTTGATAAAACTGCTTTGCGAGCTGATGGATAAAAAATTAGGGAGAGAAACTGGCAGTTCTGCAAAACTAATTACATACATCAAAGACCGCCCGGGTCACGACAAACGTTATGCGATTGATGCAACCAAAATTAATAAGGAATTGGGATGGAAACCCTCAGTAACTTTTGAAGAAGGACTTTCTAAAACCGTTGATTGGTATTTAGAAAATGAAGTCTGGTTAAATAATGTGACTTCAGGAAAATACCAGGAGTATTATAATAAACAATATAATTAATAGATTTCACTGATTAACACTGATTACACGAAGCATAAATGAACAAATTATTATTCGAGGAAGAAACGTATAAAATAATTGGTGCGTGTATGTTGGTTCATAGAAATTTGGGTGCCGGTTTTCTGGAATCCGTTTACCCTGTGGAATAATGTATTACTATATCTACGTTTTAAGGAGTTTAAAAGACAATAATTTTTATACCGGTTACACTAGTGATCTGGAAAACAGAATTCTTGAGCATCAAAAAGGACAAGTTAAATCCACTAAACATAGATTGCCACTTGAACTTGTTTATTTTGAAGGATGTATTAATCAACAAGACGCAACAAGCAGGGAAAAATACTTAAAAACAACTTACGGTAAAAGGTATATTAAAAATCGCATCAAAAAATATTTAGAAGCTATTCCACAGGGTTTACCAAGAAGCATTAGAAAAGGAATTTGAAACCCAGAAGGTAAATTTTGATACCAAAAGGAAACTTCAAGTCTTTTATAATGAATTACCTTTGAAAAAATATTTTATAGCCGATTTTGTCTGTTTTGATAAAATAGTGGTTGAAATAAAGGCTGCTTCGTTTTTGCACAAAGACTCCGAAGCACAAGCCATAAATTATCTTAAATCTACGAATTTTCCAGTAGGCTTATTAATTAATTTTGGACAATCGAGTTTAAATTGGAAAAGATTTATAAACACAAAATAATAATTTGGATTACAATAGATTTACGCAATCCGCGAAATCCGTTTCAATCCGCGCAAATTAGCGTAAAGCAGTAAAAACAAGTAAAATTGGAATTATATTACAACAATCAGAAATTGAAAAAACACTACAGAGCAGACTTTGTTTGTTATGATACTATTATTTTGGAAATAAAAGGGGTGTCACAAATACCTATTGCATTTTATGCACAGTTGAAAAATTATTTAAGATGCACAAATATGGAATTGGGAATGTTGATTAATTTTGGCACACCTTCCTTAACTTATAAAAGAATAATTAATCTGAATAATTCGAAAAATTCGGATTAATTCGCAATAATTCGTATTAAAAATTCGTAAACAAATGAAAGGAATAATATTAGCTGGCGGCTCGGGAACCCGATTACATCCATTAACAAAAGTGGTATCTAAACAATTGTTACCTATTTATGATAAACCGATGATTTATTATCCTTTATCTGTACTGATGCTCGCAGGTATCAGAGAAATTTTAATCATCTCAACACCCAACGATTTGCCAAATTTTCAAAAATTGTTTGGAGATGGTAATCAATTGGGCCTTACTTTAGAATATGCAGAGCAACCTTCACCTGATGGATTGGCACAGGCATTTATAATTGGAGAAAATTTTATTGGAGAGGACGATGTTTGCTTGGTTTTGGGAGACAATATTTTTTACGGTGCAGGTTTACAAAAAATGTTGGCGCAATCTGTTCAAACTGTTAAAGACGAACAAAAAGCAGTTGTATTTGGTTATTATGTTGAAGACCCTGAACGATACGGTGTGGCAGAATTTGATGTTGCCTGGAATGTTTTGAGTATCGAAGAAAAACCAACAGCACCAAAATCCAATTATGCAGTGGTAGGTTTGTATTTTTATCCAAATTCTGTAGTCAAGATTGCTAAAGAAGTGAAACCTTCAAACCGAGGTGAACTGGAAATTACTTCTGTAAACCAGGCCTATTTAAACCAAAATAATTTAAAAGTACAAGTGATGAGTAGAGGTTATGCATGGATGGATACTGGAACTCATGAAGCCCTAACAGAAGCTACAGAATTTGTAAAAGCAGTGGAGAAAAGAACAGGTTTAAAAATTGGCTGTTTGGAAGAAATTGCAATGAATTACAAATGGATCAGCAAGCATGCTGTTTTTGAAGAGATAACGGATTTAAAAGGGGATTACTTTGAATATCTTAAGAAAATTAGTAGCAAATAAGATTTATGTCATTAAGAAAACAAACAATTTCTGGTATAATTTGGACAATTGCAGATACTTTTTTTTTAAAAGGGCTTACTTTTATTGCATCTATAATATTGGCACGGATACTTGGACCTACTGAATTTGGGCTAATTGGTATGATTTCTGTTTTTATTGCAATTGGCATAACAATGGTAAATAGCGGACTTTCATCATCTTTAATTCGAACAAAAAATGCAAATGACAGTGATTTTACAACAGTTTTTTATCTAAATATAGCTATTAGTTTACTGGTTTTTTTACTGTTTTATATTGTGGCTCCTTATATAGCGCAATTCTATAATCAAGAAATATTAACGAATATAATTCGCCTCTATTCTTTTAGTTTTGTCATCTCTGCTTTTTCAGCAGTACAGCTGGCAATATTAAATAAAAATATGCAATTTCGTAAAATCATGCAGTTTAATATCCCCGGTACCGTGATAGGTGTTGTTTTGGGAATAAGTTTAGGATATCTAGGTTATGGGGTATGGAGTATTATTTGGATGTATTTGTCAACCCAACTTATTAATTCGTTTATCTTATGGGTTTTTTCCAGCTGGAAACCAAGTTTTCTGTTCTCTTTTGAAAAAATGAAATACCATTTTGGTTTTGGCTATAAACTCTTGTTATCAGGTTTGCTGAATACAGTTTTCAGTAATATATATAATATTGTAATTGGTAAATTTTTCACAGTTCAGTCCTTAGGTTATTTTGAGAGAGCTAAAACTTTTAATGAGTATCCCGTAACTGTTCTAACAGGGGTTATAGATAGAGTGACTTATCCACTAATGTCAAAAATACAGGATGAGAAAGAAAGAATTGCAGAAGTATACAAACAATTGTTGCAATTTTCATTTTTCATTACGGCACCACTTATGTTTGGGGCCGCTGCACTAGCATATCCTTTATTTGAATTAGTGCTTGGTGATAAATGGCTTCCAGCAGCAGAATATTTTCAAATTATGTGTTTGGCTTCTATGTTTTATCCGGTTCATGCTTTTAATATCAATATTTTAAAAGTATATGGGCGTAGCGACTTATTTCTTAAATTGGAAATTATCAAAAAAGTAGTTTTAGTGGTGGGTTTACTAATCGCATTTCCATTTGGGATTCTAGGACTAGTATGGAGCAGTGTAATTACTTCATTTATCGCTTTACTCATTAACATGCATTATAGCACAGACATGATTGCATATAATACAAGTCAACAACTTAAAGATATGTTACCTGCTTTTTTATCAGGTATTTTTACTTTTATAGGAATGTATGAGATTGTTCACTTAATTCAGGACTATTCCATATATCTTCAAATTACGGTATCTGCCTGTTTTGGAATATTTTTTTACATAATAGTAAATTATTTTTTAAAATCAACACCTATGTTATTCGCACTTAAACTCTTAAAAGAAAGAAAATTATGATTCCTGTTACTAAACCATTCCTTCCTCCTCAGGAAGAGTACAATAAACATCTTCAAGGTATTTGGAAGCGTAACTGGCTAACAAATATGGGCCCTTTGGCCAGTGAGTTGGAAATGAAATTAAAAGAACATTTACATGTAAATCACATCTTGTTCGTAACCAATGGGACAGTTGCTTTGCAAATGGCGATAAAAGCCTTAGATTTAAAAGGAGAAATAATTACAACGCCATTTTCTTTTGTGGCTACCACAAGTAGCATTGTTTGGGAAGGATGTAAACCAGTATTTGTGGACATCGATAAAGATTCTCTCAATATTGACGCATCAAAAATAGAGAAAGCAATAACGGCTAAAACCAGTGCTATTCTTGCAACACATGTTTATGGAAATCCTTGTGATGTGGAAGTCATTGAAAAAATAGCAAAAAAACACAGAATTAAGGTAATCTATGATGGTGCCCATGCTTTTGGCGTTCAAGTTAATGGGAAATCTATTTTTGATTATGGCGATATTTCCATATGTAGCCTTCATGCCACAAAGCTGTATCATTCCGTCGAAGGTGGTTTAATAATTACAAAAGATGCGCCATTGCTTAGAAAGCTTGCTTACATGAGAAATTTTGGGTTTAACGGACCAGAAGCATTCGCTGAATTGGGAATTAACGGTAAAAACTCCGAATTTCATGCGGCAATGGGGCTAGTTAATTTGGACTATATTCAGGAAATTCATAAAAACAGAAAAAAGATAACGGAGCGTTATGATGAAAAGCTAAGAGGATATAAAGCAATCAAGCAATTGTGGCATGGCAACAGTGAACAAAATTACGCCTATTATCCCATAGTTGTTGAGAGCGAGGAATTACTCCACAAATGTATTGAATCATTAAAGTTAAATGAGATATTTGTGAGGCGCTATTTTTATCCTTCATTGTCAAGCATATTACCTTATTTGGAGTCTGTTGAAATGCCAATAACAGAAGATATTGCAAAAAGGGTGATGTGCCTTCCTTTATTTCATGATTTGACTATGGAAGAGATTGATTTAATTTGTAGATTATTATTAAGAATTCAAAATAACTAAGATAATTCGATGTTTTATTAGAAATTCGGCAATAAAACTTCACTCGAAAATTTAACTTTTAAAAAAGTGTTGGTAAAAGAAGGCATTTCTTCAACGACTTCTGCAACAATGGAGGCTTTCAATGGTAATAATTAAATTATTAAAATATGATAAAAAATATAATCGAGTATTTTGTTGAAACTGTAAATAAGAATAATAATAAAATAGCTGTTATTGAAGGTGAAAAAATAATTAACTTTGGAGAACTAGATAGAAAAGCAATAATTCTTTCACAAGCAATAATTTCTGACAATGATTTTTACAATCAGCCTATAGCAGTTTTTTTACCTAAAACTATTGACAGTATAATTTCAGATATTGCAATAACATATAGTGGGAATATCTATATGAACTTAGATATAAAAACACCGATAGAGAGAATTAAAAACATTGTAAATCTTATTAATCCAAAATATATTATTACTAATACCAGTAATTTAATTCTGATTAATGAGGTTTGTCCTTCTGAAATGATTATTAATATTGACGAAATTGATTTTGATGTTTTCATAGACTCTCAATTCATTGTTAATCGATTAGAGAGATTAATTGATGCTGACCCTTTATGTATTATCAATACCTCGGGTTCTACAGGTACACCGAAAGGAGTTGTTTTAAATCATAAAAGTTTCATTGACTTTACAGAATGGTCTCTAGATACTTTTAATTTTTCTGAACAAGAAATAATAGGTTCTTTATCTCCTTTAGTTTTTGACATTTATAGTTTTGAGTTGTGTTTACTAATGGCAAAAGGGAGTACTTTACTCTTGATACCGGATGCTTTAGCAGCATTTCCAATTAAAATACTAAATTTATTGGAGATTCACAAAACAACATTTTTGTTTTGGGTGCCAACAATAATGGTTAATATCGCCAATATGGATTTACTTACGAGCATTAATTTGCCTACTCTTAAAACTGTTTGGTTTGCGGGTGAAGTTTTTCCGACCAAACAATTTAATTACTGGAGAAGTAATTTACCCAAGGTTCTTTTTGCTAATTTATATGGGCCAATCGAAATAACTTTAGACTGTACTTATTTTATTGTTAATAGAGATGTTAATGATGATGAAGCACTGCCTATTGGAATTCCTTGTAAAAACACAGATATTTTAATTTTAAATGATAATGATCAACTAATTCAAAATGGTGAAGAAGGAGAACTTTGTGTTAGAGGAACTTCTTTGGCTATGGGATATTATAATAACCCAGAAAAGACGCGAGAGGCTTTTGTTCAAAATCCATTAAATAAATCCTATCCAGAAACGATTTATAGGACAGGAGACGTGGTTGCTTTAAATGATCTAGGTGAAATAATTTTTAAAGGGCGTAAAGATAGTTTAGTGAAACATTTGGGATATAGAATCGAATTAGGAGAAATTGAGCATGTAATTGTAAATACGCTAAAATTGGCTAAGAATGGTTGTGTTGTTTATAATAGTTCAAAAAAAGAAATTACACTTTTTTATGAAGCCATGCAGGAAATTTCTTTAGCCTTTTTCAGAAAAGAGATTACAACTGTTTTGCCTAAATATATGGTTCCTACGGTCTATATTAGAATGGATGAACTTCCGAGAAATACCAATGGTAAAATTGATAGATTACAACTAAAAAAAACAGTAAATTTATAAATGGATACAGTTAAAAATTTTCTTGCCGTTCAAAATAGCATCACACATATAAAAGCTTATAAGAAAAAAAGTGTTACTAATTTTTTCCATGATGAATTGACTGTTTCTAAATGGATAGAAAAAGGGATTTTTTATTCAATTGAAATTCTGGAAGTATTGTTTTTAGTTAAAAAAAAGGACGGCTTTGATTCTTTATTTTTTATCGCTTCTTCAATAAATGAATTGCAGGTTAGTTTACCTTTATTGGTTAATCGATTTCCAGATTCAATTTTCGTTACCGATCTTATCGTTAAAGAAGCAAATTCAGAAATCATTTCTGTTTTTAAGCAGCATTACTTTAATGAATATACATCTTTGGTTCGTATGAGTAGAATGGTGAGTAATCCATCATTAAATTTTGAATTAAAAATTAATTTAAAGGAAGCCAGTATAAACCAAATAGATGAAATAAATAGTTTATTTGTTAAGTATTTTGATCCAATGGCAGAGCAGTTGCCTAACAAATTAGACTTAATAACTTGGGTAGAATCCGGAAGTTTATTAGTCTATGAAATTGACTCTAAAATCTGTGGTTTTATCATTTATGATTTAAATGGAGTAAGTTTATATTTGAGATACTGGTTTGTTCATCCTGATTATAGAGAACAAAAAATAGGATCCTTCCTATTTAACTATTTCCTTTATAAAGGAAAAAACACAAAAAGACAATTGTTTTGGGTAATTAAGACTAATGAAAATGCAATAAAACGTTACAGACATTATGGTTTTATTGAGGAGAAAATGTATAACTTTGTAATGATAAATAGAAACAAGAAATATGAAAGATAAAGTTTTAAAAATTTTAAATGAGATACGACCGGAATTTGATTTTTCAGAACCGGTAGATAATTTTCATGAGGCGGGAATGCTAGATTCTTTTGATATAGTTACTTTGGTTACTTCGTTAGATGAAGAGTTCGGTATATCAATTGAAGGTGTCGATATTTTGCCTGAAAATTTTTCTTCCCTTAGAAGTATTATTGAACTATTAGCTAAATATATTCAGAAATAATGGACTTAAAGTTTAGCAATAAAAAGATAACAGGTATTTTGACGATATTGCCTGAACGTGAAGTGTCGTTTGAGGATGAAATGCATAACTACAATTTCTCTACTGCCAAATCATTAAAGCTTAAATCGGCTCTAGGACTCAATAAGCGAAGAATTGTAGAAGAAGGAGTATGCTCCTCGGATCTTTGTATTAAGGGATTGTCTTATTTGTTTGAAACAAATAAATTGCAAAAAGAAGATATTGATGCCATAATTTTGGTGACACAATCACCAGATTATATTATGCCTCCCACAAGTAATGTTATTCAAGGTTATTTTGGTCTTAAGCACGATATGATTTGTTTGGATATTAATCAAGGTTGCGCAGGTTATATTGTTGGACTAAATCAAGCTTTTATGATGCTTGATCAAGAAGCTATTAACAAAGTAGTTTTGTTAAATGCAGATGTTTTAAGTCCAAAAGTTTCCAAACAAGATAGAAATAGTAATCCCTTAATAGGAGATGCTGCTTCCATTACAATAATTGAAAAAAGTACTCAAGAGACAGAAATTTTTTGTAATATAAAAACGAATGGGATGGGTGCATTAGTTCTGCAAATACCTGCAGGTGGATCAAGATTACCCTCATCCCCAGAAACAGCTATTTTGCATGAAGATGCTAGTGGTAATTTTAGGAGTAAAGATAATTTAGTCATGAAAGGAGATGAAGTTTTTAATTTTGTTCAAGTCGAGGTACCACCATTGATAGAATCATTACTAAATAAGGCTTCAGTAAAAAAAGAAGATGTTGATTATTATATGTTTCATCAACCTAACAGGTTTATGTTGCATAAAGTTGCCGATAAAATAGGCGTGGATAGAGATAAAATGCCAAGTAATGTGGTGGAGAATTTTGGTAATTCTAGCGGTGTGACAATTCCCGTAGCAATTACTTATAACTTAGGGTCTAAATTATTAGATGAAAAGTTTAAAATTTGTTTGTCGGGATTCGGGGTAGGACTAACCTGGGCTTCAATGTTGTTAGAAATAGGTCCGTTAGATTTTTGTGAAATTATAGAATATTAAATATGGAAAATTTTTTAGAACAGATGGCAGAATTGTTTGAAGTAGATTCTGTTAATCTTCAAGATGAAGTGATAGCTTTTGACGCATGGGATTCATTGACAGGATTGTCAATTATTGCATTAGCAGATGATGAGTATGGAATTACTATTACGGTTAATGATATATTAGAAGCTAAAACAATACAGGGGTTATATGCACTTTTCAATCAGAAAAAATAATTATGTTATTCAACCCGGTAAGCTTACTTGATAAAAGGTATTTAATAACAGGGGCCGCTTCAGGTTTAGGTAAAGCAACAAGTATTTTATTGTCAAAATTAGGTGCAGAATTAATTCTGGTAGATATTGATGAAGAAGGATTGAATGATACTTCAAAAATGTGCTCTTCCAATGTTATTAAAGTGATTATTAATTTATATGATATTTCGGATTTAAAAGCCAAAATAATAGATTCAGTAAGTAAATTTGGTAAACTAAATGGCTTTGTCCATTTAGCTGGTAGACCATATATTTCTCCTTTGAAAAGTATAAATGAAAAAACTACAACTGAGGTTTTCATGTTAAATACTTATGTAGGAATTGAATTAGCAAAGATATGTACAAACAGAAAGATTTTTGCAGGAGAAAGTGGTTCATTGGTTTTTATATCTTCCGTTTATGGCCTCGTTGGGTCAGCTGCTAATGTAGGTTATGCAATGTCTAAATCAGCTTTACACGGTGTAACAAAATCACTTGCTATAGAGCTTGCTCCAAAAAATATTCGTGTGAATTGTATTGCGCCAGGCTTTATTAAAACCAACATGCTGCAGAAAATTTCGGACTCATTTAATTCTGAATATAATGATACCCTAACCAAATTACATCCTTTAGGCTTGGGTGAAGCGGATGATGTAGCTAATTCAGTCGCTTTTTTACTTTCAGACATGTCAAAATGGATTACAGGATCAATCATGAGTGTTGATGGTGGATTTACGGCACAATAAAAAAATATTAAAATGGAATTAAAATTTATACTTGTAACTGGGGCTTCTTCTGGAATAGGGAAAGAAATAGCAGTGCAATTATCAAAGACTAATAATGTAGTATTGCACGGTAGAGATTTGGATCGCTTGGACGAAGTTAAAACACTTTGTGGCTCTAAAAATCAGTATATAGTTTGGCAACAGGACTTAAATAAAGTAGATGAGATAGAAACTTCGTTGACTTCTTTCATACTTTATCATAAGGTTGTGATTGATAAAATAGTACATTGCGCAGGATATATGAAGATGGCTCCATTAAAAATCTCTTCATTAGAAGTATTATCTAAAACTTTTAATATCAATGTTATCTCAGCTAGTTTACTGTGTAAAGTTTTGACCCAAAAGAAAGCTAATAATGCATCATTATCTAATATTGTTTTTATTTCAAGCAATATTAGCAATATGGGGGCTAAAGGCATGAGTGCTTATGGTGCATCTAAAGGTGCGATAGATACGCTAATGCGATGTTTGGCTGTTGAATTGGCTCCTAAAATTAGGGTAAACTCAGTGCTACCTGGCGCTGTGCTTACCGAAATGACTCAAAATATTTTTGAAAATGTGGAAGTGAAGAACAGAATGGAAGCTACTTATCCATTAGGAATAGGCGAACCAAATGATATTTTTCAAATGGTTAATTTTTTACTTTCTAATCATTCTAAATGGATTACTGGACAGCAGTTTACAGTTGATGGGGGCAGATCAATAAATATTTCAGGTTAGCCAATGGATTTTATAATCAAAAGAATAATAAATAATCCTATTGACTCTAATTGTTTTGTAATTTATTCCGATGATTCTCTAGGTTGTGTCATTGTAGATCCAGGTTCAAAAGATAGTTCTGAATTAATACATTTTTTAAAGAATAATAATCTTAGCGTAGAATATATTATTTTAACCCATGAGCATTTTGATCATATATGGGGAGTAAATGATTTAAAATCTATCTATAATGAATCTAAAATTATTACCACCCAACTTTGTGGAGATAAAATTATTAATAAGAAAAAAAACATGTCTGTGTTTTACGATCAGATTGGTTTTGAAACTTATCCTTGTGATATTTCTATTGAATCAATTTCATACTCATTGGCTTGGAATGGTATGAATTTTAACTTTATCAAAACTCCAGGACATACCGATTGTGGCATGTCTATTGTGTTTTCTAATAAAATATTTGTTGGAGATTTAATTATTCCTGGCTATCTAACAGTAACTAAGTTACCAAGCGGTAGCAAAAATGATCTTTTAAAAAGTTTCTATTTTATAATAGAAAACTATAAAGAAAGTAATTTAAGAGTATATCCTGGTCATGGAAACTCATTTTTGTTAAACAATATTGATTTTAAAGATATTTTATAAAAACGTAAAAGAAAAAATGAAGAATTTGGTAATTATTGGTACTGGTGCAGTTGCTGCTGAGTTAACTTCTTATATTGAAGATCATAATTTAAAAGTTGATTTTGATAATAAGATTAATTTGGTGGGATATATAGAATATGATTATAACATTAAAGAATATTGGGCAAAATATAAATTTAGAAAGCCAATATTATGCGATATAGACTCTTATAGACCTTCAATAAATGAAGAAGTTTTAATAGGTATATCAGATATTGTATTTAGAAATAAATTGATTAATAATTTGTTAAATAAAAAGATTCCTATTGCGAGTTTTATTCATAACTCTGTTATTATATCAGAATCTGCACAAATAGGCATTGGTAATATTATTTATCCATTTTGCATTATTGGTCCTAATACAATAATTGGGGATTTTAATATGATAACATCCTATAGTTTCATAAGCCATGATTGCACTATAGGTAATGGTAATTTTTTCTCTACAGCGGGGATTGCTGGAAGAATAAGTATTGGTGACAACAATTTCTTTGGGGTGCGATCTACTGTTATCCCTCATGTTTCAATAGGAAGCAACAATTTAATACAGGCAGGTATGATTGTGGACAAAAATATAAAGGATCATTCCACCATATTTTATAGATATAAAGAGCAAGTGTTAGCAATTCCAAAATAATATGAAAATTGAAAACCCACCTATTGTTAGTGTTATATGTACTGCTTATAATCAAGAAAATTACATTAAAGATGCACTAGAAGGATTCGTTAACCAAAAAACAAACTTTACTTTTGAGATTATCGTTCATGACGACGCTTCAACAGATAGAACCGCAAGTATAATCCGAGATTATGAATTAAAGTACCCAAATTTATTTGTAACAATATATCAATCAGAAAATCAATATTCCAAAGGGAATAATGATGTAGGGAAAATTGTTTTCGGACTGGCAAAGGGTAAATATATTGCAATTTGTGAGGGTGATGATTATTGGACCGATCCCTATAAACTTCAAAAACAATCAGATTTTCTTGAAAAAAATCTAAACTGCTCAATGGTTTTTCATTTGGCAAACTGTATAAATCTAAATAATGAAATAATATATATTCATGGCCCAAAATTAAACCAAGAGCAAGGCCAGTTTAATATTAAGGATGCAATATTAAATGCATCAACCTTAGTGCCAACTAATGCAATGTTTTTTCATTCGCGATATATAAAGAATATCCCTTCTTGGTTTTTTGAAGCACCTGTAGGAGATATTCCATTGTTATTGTTATTTGCACATGGAGGGGATTTAGGATTTATTAATGAAAAAATGTCTACCTATCGAGTAATGACCCCTTTTTCCTGGAGTGAACAAATGCAATCAAATAAAAAATCGCGAGTTAAGCTTTTCACTGAAAGTCAAAAAATGTGGCAAAGTTTTAATGAATGGAGTGACTATAATTATAAGGAAATTTTAAATAAAAAATATAAAAAAAATAAATTGGATTTTATGCAAAATGAGTTTAAGATTAAATTTCCTTTTATATATTCCCTTCTTAAAAAAATTAAGACAGGAAATTTACATTTTCAAAAGGATAAATTGAATGGATAATTACCTTATTAGAGTTATTCCTCTAATTGCGTTTCTTTTAATTTTCTATGTAAGTTACAAAAGAAAGAATAAAATCGCAATAAGTATAATATCGGTTTATTTAGTATCGAGCTTATCAAGCTTGTTTATTACTCAAGATGATTTGCCTTTCCATAATTTCAGTACCGATAGCATTTTTTATGTTTTACTTTATACCTTAATACATAGTTTTTTTTTGTCACTTACCTTGTTCCTAAAACCATTTTTGGATATACACCAACTACCTAAAGGGAAAATTTACAGTTGGATGGTTATAGTCTTTTCTATAGGAGCTCTTTTTTCTATTATATATCTTACTCCGTATGCTATGATTTCTCTTGGGAAATCTGCTTATGAAGTTAGAACTTCTTTGTCAGGTGAATATGGATTACCAGTTTCTTATTTAACTACTATTGCAGTTGGCCTTCCATCTTTTTATTATGTTTATAGTTTTATGTTGTACGTAGCTTTAATTAAAGGAAATAAATTAAACGCAATTTTTGCAGGTATAGGAATCTTAAGTTTTGTGATAAATGTTTTAACAGTATCAGGTCGTGATGGGATATTTTTAGCTTCCTATTCTTTAGTAATTGGTTATTTTTGTTTTGAGCCGTTGTTAAGAATTAAACTTAAAAAGCAAATCAAAAAATATTTTTTTATCATTCTAACTTTAGGACTTATTCCTATCGTGAAAATTACAATTGATAGGTTTAGTGAAAGTGATGGGTTAACATTTACAGCTTTTAAAAAAGGCATTATTAATTACTTAGGGATGCAGCCGTTTATTTTTTCAGATTGGCTTAAAGAGAATAAGTTGTTTCATGGTGGTGCTAATAATTTCTCTTTATTTACTAACATGAAACTTTTAGACTATACTGAACCCTATACATGGAGTTTTGGTACATATTTGGCAAGTTTTTATTCTATAAGTGGCTATTTGTCATTAGTTTATGTTTCATTGTTATTTTATTTTATCTTTAAACACTTCGTAAAAAATTTATATAACTATAGTACAATTTCTATATTCTTTTTTTACAGTTTTTTTCTTCATTTTATGATCTCTGGAGTTTTCTATTTTCGATTAGGTACTCCTGGAGGGAATTTATTTATGGTTATTAGTCTTATTATGATTTTATTATTAAAAAAGATTGATGTAAAAAAAATAAGGTAATAAATTAAAGGTAGTATTTGTATTATAAATATAAAAAATTATGCTACTGCCCTAAGTAAAAGTGGAGTCTCAAATTATTCTGAATTATTTATAGAAGAAATAGTTATTGCGAATATATAATAAACTTATATGAAATTAATTGTTAATTGTTCATCTCTTCACCAAGGAGGAGGAATTCAAGTTGCATTGTCATTGCTTGAAGAATTTAAGGATTTTAGAGATAATGAATATTATATAATATATACTTCAAAATTTTTAAATCTAATAAATTTTGATAGCTTTCCAGATAATTTTAAGTTTTATTTTTTAAAATATTCATCAAGTGATTTGTTTAAGTTTAGGCAATCTTTAAAAAGGTTAAAAGAGATCGAAGTAGATGTTCAACCAGATTGCGTATTAACAGTATTCGGTCCTTCTTATTGGAGACCTAAAGCAATTCATGTAATGGGTTTTGCTTTAGGTCATTTTTTGTATCCGGATTCACCTTTTTGGAAGGTTGCCAATTTGAAGGAAAAGTTTTTGTTTTCGATTTTAAAAACAATAAAAATATGGCAAATTAAACAAAATGCAGATTATTTTCACATTGAAACTGAGGATGCTAAAAATCGTTTGAGTAGATATCATAATGTGCCACTGGAGAATATTTTTGTAGCATCAAATTCTCATCATAAAATTTTTAATGGTAACTACCAATATTTCAAATTGCCTAAAAAAAGGAAAAATGAATTTAGATTAATAACTATTTCTGCATTTTATTCTCATAAAAACATTAAAATAATTAATAAACTAGTTAATGAACTTTGTAAAATAAAAGATTTTGAATTTACTTTTTTTGTAACTCTTCCACAACCTATTTTTGATAAGAATTTTATTAAGTCTAATAGAATAATTAATTTGGGACCAGTTAAAATTGAGGATTGTCCGTCAATTTATGAACAATCAGATGCTTTGTTTTTACCAACATTATTAGAAATATTTAGTGCAAGCTATTTGGAAGCAATGAAAATGGAAATCCCTATTTTAACTTCAGATCTGTCTTTTGCTCATGATATTTGTGGTGATGCTGCCTTATACTTTAACCCTTTAGATGTTAAAAATATTTCAAACTCTATAGTTAATTTGGCAAGAAATAAGCAACTTAGGGAAGTTCTAAAACAAAACGGGAAAATTAGATTAAAAAAATTTGATAATTCTAGAGAAAGATCTAGAAAAATATTAAATATTTGTAATAATATAATAAATTAAATAGATGTTTAAAAATAAAACCCTCCTAATAACAGGAGGCACCGGCTCTTTCGGAAATGCAGTTTTAAACCGTTTTTTGAACACAGACCATTTTAAAGAAATCCGTATCTTTTCTCGTGATGAAAAAAAACAGGATGACATGCGAAACCAGTTAAAAAACAACAAGCTTAAATTTTATATTGGGGATGTCAGAGATTATGATAGTGTGGAAAGAGCAATGAGAGGTGTAGATTATGTTTTTCATGCTGCTGCATTAAAACAGGTGCCTTCATGTGAGTTTTTTCCAATTGAAGCTACGAGAACAAATGTTTTTGGAACACAAAATGTGATTGATGCTGCATCAGCCAATAAGGTGAAAAAAGTAATTTGCTTAAGTACTGACAAAGCTGCCTATCCCATTAATGCCATGGGAATCTCGAAAGCCTTAATGGAAAAAGTGGCAATTGCGGCTTCACGAAATACTATTGACACTACTGTTTGCTTAACGCGTTATGGTAACGTAATGGCATCACGAGGTTCTGTTATTCCTTTGTTTTTAAAGCAAATAAAAGAAGGAAATCCTCTTACGATTACCGATCCTAATATGACGCGTTTCTTAATGTCTTTGGAAGAAGCGGTAGAGTTGGTGTTGTTTGCTTTCGAACACGGAAATCCTGGCGATTTGTTTGTCAATAAAGCACCTGCGGGCACCATAGGCGATTTGGCCCAAGCTTTAAAAGAAATTTGTAATGCCAATAATGAAGTTAAAATCATAGGGACACGACACGGAGAAAAATTATATGAAACCCTATGCACTCGTGAAGAAATGGTAAAAGCAGAAGATATGGGCGAGTTCTATCGTGTTCCGGCAGACAATAGGGATTTAAACTATGCCAGATATTTCTCTGAAGGAAAAGAGGATGTTTCTATAGTTGAAGATTATCATTCTCATAATACACAAAGGTTAGGTGTTGAAGCCACTAAAAAGTTACTGTTAAAATTACCATTGATAAGAAAAGAAGTTTTTGGGGAAGATGTGGCTCAAATGCCTGGTTAGTAATTCAGTAAACACCAATAACAAGTCGATAAAATAATGATTCCAAAAATAATAAATGGAGGTAGTCATACCGATGATAGGGGAACATTGAAGTTTAATAATGATTTTGATGCTACAGCGATCAAAAGAATTTATGTAATTCAAAATAAAAGCACTGATTTTATTAGGGCTTGGCAAGGGCATAAGGTTGAACAAAGATGGTTTTCAGTAATAAGCGGTTCGTTCAGAATTCAATTAATTGAAATTGACCATTGGGAAAAGCCTTCTAAAAATTTAGAAAACTTACTTTTTTGTTAAATGCCGAAAAATTTAATGTGCTGCATGTGCCTCAGGGTTTTGCGAGTAGTATTCAGGCGTTGCAAGAAAAATCTAAGCTTTTGGTAATGGGAAATTATCATTTAGGTGAAACAAACGACGAATACAAATACGATCAAAAATATTTTGAAGTTTAAAAGTTTAAAAAAAACAGCATGTCAAAATTAAAATTAATTACAGTTTTAGGCACACGCCCGGAAATTATCCGTTTGGCAGAAATTATTAAATTAGCCGATAAAACATACAATCATGTACTTGTGCATACAGGTCAAAATTATGATTATGAACTTAATGAGATTTTCTTTGAAGATTTGGGTTTAAGAAAACCAGATTATTTTTTAGGTGTTGCAGGGGCTCATTTAGGAGAAACAATAGGGAATGTTATTGCTAAATCATATGAAGTACTTCTTGAAGAAAAGCCTGATGCTATATTAGTGCTAGGTGACACAAATAGTGTTTTGTGTACCATTGCGGCTAAAAGATTAAAAATACCAATCTTTCATATGGAGGCTGGTAATCGTTGCTTCGATCAAAATGTTCCTGAAGAAATCAATCGTAAAATATCAGATCATATTAGTGATATTAATCTTACGTACACAGAACATTCCCGCAGGTATTTATTAAGTGAAGGCTTTAGAAAAGATCATGTGTTTGTGACAGGTTCTCCCTTATATGAAGTTTTATTAAAAAACAAGGAACAAATTCTACAAAGTAATATTTTAGAAAAGTTAAAGCTTCAGAAAAATAATTATTTTGTAGTGAGTGCACATCGAGAAGAAAATATAGACTTGGGGGATAATTTTCTGAAATTAACGGAAGCATTAAATGCTGTTGCCGAAAAGTATCAAATGCCGATAATTTTTTCGACTCATCCCCGTACAAAAAAGAAAATAGACAATAAGGAAGTTAAATTTCATTCCCTAATAACAAATCTTCCTCCTTTTGGTTTTTTTGATTATGTAAACCTTCAGAAGAATGCCTTTTGTGTATTATCTGATAGCGGCACAATTTCAGAAGAATCTGCAATGATGGAGTTTCCAGCAGTAAGTATTAGAACAAGTACAGAACGACCAGAAGCAGTTGATGCAGGTACCATTGTATTGGGAGGGATAAGAAAGGATGAAGTTTTAAATGCAATTGAAATTTGTATGGAAACTTATCATCCAATGAATCTTACAATACCTTCGGAATATAAAATAACCGATGTTTCTAACCGAATTATTAGAATAATTCAAAGTTATACAAGAATCGTTGATAAAGTAATTTGGAATAAATAAGATGAAAAAAGTTATTGTATTAGGCTCAAATGGGATGGCGGGGCATGTTGTTACATTAGGTTTGAGAGCTGAAATAGAAAAATATGAAGTGATTGCAGTTGCAAGAACCAATAGTCCTCTTAATCCAGATGTATTGATGGATGTGTCTGATTTTGGCAAACTCAAAGATTTAATACGCGATAGTAAAGCTGATGTGGTGATAAATTGTATCGGATTATTAAACAAAAATGCAGAAGAGAATATCGACCAGGCAATTCTATTAAATTCATATTTTCCTCATTTTTTAGAAACAATCACAAAAAATACAAATACTAAAGTAATACACATTAGCACCGATTGTGTTTTTTCCGGCGACAAAGGAGGGTATTTAGAAAACGACATTAAAGACGGGAAGGGTTTTTACGCACAGTCAAAAGCATTAGGTGAAATTGTCAATCAAAAAGATTTAACCATAAGAACGTCAATTATTGGCCCTGAATTGAAAGAGGATGGTATTGGGTTGTTTGATTGGTTTACCAAACAAAATGGTGAAATAGGTGGTTATACACAAGCTTTTTGGTCTGGTGTAACAACTATTGAATTAATGAAAGCTATCAAAAGTGCTATTGAACAAAATATTGCAGGTCTGTATCATTTAGTTTATTCACATAAAATATCAAAATATAATTTAGTGAAATTATTTGCCAAAAGTTTTGACAGAAAAGGCCTCCATATAAATGCTAATGATAGTTACAAAGTTGATAAAAGTTTGATAAATACACGTGCCGATTTTAAGTATTCAGTTCCTAATTATGAAGAAATGATTATAGAAATGAAAGATTGGATATTAAATCACCAAGATATTTATCCACATTATTCACATATGATTTCTAAATGAAAATTTTAGTAGTTACCCAATATTTTTGGCCAGAAAACTTTAGAATAAATGATTTATGTTTAGGTTTAAGAGAACGCGGACATGAAGTTACGGTTTTGACAGGTAAACCAAACTATCCTAAAGGTGATTTTTATCATGGTTATTCAATGTTTAATAAATCAAATGAAAATTGGAAAGGCATAAATATTATCCGTACAGCACTTATTAGAAGAAAAAAAGGAGGTGGACTAAGTTTAATGATTAATTATTTATCATTTGCTTTTTTCGCATCCATTAAAGCTATTTTCATTAAAGGAGATTTTGATAAGATATTTGTTTATGAACCTTCGCCAATTACTGTTGGTTTTCCTGCTATTATAGCTAAATGGAAATTTAAAATTCCAATTTATTTTTGGGTTCAAGATTTATGGCCAGAAAGTATTGCAGCAGCTAGTGGTTTAAAAAATAAATTTGTTTTGCAAATAATGGACGGTGTTACACGGTTTATTTATAAGAAATCATCGAAGATATTAGTACAGTCGCAGGCCTTTATTCCTTATATCTTGAAACAGAATGTAAAAATAGATAAATTGGTTTATTACCCAAATTCTACAGAAGCTTTTTATCGGAAACTAGAGCCTCAGCAAAAATATAAAAAAATGTTCCCTCAAAATGGAGGCCTAAATTTATTGTTTGCCGGCAACATAGGTGAATCACAGAGTTTTGATACGTTAATCGAGGCTGCATTATTAATTAAAAATAAAAATACTGTCGTAAATTGGATTATACTTGGTGATGGCAGATTGAAAGAATATGTAAGAAATAGAATAGAACAGTTGGGGCTCAAAGATACATTTATTTTAATGGGTTCTTTTCCTTCTTCAGAGATGCCTTCCTTTTTCGCATGTGCAGACGCATTAATTGTTTCCTTAAAAAGGAACCCAATATTTTCCTACACAATCCCCTCTAAAGTACAGTCATATATGGCTTGTGGTAAGCCCATAATAGCTTCGCTTGATGGAGAAGGCGCAAAAGTTGTGACCGAAGCTTTTGCGGGTTTTTCTTCGTCGGCTGAAAACGCAGGTGCCTTAGCAGAAAACATAATAAAATTTATTGCCCTTAATGAAAATGATCGAAATAAATTAGGAGAAAATGCTCAGAAATATTTTGAAAGAGAGTTTGAAAGAGAATTTCTTCTATCCAAATTGGAAGAAATTTTTAAAAATTAAATTTAATGGATAGAATTTTAATTACTGGAGCATCAGGTTTTGTCGGTCAAAATGTGAATCCTTATTTGTCTGTTGTTTTTGATGTTAAAGGAATCTCAAGACAATCATCTTCAGAAGGTTTAACCTATGCTGCTTTTTTTGAAAAAGAAATAGCTTATGATGCCATAATACATTTAGCCGGCAAAGCGCACGATTTAAAAAAAACAAGCAATGACAACGACTATTTTGAAGCTAACTTTGAGTTGACAAAAAAACTGTTTGATGCCTTTTTAAAGTCGGATGCTCAAAAATTTATATATATCAGTTCTGTAAAAGCAGTTGCTGACACTGTTGTGGGTGTTTTAACGGAGGAAGTTAAGCCAAATCCAATTACGGCTTATGGGAAATCGAAATTAGCCGCTGAGAATTATATATTGTCACATGAACTTCCTGCAACTAAAAAAGTATTTATCCTGCGTCCCAGCATGATTCATGGGCCAGGCAACAAAGGAAATTTGAATTTATTGTACCAATTGGTTTCCAAAGGCTTGCCTTGGCCTTTGGGCGCCTTTGAGAATCAACGTTCATTTTTAAGCATTGAAAACCTTTGTTTTGTGATTAAGGAATTGTTAACCCAACAAACGGTTCCTTCAGGGGTGTATAATGTAGCAGATGATAAGCCGCTTTCAACCAATGAATTGATACAATTAATTGCAGCAGCGCAAAGCAAGAAAGCACGAATAATCCATATTTCAAAAGGTTTTATTAGAGGAGTTGCCAAAATAGGTGGTATTTTACATTTGCCTTTAAATGAAGAGCGCTTGCAAAAACTCACCGAGAATTATGTGGTGAGTAATAATAAAATTATAAAAGCGATAGGTAAACCTTTACCGGTACAGTCAAAAGAAGGCTTGTTAAAAACGTTTAAATCATTTCAAAAAATAAATAAAAATGCTTGATAAAATAGTGGCTTTTTTGATGCTGATAGGCTTAAGTCCGGTTTTTTTACTCGTGATGCTGTTCATTTTGCTGGATGATGGTTTTCCAGTGTTTTTTACGCAAAAAAGAGTGGGGGTAAACTACAGCTTTTTTAAGCTGTATAAGTTTCGAACCATGAAAAAAAACACGCCCAATGTGGCCACCCATTTGTTGGAAAACCCGGCGCAATATGTGCTAAAAGTTGGCAGCTTACTTCGAAAACTAAGTTTGGATGAATTGCCCAATTTAATAAATATTTTAAAAGGTGATATGGTATTTGTGGGACCTCGTCCGGCATTATACAACCAGGATGATTTAATGAAATTGCGAGTTGATGCCGGAGTAAGCCATTTAAAACCTGGCTTAACAGGTTGGGCACAAATAAACGGAAGAGATGAAATATCTTTAGAAGAAAAAGTAGCCTTAGAAAAGGAATATTTACAAAGGAAAAGTTTTTTGTTCGATGTAAAAATCTTTTTTATGACCTTCACTTCCGCATTCTTAAAAAAAGAAGGGGTGAGTCATTAGGGAAAAAGTTTAAATATTAAATATTAAATATTAAAAGTTTAAAGCTCAAAGTTCAACTACCAAAATGCCCCTAAGATACCGACGTCATTGCAGGACAGAGCGTTAAAAAAATGTTCAGTGAACATTTTTAGCGATAGGGCCAGCTGGCGCGTTGGCAGAGGTGAAGATGAAATAATCCGACGTGGCAACCTGTTGTGAACTAACGCAATGTCTCTAAGAAACCTACCCTAAACTACCACGAACTAATCAGCAACAGATTGCTTTACCGAAATAAATTCGGCACAGGCTAATTTTTCAAAACCTCGCAAAGACTTATCATAATTAGAAACCGTCATCCCAGAGGATGGGTTTGAACAAAGTGAACAAATCAAACGACTACGTTTTTATTTTTTTGAGCGTGGGCTAATTAATTTTGATAAAAATTAAAAATAATAGTGTAACTTGTATTTATAATCTTTTTTAATGATAAAAACGAAATAGGTTCAGCATAAGATGCTTTTTATAAATATCACTTATTGCGTAAAAATTTTATATATTTGCCCAAATACTAAACCGTTATAGACAATTAAAAAAATGGAATGCGTGTCTCAAAAGTCTGAAATTATTAATACTTTCTCAAGTGTTCGAGATTTTTCTTTTAAAGAAAAACAAAGTCCATTACTTGATGAAGAACAAATGAATGGATTTTTAGATGCTATCTTAGATTTTAAAAAAGGATTATCTAAAAAAGCTCAAGACATTTATGATTTTAGTGATAGAATTGAAAAATTATCTTGGTTTAATGATTTAGACGAAGAATGTTTAATGGTTGCTAATGATTTAATTTCAGCTGCAAAAGATTTAAGTTCAACTCTTATTCGTCAATATGTAAGTATGAATTTCATTCGTAGTAAAGGCATAGCTAAAGATGAAATTAAAAATTTTAAGAATGCAATTGATGTATTTAAAGAAACTTATACAGATTTAGAATCAGTCTTATTCTTTCTGCCAGAAATGCCAGATTTCGTTGAAACTTCTAAGGAACTCTCATTAGTAAAGTAAAAATGAATATCTATTGTTTAGAAGATTTTAAGGTTGAATTTGAGAAATTAAACGCTAAAAAATCATATAATTCTTTTGAACAGGAAATAATATCATATTTTTTCGGAAAATCTAAAGAGGAACTTTGTTCAGGAACAAGACTTAATTTTAGTGTTGATGCTCCTTATATAAAAAAAAGGTTAAGTGGTAGTGGTGGTTTTCGCTGTTATTTCTTACTTATTATAAAAAATGAAAACTTATATTTAATGTTCGCGCATCCAAAAGCAGGTTCTATGGGAGCGTCAAATATAGACGATAAATCAAAAGCTTATTTGTATAAAAAGGTATTAAACTGCATAAAATCAAATGATTTATATGAGTTAGAACTTGATGATTCAAAAAAATCAATTATTTTTAAAAAAATGTAAGAAATCGTGGTTTAATTTATTAGGTTTTATTCTCTATTGAAAAAGGGGTAGAAAAAATAAAATGCCTATTGCTAAATTTCGTTACAACAAAGTAAGAATCTCAACAAACAAGCAAAGCATGATGAGATTCCTCATACCTCGGAAGGACAAAAGAATAGTGATACTATTAAAAACCTAATTTACTTTAGCAACCTATTGATAACTAACACAATGCCACTTAATACCGCTGTCATTGCAGGACAGAGCGTAAAGAAAATGTTCAGTGAACATTTTTAGCGATAGGACCAGTTGGCGCGTTGGCAGAGGTGAAGATGAAATAATTCGACTGCGGCAACCTGTTGTGAACTACCAAAATGCCCCTAAGAAACCTGTTGAGAACTATAAAATACCTCTAAGCAACCAGGTCATCATGATTTCTCCAATCAAAAACCCGTCCTATGAGGTTTTTCGTAGTAAAATAGGTTGTTTTTTTAGCGTTGGCCGACGGAGCAACCCAAAGAGCTTACTAGAAACGCTAAACTGAGCTGAAAGCGAAGTGCTGAAAACATGCCAAGCGGCCTGGGTGATGTAGAGTAAAAAATAAGCTAATTTTACAGAAAAAGATCATCAGACTAGATTTTTTTGTTACTTTTTTCAGCGATGGAAAAAAGTAAAAACAACTTTCAAGTACATATCATTATTGTAATATCCCATCATCCCAACAAAGTAAGAATCTCAACAAACAAGCAAAGCATAATGAGATTCCTCGTAACTCGGAAGGACAAAAAAACAGTGATACTATTAAAAACCTAATTTACTTTAGCAACCTATCGATAGCTAGCACAATGCCACTTAAAACCTCTGTCATTGCGATGGAGAAACGGATAGAAAAGACGTTTCGACTGCGGCAACCACGTCTTTGCGAAGGACAGAGCGTAAAAAAATGTTTGGTAAACATTTTTAGTGATAGGGCCAGCTGGCGCGTTGGTATAGCCGACGCGGCAATCTGTTCATCACCAACGAAAAGCTCTAAGAAACCTGCTCCGAACTACCAAAATGCCCCTAAGCAAACTGCTCCAAACTACCTCGAACTAAACCGGAAAAGAACAAAACAACTTTATAAAGTAAAAGCGACTACTTCAATAGAATCATATTGAAAGTCACAAATTACAAATCCACAAAATCGGGTAGTATAATAATTCTATTTTATGTAATTAAGTTTTGTAAAACAATTTTTTTTATCTTTGTAACCAGTTTTAGACTTAAAAGCAGATGCGGATTGTAACGTTTAAAAAAATTAAAGCATTTACAGAAAAACACGCAAGCTCCGATGTTGCTTTGAGAGACTGGTATTTTAAAGCCAAAAGAAGTGAGTGGAATACTTTAAATGACATGAAGCAAACTTTTAATAGTGTTGATTATGTTGGCAATAACCGTTATGTATTCAATATTAAGGGTAATGATTATAGACTTGTAGCCATTATCATTTTTGCTTCAAGCAAAATCTATATTCGATTTATTGGTACACATTCAGAATAAGATAAAATAGACTGTTCAAACAATTAGAAATTATGAGAACAATACAAACAAAAAAAGAGTACAGCGTATTAAGTAACCGCATTGAGGAATTGTTAGGCATTGTAGATAACAAAACAGCTAGCGATGATGAAAATTTTATTGAATTAGATGTACTTTCAGATTTGGTAGCCGATTACGAAGAAGCCAACGAACCTATAAAAGCACCTACCCTTATTGAAGCAATGAAATTGCGTATGTATGAGCGTGGTTTAAATCAAAAACGTTTATCGGAACTATTGGGAGTTAGCACTTCAAGAGTTAGCGAGTATTTGACAGGTAAAAGCGAACCACCTTTAAAAACGGCAAGAGATATAAGTCAAAAATTAGATATTGACCCTATGATTGTATTGGGTGTCTAATAGGTGTTTTCTAATAAATATGTCAAACTTCAAAACAAGCATATTGGTTGTAAGTTGTTTGTTATGAGTTATCGGTTTTTCGGAGTAAAAAATGTCTCTTATTAACCTGCTCCAAACTACCTCGAACTAAACCGGAACAGATTGCCACAGTTTTTTGCAAAAACTTCGCAAAGACGTATCATTATTAACAACCCCCGTCATTGCGATGGAGAGACGGATAGCAAAGACGTTTCGACTGCGGCAACCTGTTGTGAACTAACGCAATGCCCCTAAGCATCCCGCTCCAAACTACCGCGAACCATACCGGAACAGATTGCTTCAGTTTTTTGCAAAGACGTATCATTATTAGCAACCGCCGTCATTATGGGACTGAGCGTTAAAAAAATGTTCAGTGAACATTTTTAGCGAAAGGGCCAGCTGGCGCAGTGGCAAAGGCGAAGCCGATGAAAGCTGACGCGGCAACCTGTTGAGAACTAACTAAATCATCTAAGCAACCTGTTGTGAACTAACTTAATCACCTAAGCAACTTGTCCCGAACTAACGCAATCCCATAAGAATTTGTTGTGGACTACCAAAATGTCCCTAACCCCGTCATCCTTGAAGGAGTTATCCGCGTTGCAAACGCTACATTTTATAAGCTAATTTATTAGGTACTCGTTGCAAACGAGCAACAGAGACCGGGAACTAGGATATTCCGGAGCAAGCTGACCCCTAATATGGATACACAAACACCCCACAAACAGTTAAGCTAAAATTTTAACAATATTTTTAATTTAGGATATACTAAAATGATATATATTTGGTATATAAATTGAGTATAATGAAAACAGTATCCCTTAAAATAGACGATTCCATATTTGGAGAAACCGAAAAAATTCTTTCAGGTACCAATATGCCAAGGAACAGATATATCAACGAAGCCATTGCCTATTATAACAAAGTGCAAAAGAGACAGCTTTTGGAGAAAAAATTAAAAACAGAGTCAGCTTTGGTAAGAGAAGATTCTATGAATATACTTAGGGAATTTGAAAATATAGGCGATGACAATTAATCAGTACGAAATTTGGATAGCCGATTTAAATCCGCAAATTGGAACAGAATCCGGTAAAACACGGCCTGTTTTAGTGGTTCAGACGAACCTGCTGAATAGCATACCGCATCCATCCACCATTGTGTGCCCTATTACTACAAATGTTCAAAAAGATTCGGATATTTTAAGGGTGCATCTCAAAAAAGGAACAGCAAATTTACAGGAAAATTGTGATGTGATGATCGATCAGATTAGGGCTATTGACAACACGCGTCTGGTAAAAAAAGCGGGAAATTTACCCCAAGAATTAATCAAAAAAATAAAAGAAAATATTACAATTTTAATGGATTTAGATTGAAAAAGAAACCAACACGACAATAAGGTGTAAAAAAACACCCAAAAATAAAAAAGCACAACCTAATAATTAATGATGAAAAATAAATTGCTTGATTTTCAACAGAAATACAAAATAGATTACGCTGAACGCATCAACTTTGTTGAGGTGGATTTTGATGACGAAAAAATGGAGCTGCTTGTGAAGCAGTTTTTTTTTACGTGGCTTATAGAAAATACCGACCCCGATAAAGTAAAGGTGGATTCCATAGATAGTTTGGTGCGTGCTGCGAACCAAATTCATTTTGATGGGGGAGGCTATCATATGGCCAAAAACAACGATCGGGTTTATATGGCCGATTTTATACACTATGAATTGGTGAATTTAAATGTGTTTCCGACCCAATGTGATCGAGAAAAATTCAAACACTACAAAGATTATTTACATAAGGTAGATTTGCGTTTCCGATCATTAAGAAGCCTGAATGAAGAACTGGTGGTATGGCATAGCGTTACCGGTTTTCTGCCCTATTTTGATAAATCCTTTGAAACAGGTTATGTAAACAACAAAGCAGTAGAAAGTGGTCTTGCCTTTTTTCTTAAAAGTGCAGACCATCGCTATCGTCATGACCTTCTCCAGCGTAAGGATGCCTGTTATGTTGGAATATTTATGCACCCAGATTCAAATATGTTAAAATATTGGATCAATCCACCATTATTGCTGGGGTTTGAGGAAAAGAGAAAACAATACAAAAAGGTACTGGGAACCTGGCTTTTGGCCAAATTGGAAGAAAGAATCTATCAATATGTGCTAGACAAAAATAAACTTCCGGAAGCCTATCTTTTGGTGAAACAAACGGCTGAAGCATTGTTTTACAACCAAAAAACGACAATTGAAATCGAGAGCTCACTGCCTGAAAAACCTGTAACCGCCATTTTTAATCCTCGCATTTTTACAGACGCCTTCGCTTTTGAATTGTTTGAAAAACTAAACATTTCTGAAATAAATGCAACCGATCTAAGTTTCCTATACCGTAAAATGGCTGAAAGGGAAAATCCGCCCTTAATTTTGGTAAGAGATAAAGAATTTAGGAATTGGTATGCTGAAATGTACAACCCGGTATTGGTGCAAAATTTTACCAAAACTTTCGATAGGGCAAATTCTAAAGAAAGAAACAATGCCTACGAAAGTGCAAAACGGGACCTCCTTAAATCAGAGGGTTAAACTACCCTCTGCTTGTGCGAGCGTCTCGCTCGTGCCAGACAACCTGTCCCGTACTATCGAAATCACATAAAGAAATCTTAAATAACAAAAAATCACTTTTCAATACTGATTGTCTACAATATAAAACACAAAAAAAACCCCATTGCAAGAAGCAACAGGGTTTCAAACAAATCAATTCATGGCTCAGACCACATCCAATACCGTCAGAACATTGTATGAATTGTTTTTCAGCGGGTACTGGGTTCCATTCATTTCCTGAAAAAATTCAATTAAAAAGTAATAAATGAACTTACCGGTTCCGGCAGGAATTTCACTCGGCGTCAACGTATAGGTCGCCTTAGCGGCAGTAACCGAAACGTTTTCTTTGTTGCTGTAGCGCGTTTTGTGTTCCGCCAGCTCAAAGTCAACCCTGCTCACAGCCATGCTGAAACTCGCATGGGTAGTGCCGGTTGGAGCAGCCAAATGAAAAGTGGGATTAAAATCGGGCAATACAACAACCCCCGTAACGGGATCCAGATCAAGTTCCCCTCTAAAAACACTGCCCATGATGGCCTTGCTGTTAAAGTCAAAACCCTTTAGGATCTTTTGCCCGTCAGGCGTTTGAATCCCGATGCCTACCTGTCGCTGTCCGCGATCGGAAACCAAATCCAGATTTTTGATCTGACTCATCGTTTGCGAAAGCCGGCTGCTTACCCGAGAATCCTTGGCCAGTTGCATCAGACTGACAGCCGAATTTCGCAACAGCTTGCCCATCTTGGCATTGTGGCCAAATTCAAGACCGTTTTCCCGTGTTCGCTGGAAAGCAGGATCGGTTTTCATCCTTTTTTTGGAGATGCCTCCTTTGGCTCTTGCGAGCATTCCGTCTTTGGTGCGGTAAAAGGTAACTCCTTTTACGGTGCCCTGGATCTCTACGATCCCATCAATTTTTGCCATGTATATATGTTTTAGGCGTTTATATAGGACAAAGCTAGGGGGATTTATAGATCGAAAATAAAACAAGGTCTGTTAACGCGCTGTTTAACAGCGTAATGCAATCAAATGCAGGAAATTGCTTAAAAGTGCGCAAAAACGCAGTATATTGCAGTAAAATTAGGTGAAAATTGATATGAAATTAGCTATGAGCCCTTTGCCTTGTCTTGTATAACTATAATAGGATTTATTTAATAACCTGTATAGTTATTTCAGGACGGGTCACCTGCCTTGGTTGGCACTGCCTTACTTACGGTCATAGTACGGGATACTTACGGGGTAAGTACGGTTCGCCTGCAATTTTTGACCATAAAACGACTTTTCCAAAGTTTTTACCGAAGGCATAATTACCCAACAGTTTAAAACACAAAACCAACCAACAAATGTCAATGCGAGAAGAAGATTTGAACCTGAAAACAAAATGGTTTGATGAAATAAAAAAGATAAACATCGAAGATCAACTGATCGATCTAAAAGAAGATAGGCTTGAAGCACTTTTTAAAGTTAATTTTAGAAACTGGATTTATGTGGATGCTTTTTATAATTTCAGAATGTACACGGGACCGGTCATTTTTCAAATGATTGAGAAATATTTAGAAAATGGACAGTCTTTTTTGGAGGAAGATAATGATTCTTTTAATTATTCTTTTTTGTGTTTTCAGCAGGATGAATTAGAGGCGATTTCAATTTTTCTGAAAGATGAAACAAAAAATTCTAATTTAATTGAAAAAGCCACCCTTTATGCCGATTATTTAAAGGAAAACAAAACCCGATTTGAAGATATTGATATTTTGCTAACAAAAATGGGTGAGGATGAGACATATCCTTCCTTACTGGCATTGGCAAAAACGAAAATTAAAAGTGCTATTGTGGATATACCAAAATTGGACAAGGAACAAATTTTACTTTTCGAAAGCTTAGATCGCATTTATAGGTTGATGCTGCTGAATCCCAACAATCATCACAAAAGAAAAGGCTATATAGAGAATTTGCCCAGATGGTTCGATTTCGAAGGAAACAAAAATCCCTTCCTGTTAAGGGAATTTCCCAAAGAAAAGGAAACCTATCTCAAAATACTGAAAACCTGGTTGATAGACCAAATTGAAACCAGAAAAAAAATGTTTGATTGGGACGTGCTTCCTCCAGAATATCAATACGTTCAGGATTATGCAGAAAGCTTGCTGCCCGAAATTGTAAAAACGTCGGCCAAGCCTAAAATAGTTCCTTCGTCATCGCCAACTGTGAATCCTCAAATAGACTACCCCAAACATATTTTTGCAGATGAAAAAGCCTTCCAAATATTCTCTTTGCTGATGAAACATTTCAAAACACATGCAACCATCAGCTTTGTTTTCCGCACTATGGCTGAAAAAGAAAAACCTAGCCTGATTTTGGTGAACGACACGCCTTTCAGGGCCTGGTTCAATGAGCAGCAATATGAGATCCAACTGGAAAGTTATACCAAAACCTATGAAAATTCAAAAAATGATGACCGTATAGCAGTTTATGCCATAGCAAAGGAAGTTGCCATGAACAAATAATCCTTGTCAATTGTTGTAAAACTGATTAAATTGCAAGAATAAAGTCTCAATTAATTTTTTTTGGATCATAGAAATGGGTTTCGAAATAGGCTTTGAATGGGCTAAAAGTTTAATTATGCCATCTCCTCACTAAAATCTTTGTGAATTCAATAGCAATTTTTGCCTTATCCGTAGAGTTGAGGACGGTTAAATAGCTGACAATGAATAAGTAGTGAATCTGGCGAGTAAACTCTTCAAGTTCGCACAGTAAACTCTCCAGTTTCGGTGGCGGTCCAAAAAGGATTCCTCTTAATTTTGATAAAAATACCAAACGTGTTTTTTTGTGAGTACAATAAGCAGTTTTAAAGAGGGGCAATGATGGCAATAACCAGACAGGTAATAAAACCAATGGACATCCAAAATTTTTTTGGCAAGCGAGAACGCCAGAGTTTTAAAATGATGTCAGAAATGAAAAGATATTTTAGGAAGGAAAAACACCATCCTATCACAGTGACCAACTTTTGCGAGTATTATGCTATAAATGCAAGTGACCTATATGAGGCGATGCAGGCAACAGATTTGTATAAAACGAAAAAAGCTGAGAATCGTAAAAATAAACCCGAAGTAGCCCCACCAATATTCGATGTGATCAACACAAAACAATTACCTTACCAATTTAGCCGTAAAACGGAATAATTGATCATAATAAAAACAAACAAACAAGCAAAAATCTTACTTAATGGCTTTGAGGTAGTTCACAACAGGTTGCCACGTTGTTCTTTCGCTCTCGCTCAATAACGCCTCGCAATGACTCGGTTACAATTAGCTTTAGAATATAGTGATGAAGGGGTTTTAGGCTCTTTACTAGCTTATGATGTCGAAAAAATTAGGTAACTTCACTAAATGAAAAAGAGTTACATATATTTTATGGCCAATAAAAACAATACCGTTATTTATATTGGGGTAACCAGTAATTTATTAGAACGTGTACACCAACATAAAATTAAAATACACAAAGGATTTACCGCTAGCTATAATTGCGATAAATTGGTTTATTTTGAAGAATTTGAAAATATCAATCAGGCAATAGCAAGAGAAAAGCAATTAAAAGCAGGCAATCGCAAAAGAAAAGAAGCACTCATACAACAAGAAAACCCAAATTTGGAAGATTTATCTGAAGGATGATTATTTCCATATTGCGAGCAATAGCAAAGCAATCTGTCCATCATCACGCTAGATTAAAGCCAATTATAACCTCCGTTGCGATGGAGAAACGGATAGAAAAGACGTTTCGACTGCGGCAACCACGTCTTTGCGAAGGACAGAGCGTTAAAAAAATGTTCAATGAACATTTTTAGTGATAGAGCCGGCTGGCGCGTTGGCATAGCCGACGTGGCAATCTGTTCATCACTAACACAATGCCAATTAAAACCTCTGTCATTGCGAGAAGGATTACTGAGGCAAAGCCGAAATAATCCGACGTGGCAACCTATTGCGAACTACCAAAATGCTTCTAAGTAACCACAAACAAAAAAAATAGATTCAATACAAAAAATTAGCCTTATTTTTACTCTAAATTTGAAAAAGTCACCATGAACAAAAAAATATGGCTTTCTTCCCCACACATGGGAGGAACCGAACAAAACTACGTAAAAGACGCGTTTGATACCAATTGGGTAGCGCCTTTAGGACCGAATATAACGGAGTTTGAAAACACACTCCAAGCTTATTTGGGCAGAAACAGTCAGGTTGCGGCACTAAATTCGGGCACCTCCGCCATACATTTGGCACTCATCATGGCAGGAATATCCCAAGGTGCTGAGGTGTTATGCCAAAGTTTTACTTTTTCGGCGACTGCCAATCCAATCTTGTATCAGGGAGCCTCACCAGTTTTTGTAGATAGTGAAAAAGACACCTGGAATATGTGTCCGGTAGCATTGGAAAAAGCCATTGTTGACCGGTTGGCAAAAGGAAAAAAACCAAAAGCGATTATCGTGGTGGATTCTTATGGAATGCCTGCCAAATGGGAGCAATTAGCGGCAATAGCAAAAAAATACAGTCTGGTGTTAATTGAAGATGCAGCAAGCGCTTTGGGAAGCAGTTACAAAGGACAAAAATGCGGCACTTTTGGCGATTTTGGCGTATTGTCGTTCAACGGAAATAAAATTATCACCACTTCTGGCGGAGGGGTTTTAATCACTTCTTCAAAAAAACAAAAAGACAAAGCCATATTTTTTGCAACACAATCGCGCGACAATGCACCGCATTACCAGCACAGTGAAATTGGCTACAATTACCGTTTGAGCAATATTTGTGCGGGAATTGGCCGCGGCCAAATGGAAGTTTTGGACAAGCACCTGCAATTGCGCAGGAATATGCATCATTTTTATGTGAATCTCTTCAAAAACATCGATGAGGTCAATGTTTTTTCAGTGCCCAGCGACGATTATTTTGCGAATTATTGGCTAACTGCTATTGTAGTTACACCAAATGCCGCAAAAGGCATCAACCGTGAAACCTTGCGCCTGGCTTTGGAAGCCGACAATATTGAATCCCGCCCCTTGTGGAAACCCATGCATTTACAACCCATTTTTTCCAACTACCCTTATTACGGAGAAACTGTTGCCGAAACATTATTTGAAAACGGCTTGTGCCTACCCTCAGGGTCTAACCTTACAGAAGAAGAAAGAATTAGAATCACAGAAGCGGTAGTGCGGTTTTTTGAATAAAAAGCCCCCTAACCCCCGAAAAGGGAATAAAAAAGTTGAAAGCTTGCCTGCCGGAGGCAGGTTCAAAGTCCGAAGACCGAAGACGGAAGACGGAAGAAGGAAGACCGAAGACCGAAGACGGAAGACGGAAGACGGAAGACGGAAGATGGAAGTCGAAAGCAAAAAGCTCAAAGCTGAAAGCTTGCCTGCCGGAGGAAAGCTGAAAGCTCAAAATCTGAAGACCGAAGACGGAAGACGGAAGACCGAAGTCGGAAGACGGAAGACGGAAGACGGAAGACCGAAGACGGAAGACGGAAGATGGAAACAAAAAGCTCAAAGCTGAAGGCTGAAGGCTCAAAGCTCAAAGCTCAAGTCATTCAAAATATAATTTGAATCCAAAACAAAGAAACCGTCCTATGAGGTTCCTGCCCGCCGGCAGGCAGGTTTCGTCGTGAAATATTGAAAACGTCATCCTGAACTTGTTTCAGGATCTCAATAAATGAAGTTCAAACATTTTAGCCGACGTAGCAACCCAAAGCGGTCTGGGTGCTGCGGATAAAAAAATTCAATCAATTTTACAGAAAAAGATCATCAGACTTCTCCATCGCGCCGGCTGGCTCCTCACTAAAAATGTTCACTGAACATTTTCTTAACGTTCCGCCCTAATTCTTTTTTTGGCAATGAAATCTGCCTGCCGGCGGGCAGGAAAAGAACAAAGCAAAGTAATATAAAACAAGCTACTACTTCAAGAGAATCATATTGAAAGTCACGGATTACAAATCCGCGCCATCGGGCAAACTTACCTTTAACGCTCTTTTATATTTTAGGGGGGTCAGCATCCGCCGGAATGGCAGATAAAATTGCTTCAAAAAACACCTATAATTTTAGTGTTCCCAGAGGGGTCAGCTTACTCCGGAATATCCATAAGTCCGTTGTTGTTGGCGGTGTGGATGGCTTTAGCTATCGCCAACCAGGGAAAACCCTTCTTTTTTCAGCAACGCCCGGGTAAAAATGGTAAAATATTTACCATTGTGAAGTTTAAAACCATGAATGATAAAAAAGTGCTAATCTAAAATAATAATGAGTGAATCGCAAAATATAGAATACAAAAGTAATTGGCGAGATGAGTATCTGAAATGGATATGCGGTTTTGCTAATGCCAGTGGAGGTGTTATTTTTATTGGAAAAGACGACAGTGGAGCTATAGTTGGTGTAACCGATGAAAAACGATTGTTAGAAGATATTCCAAACAAAGTAAGAGATGTTTTAGGCATCTTGGTAGATGTGAATTTACATCATTCAAAACAAGGCGATTTTATTGAAATACTCGTTGAAAGTTATCCTTATCCTGTTAATTACAAAGGACAATATCACTACAGAAGCGGGAGTACTAAACAAGAATTAAAAGGAAATGCTTTAGATAAATTTCTGTTACAGAAAAAGGGCAAACGATGGGACGGAGTGCCAGTTCCTAATGTTTCAGTTGACGATTTAAAGCAAGAAACGTTAGATTTTTTTCGCAAACGAGCTTTTAAAAGCCAACGTATTGAAGAAGATATTTTAACCGATACTAACGAACATCTTATTGGAAATCTTCAATTGCAAGAAAACGGATTTTTAAAACGAGCAGCTATACTTTTGTTTCACGCTAACCCTGAAAATTTTGTAACAGGTTCGTATATCAAAATTGGTTTTTTTGAAACAGATGATGATTTAAAATATCAAGATGAAATACACGGCAACTTATTGGAACAAATTGAAAAAACAATGGATTTGCTTTTTACCAAATACAGTAAAGCCATTATCAGCTACGAAGGAATAAACAGAGTTGAAAAGTATGAGTATCCGAAAGATGCAGTTCGTGAAGCTTTGCTAAATGCCATTGCACACAAAGACTATTCGGGAGGTGTTCCTATTCAAATAAGTGTTTACAGCGACAAAATTATTTTTTGGAATGAAGGACAATTGCCCGAAAACTGGACAGTAAAAAATCTATTAGAAAAACACGCCTCACGACCTTATAATCCTGACATTGCAAATGCTTTATTCCGCAGTGGCTACATAGAATCGTGGGGACGAGGAACACTAAAAATGATAAGGGAATGTAAGCAAGCAGGTATTCCAGAACCTGTTTTTAGTTATGAATTAAGCGACATATCGGTTGCGTTTAGAAAAGATATTTACAATGAGAAATATCTTAAAGCACTTAATCTAAACAACAGACAAGTAAAGGCAGTTTTGTTTGTGAAAGAGAAAGGGAAAATTACGAATAGTGATTATCAGGAATTGAATAGCATATCTAAACGGACAGCAACCACTGAGCTTAGTGAATTAGTTGAAAAATATAACTTGTTTTTGAGGGAAGGCACTTCTGGATCTAATATTTTTTACAGATTGTGTGGGACAATAGTGGGGCAATAGTGGGGCAAGTGGGGCAATAATGGGGCATAAAGTTTTTGTTGTTAAAGGGAAAATCACAAATAGTGATTATCAGGAATTGAATGATGTTTCGAGAGAAACGGCAACAAGAGACCTAAAAGAACTGATTGACATAAAACTATTTAAACCAAGCGGACAAAAGGGAGCGGGAGCATTTTATACTATTAATTGAATTGCGTCATAATTGCGTCAATTGCGTCATAATTGCGTCAATTGGCTCAAAAACGACAAAAATGAATTGCACATTATCGGTATTATTACAAACTGAAACTTGGCGGATATGGCGGATAAATAGTTAACGTTTCACATCCAACAACGGAATGATTATTCCAGTAAAAAATACAAATGCCATTTATAATGCCATGAAAAAAATGATGGAAGAGGAGGATTTTAGAAATAATCTTCAGCAAAATTCTCGGCAAATGATTGTTTCTCGCTATGAGCAACAAGTGGTTTGGGAGGCTATTTTGGCAGAATATAAAAGTTTGGGAAATGTATAAGCACTTTTTTAAGCAATTGTTAGATATGCTAGCGGCTTTAATTGCCTTAATATTATTTACTCCTATACTATTAGTTGTGACCATATTTTTAGCTTTCGCCAACCAAGGCAAACCCTTCTTTTTTCAGCAACGCCCGGGTAAAAATGGTAAAATATTTACCATTGTGAAGTTTAAAACCATGAATGATAAAAAAGATGAACATGGAAATTTACTTTCTGATGCAATACGATTGACTAAAATAGGGTCTTTTGTGCGTAAAACATCGTTAGATGAATTTCCGCAACTATTAAATGTACTTAATTACGCAAAATAATTAAATTTACACACAGTAATGTACAACATTTAACTACATTTGTACATTAAACTATGCATTATGGAGGATTTATTTAGAAGATATCGTAAAAAAGTACAGTATAT
>JAAFHC010000156.1 GCA_010906935.1 Gelidibacter sp.
GGAAGAGGCGATTTTTTTGGAAATATGATTACCAGAAATATTAGTTATGCAACAGAATCGGCGGTTAGAAAAGTTAGGGTGAAAGCATTGCCTGAAGCAGGAAAACCTGAAGATTTTTCTGGGGCGGTAGGCGAATTTGAGTTCAGTGTTTCGGCTGATAAAAACGTATTAAAGGCAAATGATGCAGCCCAAATAAAAGTTGAAGTTAAAGGTCGCGGGAATTTAAAATTATTTGAAATCCCTAAAATTATCACCCCGGCCGAATTGGAAGCTTATACCCCAGAACATAAAGAAGAGGTGACCACTTCGCTAAGCGGTTTGCAAGGATCTATTTCAGATGCTTACACGGTGGTGCCACAGTTTAAGGGAAAATATAAAATTCCGGAAGTTACATTTTCCTATTTCAATCCGAAAGAAGAAAAATATTATACCATTTTGGCTGAAGCTGTTTTTGTGGAGGTTACCGAAGGCAAAGACCTGCCTTTTGTAAATAATGACTCTGCTGGATCTTTCAAAAAAAATGTTATTGCAAATGGAAATAATTTCCGATTTATTGCTTTGGAAACCAAGCTTAAGCCCATTATAAAAAATGATTTTCTGCATTCAACCGAATTTTATTTATTGCTGCTGCTGCCGTTTTTAGCGATTCCAATTGGAATACTTATTGGAAAAAAGCGCGCAAAACGTGCAGGAGATATTTTTGGAAATAAAATTAGAAATGCCAATAGATTGGCCCGTAAATATTTGTCGGAAGCCAAAAAACAATTGGGCAAAAAAGAAGCATTTTATATTGCTTTGGAAAAAGCGCTTCATAACTTTTTAAAAGCAAAACTTCAGATTGAAACTTCAGAAATTTCTAAGGAAAAAATTGCTGAATTGCTTCAAAATAAGGGTGTGGATGCGGCAACTATAAATGAATTCATAACCGTTTTAAACGATTGTGATTTTGCGCGTTACACACCAACAACGGATGTTATGATGAAGAAGGAGTATGAAAAAACCGTAGAAATATTAACTGAAATTGATAAACAGTTGTAATATGCAAAGGAGATTTATTTTTATAATGGTGTTATTTTTTGGGTACATTTCTTTTGCGCAAACTTCAAACGAATTGTTTTCAAAGGCAAATGATTTGTATAAAAACGGACAATATTCTAAAGCCATTGAATTGTATTTAAACATTGAAAAAAACGGATTCGAATCGGATGATTTGTTTTTTAATTTGGGCAACAGCTATTATAAATTGAACAAAGTGGCGCCTTCCATTTATTATTATGAGAAAGCGCTAAAAATAAATCCAATGCACCAAGACGCTTCAAATAATTTGACCTTTGCAAAGCGCATGACTATTGATGTTATTGAAGATTTACCAAAAACATTTTTACAGCGGTTTTCTTCAAATGTGATTCAGAAATTAACCTATAATACTTGGGCAATTTTAGCGGTGACCGCTTCGTTTTTAGCGGCTTTGCTATTTTTGTTGTATTATTTTTCATCTTCTCCAAAAAGAAAAATATTTTATTTTAACATCACTATTTTTGCTGTTTTTGTGATGACAGTCACTGTGATTTTTGCGTTCAGCAACTATAACACTACTCAAAAAAGCAGAAGTGCCATTATTTTTTCTCCAAAAAGTGAGATAAAAAACGCACCGTCTTTAGATGCTGAACCCGTTTTTGAACTTCATGAAGGAACCAAGGTGACTATTTTGGATGAGCTTTCCAATTGGAAAAAAATTAAACTGGCCGATGGTAAAATTGGTTGGGTAAATATGGCAGATATCAAAGAAATTTAAGCGCATATTTTGGGATTAAACCCTAGTTTTCAAGAAACAAGGCATCAATTTTTTCTTTCAATTCCCGCCCGTGAATATTTACGGCAACAATTTTCCCCGAAGCATCAATCAAAAAATTGGTAGGCAAAGCGGTAATTCCATACTCAATAGAAACCGGAGTTTTAAAGCCTTCAACTGTAGAAACTTCTGTCCATATTCTTTTATCTTTTTCAATAGCATTCAACCAATTTTCACGTTTAGAATCTAGCGAAATTCCGTAAATTTCAAATCCTTTAGTGCGGTAAGCACTGTACAAACTATTCAACAACTTGCTTTCCGTTCTGCATGGCGGACACCAACTTGCCCAAAAATCAATTAAAGTATATTTTTTTTGAATGTTGTTTAGGCTAATTGTTTCATTGGCACTGTTTGGCATTTTAATGTTTGAAACGGTGCCTCCAACACTTGTTTTTTCTAACAATTGAAGTCTGTTTTTTAATTTTTCTGTAATTTTTGAAGCCGGATATTTTTTCTCAAAATTCCCAACCAATTCTTGTAAAAACGGCAAATTTTCATCGCCAATCCAGCGAATGGATGTTGGATAAATGGCAATGGAAGTTCCCATTTTATCCTTTACAAAAGTCATTAATTCGTTTAAATGCTTTTTGTAGTTTTCAACTTCAAGTTCTCTTAATTTAGTAATTTCATCTTCATTAGTATTTTTCTGCTGTAAATCTTTAATGTTATTTCTTACGGAAGTTACCAAGCGCTCCAAAGATTCTTTTCTATATGTTTCATAACCATTTAATAAATCTGTGTCAATAGAGCCGCTTATTTTTAAATCATCAATTGAAGCGCCATTTATGACGATATCTTGGCCTTTATCAACAGCCAAATTAATTGTTTTTATGCCGTCAAAAGTTAGGCTGTAAATGTTGGGTTCTAAAGTATAAATCGATTCAAATTCACCTTTATCATTCACTTTCAAAGTATCTACAACAATGGTTTTATTTGTTTGAATGTCATCAATTACAGAAAGCAAAATGAAATTTTCTTTTAAATCTGGGACACTTCCAGAGATTGAAAATGAATGCTCTTTATCTGTAGTGCAACCCAAAAAAAGTAAAAGGAAAAATGACAGAATGAAATGAAAGTGTTTTTTAAATATCATGATTGAAATACATTTTAATAATTGACGATAAATTTTAGATTCCTGACATTAATTTAGTTCAAAAAGCTTTTTTCATTTTCATCCTCTTCAACTTTTACAAATTCAGGAAAAATTTTTGGCGCCAAATTTTTGATGGGTTCATACAAAACCGCGCTTTCTTGTTGTTCTTGAGATATAAATGGAATTTTATTGTTCAATTTACTAAAAATCAGTAAAATAACACTTAGCGCAAACCCAGTTTTTAAGGCTCCGAAAATTCCGCCAAGCAATTTATTTAAGATTCCCAAACTGGCAAAATCAGCAATTTTTGTAAACAATTTGCCTATCAAAGTAACCACAATCACAATCACCATAAAAGTGACGGCAAAAGAAACCAACGTGATGTATTTTTCTTCCCAAGATACTTGGGGAATCAATAAATCTTTGACAAAATAAGAGAAATGAATGGCGCCGTAAATACCTGCAATAAGTGCAATAAAAGAGGCGATTTCTAGAAATAAGCCTTTAAACAAACCTCTTATAAAACCAAATAATAAAAGTCCCGTGATTATAATATCAAATGTATTCATCTCATGATTTTTGTAAATATACATGAATCGATTTGTATATTTGCCAACTAACTAAAGAATCAAAATGTCACGAGATAAAAATTTAAAGAAAGAATGGGAACAAGTTCTCAAAATATTATCGGCTAATTTTAGCGATGGAGAAATCCTTAATCTAGATGCCATTATTTATTTAATTGGGGTTCAGGAATTGGGCCAAGGCGCTAAAGAATTTAAAAAAGACGATAAAGTAAATTTAATGCACATTGCAATTTGCCGATTGCTGGAGCCTTTTGGCTACTATGAATTTGACTTTTTTGACAACGACGGCTGGCCGCATTACAAAGTTTTGGAAGAATTGCCGCCACTAAAATCGGGAGAACAAACCGTGCTTATGAAAGAAGCTATTGTATTGTATTTTAAAAAAAATGAACTTATTTAGGTTACCGCCAATTTGAGAATCATTTTTGAAAGCGTAATAGCCAACGACTTTCCAATGCCTGATGACGCACTGGTAATCCAAATTATTTTATAGTTAAAATTCATGAGTTTTGGTTTAAGTAAAAAATAAAAATAGTTACTTTTGGCGTGATTAATGAATAATACCAATTAAACATTCAAATGTCGCATAAAATTCGTTTCTTTTTAGCTCATTTGTCGTCATAAAATGGAACCATAGCTTAGGCTATGCTTAAATTTTATTTCTAAACTGAACTAAAAATAATTCAAATTTTTAATACAACATTTAAAAATTCAATTGGTATAAATAATTGAAAAAAAGAGAAGATGTTTAAAAAAATATTGATTGCGTTTTTATTTATTTCTGTTGGTGTTCAAAGCCAGAATTCAATTACTGGAATCGTGAACCCAAAAAATGATTTGGTAACACGGGTCATTTTATACCAGTTAAAAGGATCTAAACAAGTATATATTTCAAATTCAAAAATAGAAAACGACCAGTTTAAATTAGAAATCCCACAGGGAACAGCAGCAGGAATGTACCGATTGTCATTTAATCCTAAAGCCTTTGGTTTTGTCGATTTTCTTTTTAACCAAGAAAATGTTTCTTTGAAGTTTGATTCACGCGACCTTTTTAATTCAGTAGCATTTTTAACTTCTGAAGAAAATAAAACCTATGCCAATTATTTGGTTGAAACAGCCAATATGAAGCAAAAATTAGATTCTTTGCAAATCGTATTTTTTGGATTGAAAGACAAAAAACAAGATGAAATCACCATAGATTTATATGCAAAAACCTTAAATATTTATAATAAAATTCAAGGCGAATATGAAGTTAAAACGGAAGGTAAATTGGCGAATCATTTTATAAAATCGGGTCGCAACTATTTTGCGTCAACACTTTTTACCTCGCCGCAGGAATACTTAAACAGCGTAAAACAACACTACTTCGATTTTACAAACTTCAACAATCGTGTATTGATGAATGCTACTTTTTTTGGAGAAAAAGCCATAGAATATGTGTTTTACCTGAATGTTTCAGATGACCAACAGGTTCAAAATGCCTTGTACAAAAATGCCATAAATGAAGTGATGCAAAAAGTTGGCGGAAATGATGAAGTAAAAAGCGAGATTTTAACTTCCTTAATTTATGCTTTTGAGGAATTTGAAAACTTGGAAATGGCAGGTTTTGTGATTGATGATTTCTACGACAAATTGCCTTCGAATCTCAAAGATGTAGCCCTTATCGATGAAATGAAGTCAAAAATAAAATTGGCCATTGGCAATAAAGCGCCGGAAATTGTTTGGGAAGAAAACGGCATTCAAAAAAAATTGAGTGAATTGACTGTTTCGGACAAATATATCTTGGTTTTTTGGAGCACAACTTGTTCACATTGTTTGTTGGAAATTCCCAAATTATATGAATTTACATTGGGCAATGATGCAATTCATGTGATTGCGGTGGCTTTGGAAGACCACAAAAAAGACCATGAACAATTCGCTACAAAATTACCAAAGTGGACAAATATTTTAGGTTTAAAAAAATGGGAAAATGAGATGGCCAAAGAATATAAAATCAATGCTACGCCCACTTATTTTATATTGGACAAAGACAAAAGAATTTTGGCAAAACCTGAACATTTTGTAGATGTAAAGACTTATTTTGAAAATTAAAAATGATAAAAAGCATCTTCAAGGTGTTCAATGGTAAGCTTGTTTTCGTTTATTATGATGGCTATAATGTCAAATCGAACTTCAACTTC
>JAAFHC010000009.1 GCA_010906935.1 Gelidibacter sp.
CCTTCTGTGCCAAAAAATCTTGACATGCTGCAGAATGCGCGATACGTAATAAAATTAGGATCTTTAGGTGCGAAAATTATTGTATTAAAGATGAAATCCTTCATTAAAAATGCGGTAATTCCAAACACAAATATTGCAGCGCTAGAACGTACCAAGTGCCATCTCAATTCTTCAACATGGTCTAAAAAAGACATGTCCTTTTCAGGTTCGGCTATTTTTTTTCTCATTTTAGAAAATTCCTTCTTTAATTAGATCGTGCAAATGTACGACACCTACGTATACCGAATTGTCTTCAACCAAAATTTGGGAAATTTTATTGTTTTCCATGGTTTCCAGAGCTTCAATAGCCATTGCATCAACATTGATCGTTTTCGGATTTTTACCCATAATATTTTCAGCGAGTAAATTACTAATATCAGGAGAATTAGTCAACATTCTCCTTAAATCGCCATCGGTAATAATGCCAACTATTTTGTTGTTTTCAACAACTGCGGTGGTGCCCAATCGTTTTTTTGAAATTTCAATAATTACATCTTTAATAGGTGTATTAGGCGCAACTTGAGGCATTTCATTTTTTCCGATTAAATCGCTGACCCTCAAATACAGTTTTTTTCCCAATGCACCACCCGGATGGTATTTTGCAAAATCTTTGCTTGAAAAATTATTGAGCTTCAATAAGCAAATCGCTAAAGCATCACCCATAACCAATTGTGCAGTTGTGCTTGTTGTTGGCGCTAAATTATTTGGATCGGCTTCCTTTTCAACAAAAGAATTCAACATAAAATCGGCATTTGTGCCTAAAAAAGATGCTGAATTGCCTGTAATTCCAATTATTTTGTTTCCGTAATTTTTAATTAATGGCAATAAAACTTTAATTTCAGGCGTATTTCCGCTTTTTGAAATGCAAACTACCACATCATTTTTTTGAATAATTCCCAAATCTCCGTGTATGGCATCGGCTGCATGCATAAATATTGCTGGGGTTCCCGTTGAATTTAGTGTAGCAACTATCTTGGTTGCGATGTTGGCGCTTTTACCAATTCCGGTCACAATTACCCTTCCTTTAGAAAGATGTATAAAATTTACGGCATTTTCGAAATCTTCATCTAGAAAATTCACTAAATTCGCGATCGCTTTGCTTTCAATTAAAATTGTCTGCTTTGCGTTTTCAATAATTGTATTTTTATTTTTCAAAAGATTTTGATTTTTTTAACAAAAAAAAGTTCTACCTTTAATTTTAAACAAAAATATATTTATTTAATTAGAAATTGAATAAACTGCTAATAAAAAGTAAAAGTCAAATTTTTTTAATTTTTTTAAATTAGTAACTAATATTTTAGTTTTAGTTGCGAATTTATATTCGTATTAATAATTTAGAAGTGATAATGAACAGTAAAGAGATTGATTTACATGATGCTTTGAAAAAATATTTTGGATTTGGTAAATTCAAAGGACTTCAAGAACCAGTTATAAAAAGCATTATTGAAGGAAATGATACTTTTGTGATTATGCCAACCGGAGGAGGGAAATCGTTATGTTACCAACTTCCCGCTTTGGTTAAAGAAGGAACAGCAATTGTGGTTTCGCCATTAATCGCATTAATGAAAAATCAGGTTGATGCCATTCGAGGCATTTCGGCAGAACACGGAATTGCCCACGTGCTAAATTCTTCATTAAACAAAACGGAAGTTACCCAAGTTAAAAATGACATAGAAAAAGGAATTACAAAATTATTGTATGTAGCTCCGGAATCATTGATGAAAGAAGAGTACATCGACTTTCTAAAAAATCAAAATATTTCTTTTGTTGCCATTGATGAAGCGCATTGTATATCAGAATGGGGACATGATTTTAGACCTGAATATAGAAATCTTCGAACCATTATTCAAAAAATAGATAACGTTCCCTTAATTGGCTTAACAGCAACGGCAACACAGAAGGTACAAGAAGACATTATAAAAACACTGGGCATGTCAAATGCCAATACTTTTAAAGCTTCTTTTAACCGTCCTAATTTATTTTATGAAGTTCGGCCAAAAACTAAAAACATAAATTCCGATATCATTCGATTTGTCCGCCAATTTCAAGGAAAATCGGGTATTATTTATTGTTTAAGTCGTAAAAAAGTTGAAGAAATAGCACAAGTATTACAGGTGAATGGCATAAAAGCAGTTCCTTATCACGCCGGATTGGACGGTAAAACCAGGTCGAAACACCAAGATATGTTTTTGATGGAAGATGTGGATGTGGTGGTTGCTACCATTGCTTTTGGAATGGGAATTGACAAACCAGATGTTCGTTTTGTGATTCATCATGACATTCCAAAAAGTTTGGAAAGCTATTATCAGGAAACCGGAAGGGCAGGAAGAGATGGTGGTGAAGGATTTTGTTTGGCTTATTATTCCTATAAAGATATTGAAAAACTGGAGAAATTTTTATCCGGTAAACCCGTGGCAGAGCAGGAAATTGGGAACGCTTTGCTGCAAGAAGTGGTTGGTTATGCAGAAACTTCTATGTCGCGAAGAAAATATTTATTGCATTATTTTGGGGAAGATTTTGATGAAGTAAATGGCTTGGGCGCGCTGATGGATGACAACGCCATAAATCCAAAGAAAAAGCACGAAGCTGAAAATGAATTAAAAATGTTATTGGAAGTTGTTGTAAAAACCTACCAAAAATATAAAGCAAAAGACCTTGTAAACACCTTGACCGGAAAAGTAAATGCCCAGTTGAAATCCCATAAAACGGATGAACAACCATTTTTTGGCTGCGGAAAGGAACACGACGGAAAATATTGGATGGCATTGATCCGTCAAGTATTGGTTGCCCGTTTCATCAACAAAGAGATTGAGCAATATGGCGTTATAAAAATTACGGATAAAGGCAATGATTTCATAAAAAATCCGTCTTCATTTATGATGACAGAAGACCATGTTTATGATGAAAGCACTGATGCCTCAATTTTAGCAAATGTTAACGGTAGTGGAACTTCTGCAGATGAAGTGTTGCTTAAAATGCTTAAGGAATTACAAAAATCTGTTGCAAAGAAAAACGGTGTGCCTCCATATGCTGTATTGCTGGAACCATCATTGGAAGATATGGCGCTGAAATATCCAATGACCATGGATGAATTAAAAAACATTTATGGTATTGGGGAAGGAAAAGCAAATAAATACGGAAAACCTTTTATTGAATTGATTGCCAGGTACGTGGAAGAAAATGACATCATTCGTCCGGATGATTTTGTGGTTAAAAGTACAGGCGTTAATTCTGGCTTAAAACTTTATATCATTCAAAATACAGACAGGAAAATTCCGCTTGAAGATATCGCAAAGTCAAAAGGTCTAAGTTTTAATGAGCTTATTGAAGAAATGCAAGGCATTGTTTACAGTGGCACTAAATTAAATATCGATTATCATATTGAAGATTTATTGGATGAAGACCAACAAGAAGAGATCTTTAATTATTATATGGAATCTAAAAGCGACAGAATTCAAGATGCTTTAGACGAATTTGACGGTAATTATGATGAGGAAGAGTTGCGCTTGATGAGAATAAAATTTATGAGTCAGGTCGCAAATTAGAACTTAAGCCAAATAAGCCACCCCCATACCAACCAATATTGCAACAAATTTTAAAAGATTAAATTTGTGGTCTTTGGATGTTTCAAACAAAATAATTGTTGAAATATGTAAAAATATTCCTATTATAATGGCAGTAATCTCTGTTTTATAATGAGTCAAAATTTGGACATATTCACCGGCCAAACTTCCTAAAGGTGTCATTAGAGAAAAAAGTAATAAAAACAGCACAGCATTCTTTTTAGAAATTTTTGAGCTTACAAAAAAGGTTCCTAATATAATTGAAATTGGAATATTGTGAATCACTATTGCCCATAGTAAATATTCATGACGATGGCTATGTGCTAAAGGAATTCCTTCCAAAAAAGCATGAATATTTAAACTTATGAATAATGCCCAAGGAAAAACTACATTTTTTTCTACATGAATATGGCCGTGTTCAGCACCTTTCGAGAAAAAATCCAAGATAAGTTGTAACAATAATCCCAAAAGGATAAATAAACCAATGTTTGTGTTTTTTACAGCGTAAACTTCAGGAAATAAATGTAAAATAGTGATAGAAAGTAAGTAAGCGCCGCTAAAAGCCAACAATAATTGTACTGACTTAAAACTAGGTTTTAATCCAAAAACGATAACAATACCAACTAATACGGAGGCGATAAGTGCAATATAGCTCATTCTAAAACTAAAATTAAACGGTCGGAAGTTTCCTCATTAAATTTTTCTAACTGATAATTACCAAAAGTATGTTTAATTTTAAATCCTACAGAATTTACGTAGGAATTAATTTTGGCCAAATCTAAACTTTTTACTTTTTCGAAATAAGTGTGGTGCTCACCGTCGGCATCAAAATTAATTTCTTTCACAATAAATCCGTTTTTTACGTAGCGATTCATTTTAAAAGTAATGTCATCAATAGTTAGCACTTCTTCAGCAACAAGTTCAGAAACTACTTTTTTTGAATTCATAAAGTCAATAACAGCAATTCCATTTGGATTTAAGCCATTCTTAATATTTTGCAAAATGGCGATATCTTCTGCATCGTCTTCAAAAAAACCAAAACTCGTAAACAAATTTAAAATAACATCGAACTTATTTTTAAAAGGGTCTCGCATATCATGTTCAACAAATTGCAAAGTTGCTGTTTCAAATTGTTTGGCATATTCGATGCTGTTTTTAGATAAATCGGCACCATAAACATTGAATCCAAGCGAATTTAAATAGATGGAATGACGACCTTTTCCGCAGGCCAAATCCAATATTAGCTTACTCTTTTCTAATTTTAAAAAGGCAATTAAATTTTTCAAAAAAGACTGTCCTTCAGAATAATCTCTATGTTTATATAAAATATGGTAATAGCTTGTGTTAAACCAGGAAGCAAACCAGTCTTTGTTTTTAGTCATAATATTGAAATGACTGCAAAAATAAGGATTTGTTTGGTAAAATGTTTATTTGTTGGATTTTTAATTGTTTCTCTTCGATTCCCACAGGGTGAAAATCATTTGAGGGACGAGTTGTTTCTTGGACTTTAAAAAACTTTTAACTTTTTAACATTTAACATTTAACTTAATAATTCAGTACTTTTGCAAAATAATGATATAATTATGGAGCGAAATTTTAAAATGGTTGCCACCACCATGTTTGGGTTGGAAGAAGTATTGGCAACGGAACTTAAAAATTTAGGTGCTCAAGATGTTGAGCCAGGTGTGAGAAGCGTTACTTTTTTAGGTGATAAAGGCTTTATGTACAAATCAAATATGGCTTTGCGCACGGCAATTAGAATTTTGAAACCCATTAAAACTTTTAAGGTTGCGGATGAAGATGATTTGTACAAAAAAATACAACAAATTCAGTGGGAAAAATATATGAGCGTTTCCAGTACCTTTTCTATTGGCGCTGTGGTGAATTCTCAAGGTTTTACCACAAATTCGCATTATATCACTTTAAAATCGAAAGATGCCATTGCAGATTATTTCAGAAATAAATATAATGAACGGCCAAGTGTTGACACGAAGCACCAAGATTTAAAGATTCACGTTCATATCCACAATAATTATTGTTCCATTTCATTAGATAGCTCGGGCGATTCTTTGCATAAGCGAGGTTACAGAAGTGCCACGAATATTGCACCCATAAATGAAGTTTTGGCGGCTGGTTTGGTGTTGCTTTCAGGATACACTGGCGATTGTAATTTTATTGATCCGATGTGCGGTTCTGGTACTATTTTGATTGAAGCTGCGATGATTGCCAACAATATTCCGGCAAATATCAACAGAAATGAATTTGGATTTGAAAAATGGGCAGATTATGATGAAGAGTTGTTTTTTACCATTCAAGATTCTTTGATAAAAAAAATACACAATTCCCATTTTAAAATCATGGGATTTGACAAAGCGCCATCGGCAGTTGTAAAAGCTAAAGAAAATGTGGCGAATGCCAATTTAAGCGAGTTTATTGGCGTGCATCATGTAAATTTCTTTAACTCGGTAAAAGAAGTGTTTGGGCGTACCGTTATTTTATTCAATCCGCCTTATGGTGAGCGATTAGATATTGATATGCAAGAATTCTACAAAAAAATTGGAGACACTTTAAAAAGCGGTTATTCAGATTCTACCGTTTGGTTTATCACTTCAAATATGGAAGCAATAAAGCATGTTGGCCTGCGCACATCGAGAAGAATTCCTATGAAAAATGGGGATTTGGACTGTTTGTTTGTGCGTTATGATATGTACGAAGGAAGTAAAAAAGCAAAAAAAGCGTTGCAATAATGCAACGCTTTTTGTTATTTATTCAATCTGTTAATTCTTAATTTCTTCTTGATTTTTCATTTTTACCAGAATTTCCATTAGATTCTCTGCTAGTAGCTTGTCCTCTTTGATCATTTCCTGATTTATTATTTTGTTGAACCCTCTCAGTTTTTTGAGCTGTTCTTTCAGGAGCACGATTTTCTGCCATTCTTCCAGTATTTGCACTACGTTCATTCTGACTTGGTCTGTTCACAGTACTTGTTCTACGTTCCGTATTGTTACCAGCCTGACTTGTTCTTTCGTTAGAAGTTGGTCTGTTCACAGTATTTGTTCTACGTTCTGTATTGTTACCAGCCTGACTTGTTCTTTCGTTAGAAGTTGGTCTGTTCACAGTATTTGTTCTACGTTCCGCATTGTTACCGGCCTGACTTGTTCTTTCGTTAGAAGTTGGTCTGTTCACAGTATTTGTTCTTCTGTCAGTATTGTTCACTGAACTATTGTTGCGATTACCTTGACTTGTTCTGTCGTTGGTATTTCTTCTATCCATATTTTCAGATCTGTCATTTCGTTGATCTTCATACCTGTTAGGAACACTTTTAGCAGCTACTCGTCTAGTGTCGTGCCCATTTCTCTTATAATTTTTGTCATAATACTTATTTTTTGAATGGTCACTATAATACGTGTAACGTGTTGGGTAATAATGATTTCTGTAAGGATTATAACTTACAATTCTGAAATCAAATAATGGTGCTACAAAATAATTATGATATGGGTGAAACACATACCCACGGTTGTAATTGTTAATATATCCTGAATAATGGCTATAATAACCTTGTCTGTTATAGTACACATGCAATCCGCCAACGCGAACCAACCTTCCTGAATCATAAGAAATACGGGTATTTCCAATTCTGCTTACACGACCGTAATAATCATAGTAAATAGGAATATCTTCTATTTGGATAATAGCGCCATAATCATCATATTGAACATAAGGACCATAATCATAACCAGAGTTGAAGCTAATATTAACGCCATTTCCTTGGTAATTAACGTCTAAACCATCTCTTTGGTTTCTTTGGTTAATGTAAAAATCAAACTCGCCATTTTGAAAAATAGCAAAAGTTACATCTCTTTCAACGAATGTAAAAGAATCTCCATAATCATTGTTATAATAATTTTTTGAAGAATTATCAGTCTTAAAAGTTGAAGCCTGCAAGCCAAACCCAACAAATAAAAACGTTGCAATAAGTAATAATTTTGTTTTCATGATATAATATTTAAGGTTAAACTAAATTTGCTGGTTAGCAGCATTCCTTTTCACAAATACAAACAACGTGCCAAAAAAAAATATGCCCAATAAAATTGGACATATTACCTATTTAAAATCAAAAAATTGAAATTATTCGTTACCAATATTTTCAAGTATTTTTTTCAATTTAGTAGTGAAAGTAACTACTTAAACAATCCTTACGCATAACAAATGTTACTTCACTAGGTTTTTTAGTGATTATAAATTAAATTATTCACAAACGCCAATTATTAAATTGATTTTAAATAATTTTACTTTTTTAAAACCAAAAGCGTTGAGCAATTTTATTGATGTTATTTTACCCATTCCTTTACAAAAGTTATTTACTTATAAAATAACCGAATCGGAAGTCTCTTTTTTGAAAAAAGGGATGCGTGTTGCCGTGGAATTTGGGAAATCAAAAATATATACCGCATTGGTTTATAAAATTCACCAAACACCGCCAATTGGTTATGAAGCAAAAGAAATTTATCAAATTTTAGATGAAATTCCTGTTGTAAACAACATGCAAATTACACATTGGGAATGGATTTCCAGTTATTATATGTGCTCTTTGGGTGAAGTTTATAGGGCTGCATTGCCTTCAGCTTTTTTGTTGGAAAGCGAAACAGAAGTCCAATTGGTTAAAGATTTTGTACAAGAAGATGAACTTTCAAACGAAGAATTTTTAGTTTTTGAAGCGCTGCAGCACCAGTCGCAACTAACCATACAGCAAATTGTTGGAATTCTAGGAAAGAAAACCGTTTTTCCAATTATTAAGTTGTTAATCGATAAAAATGCTATTGTAGTTAAAGAACAAATTTATGAGCAATACAAACCAAAATTAGAAAAATATATTCGGTTAACAGAAACTTGGAATTCAAACGAAAAAATCTCTGAATTACTCGATTCACTAAGCAGGGCAAAAAAGCAGCGAGAACTCATTTTAACCTATTTTCAATTGCAAGCTTCAAAAAAACCGATAAAACAAAGCCAGCTTCAGGAGGAAGCAAACAGTTCTACAGCAGTGTTAAAATCGTTGGTAGATAAAGGTATTTTTGAAGTCTATTTTATCCAAGAAGACCGAATTAATTTCGAAGGAAAATCGGGCAAGATAAAAGAACTGACAGCACATCAGGAAGAAGCGTTTTTAGCCATAAAAGAGCATTTCAAAACAAAGCAAACAGTACTTTTAAAAGGAATCACAAGCAGCGGTAAAACAGAGATTTACGTTAAATTAATTAAACAACTAATTGAAGAAAGAAAACAAGTGCTTTACTTGCTTCCGGAAATTGCGCTTACCACCCAATTAATTGACAGGCTGCAACTTTATTTTGGAGAATATTTGTCCGTTTTTCATTCAAAATACTCCATGAATGAAAGGGTGGAAGTATGGAACAATGTATTGGAAAACAAGCCAAAAGCACAATTAATTTTAGGCGCTCGTTCTTCTATGTTTTTGCCTTTTTCAAATTTGGGGTTAATTATTGTTGATGAAGAACACGAACCTTCTTTTAAACAATATGATCCAGCGCCAAGATATCATGCACGTGATTCTGCAATCGTTTTGGCGAATCAACATAACGCCAAAGTAATTTTGGGTTCTGCAACGCCAAGCATTGAAACGTATTACAACGCACAACAAGGTAAATACGGATTGGTTGAGCTAAACCGAAGATTTGGTGATGTTTTACTGCCAGAAATTGAATTGGTTGACATAAAAGAAAAGCATCGAAAAAAACGAATGACCGGCCATTTTTCAGACCGTTTGCTTGAAATGATCACAGAAGCACTTGATAATAAAGAACAAGTTATTTTATTTCAAAATCGCAGGGGTTTTGCGCCAGTTGTGGAATGTGAAACCTGTGGTATTTCACCGCAGTGTCCTCATTGCGATGTGAGCTTGACCTACCATAATTACAGAAAGGAATTGCGTTGCCATTATTGCGGACATCGTCAGGCAATGCCTCATAATTGCGGTGCTTGCGGAAGCGTAAAATTAAATACCAAAGGTTTTGGAACCGAACAAATTGAGATAGAATTGTTGGAATTGTTTCCAAACGCAAAAGTGGGAAGAATGGATTTAGACACTACGCGGGGAAAATACAGTTATCAAAAAATCATTGGACAATTTCAATCGCAGGAAATAGACATATTGGTGGGAACGCAAATGCTTTCAAAAGGTTTGGATTTTGCAAATGTGTCGTTGGTGGGAATTATGAATGCGGACAATATGTTGAATTTCCCCGATTTTAGGGCGCATGAAAGAAGTTATCAATTGATGGTGCAAGTTTCAGGAAGGGCAGGACGAGCCAGTAAAAGGGGGAAAGTTGCTATTCAAACTTACAATCCGAACCACCAAATATTACAGCAGGTTTCTACCAACGCATTCGAAGAAATGTTTAAAGAACAAATAGACGAACGCTGGCAATACCATTATCCGCCTTTTTACCGAATTATTAAAATCACCTTGCGCCACAAGGATTTTAATAGGGTAGAGGAAGGTGCTATTTGGCTCGGAAAATCGTTAATCTCCATTTTTAAAGACGATATTTTGGGTCCGTCAACACCAGGAATTTCCAAAATCAGAAATTATTATATCAGAACCATTATTATAAAAATACCCCAAAAACAGTCGTTGGTTGTAGGTAAAAACCAAATTCAGCGGGTAAAAAATGCGTTTCAGTCTATCAATGAATTTCGTGCTATCAAATTCAATATAGATGTAGATAATTATTAAAGCTATTTTATTAAATTTACATTTGCCAATTAAGGAAATAACAGTATATTTGCACCCTTAAAAGTAAAAACTTAAATTATTAATTATGAATCATTACGAAACTGTTTTCATTTTGAATCCCGTTTTATCTGATGTTCAGGTAAAGGAAACAGTAAAGAAGTTTGAGGACTATCTTGTTTCTAAAGGTGCCGAAATGATATCAAAAGAGGACTGGGGCTTAAAAAAATTAGCGTACACCATCCAAAACAAAAAAAGTGGATTTTATCACTTATTCGAATACAAAGTTGCTGGAGAAACCATCACTCCTTTTGAACTTGAATTTAGAAGAGATGACAGTATTATGCGTTATTTAACGGTTGCGTTAGATAAACATGCTGTTGCCTGGGCTGAAAAGAGAAGATTAAGAGACGGAAGTAAAGCATCTAAAAAATAAGCGTTATGTCTATAGAACAACAAGCAAAAGGAGGAAAACAAGGTGATGTTCGTTACCTGACTCCGTTAGATATTGAAACAAAACAAGTAAAAAAATACTGTCGTTTTAAAAAGAATGGTATCAAATATATTGATTATAAAGATGCTGATTTCTTATTATACTTAGTAAATGAACAAGGTAAAATTTTACCACGTCGTTTAACAGGAACTTCATTAAAATTTCAACGTAAAGTGTCTGTCGCCATTAAAAGAGCACGTCACTTGGCTTTATTGCCATACGTTGCAGATATGTTAAAATAAAAACAGCAAGGAATTATGGAAATTATATTAAAGCAAGACGTTGAAAACCTAGGGTTTAAAGATGATCTTATTACTGTAAAAAATGGTTTTGGACGTAACTATTTGATTCCTCAAGGATTTGCAGTATTGGCAACAAGTTCAGTAAAGAAAATATTGGCGGAAACTTTAAAGCAACGTGCTTATAAAGAAGAAAAATTAATTAAAGATGCCACAGAAATTGCAGACGCAATTAAAGCATTGGATATTAAAATTACTGCTAAAACAGCCGATAACACCAAATTATTTGGATCAGTAAATAACCAAGATGTTGCAGATGCTTTAGCCGCTGCAGGTCAGGTAATTGAGAAAAAATACATTAAAGTTGACGGAGGTACCATTAAAAGAATTGGAAAATACAATGCCACTATTAGATTGCATAGAGCAGTTGTGGTAGAATTGCCAATTGAAATCGTTGCAGAAGCAAAGTAATTAGAAAATTATTTTATATTTGAACCGCCCAATCAGGGCGGTTTTTTTATGCTTATATTTTTATGAAGTACCAACAATTAACGAAAGAACAGTTTTTAGCTTTACACAAGGAGTTTTCAGAATTTTTGGCAACGCAACAAATTGATGTGAAAGAATGGAATAAAATAAAAATGGAAAACCCTTCGATGGCCAATGAGGAATTAAATATTTTTAGCGATGTGGTTTGGGAAGATGTTTTAACAAAAACGGAATATTTAGAACACATTTCAGAAAATCACATTAACTTATTTAAATGCGAATCGGATTTGATCATTAGAATTTACATCAAATTAAATGATGAAAATATAAGTTTTTTAAATGAAGCCAATTTTCAATGGTTTTTGAAAAATCCGCTAAATGAACAGTTTGAATATTTTAAGGCTGAAAAAAAATACACAAAAGCTCGAAATTCTGAATTATTTGAACTCATTGAAATGGGAAGCCAAATTTCAAAAGGAGCATTATTTAAGGTTATAAGCGAATTAATTGATTAACCACCTTTACAACTCCAATTGAAGCTTTTTCGGCCAAAACTGTTAAATTTGAATACTGATTTTGTTGAATAAAAGGTTTTGGATCAATAAAATAAATCGGAATTTCAGGCTTTGCACAATTAATTAAATGCGCTGCAGGATAAACTTGCATTGAAGTTCCAATGATCATTAAAATATCAGCTTCCGAAGTGATTTCCAACGCTTTGTCAAACAAAGTCACGTTTTCCCCAAACCAAACAATATGAGGCCTTAGCTGCGAATTTTCTTCACAAATATCGCCTAAATTTAATGCTTGTTTCCAGTCATAAATAAGGTTGCTATTTTTAGTACTTCGTGCTTTCAATAATTCTCCGTGCAAATGCAAAACCTGTGAACTTCCGGCGCGTTCATGCAAATCGTCAACATTTTGGGTGATAATGGCAACCTGATATTTATTTTCTAACGCCACCAAGGCCTTGTGGGCTTCATTTGGAAAAACTTTAAGTAATTGAGACCTTCGTTTGTTGTAAAAATCCAGCACCTTTTCCTTGTCTTTTTGCCAACCAATTGGTGACGCCACTTCCATAATGTCATGGCCTTCCCACAAACCATTGGCATCTCTAAAGGTATTGAGGCCACTTTCGGCACTCATTCCCGCACCTGTTAATACAACTATTTTCTTCATATCGTTATTTATTCAAAAGTAAAATTTTATCTTTGAAAAAACACCAAATTTAGATGGTAGATTATAAATTTATTGAATATTTAGAGCAATTTGTATCAGAAAAAAGAAGAAATTTATTCAAAGTGGTTTTAGAAAACCGCACACGACATTTTACGGTGGCTATTGAAGATATTTTTATGCCGCAAAATGCCAGTGCAGTGGTGAGAAGTTGTGATGTTTTTGGGGTGCAGGATGTTCATATCATAGAAACCAAATACAAATTCTATGCTTCAAATCATATTGCTAAAGGCGCCCAGAAATGGTTGGATTTTTCAGTATATAGAAAAAATGACAGCAACAATACGTTAGATTGTATTGCCGATTTACGTTCAAAAGGGTATAAAATAATTGCGACAACACCGCACAATGATTCTTGTTTGTTGCAGGATTTTGATATTACTGAAAAATCAGCTTTCTTTTTTGGGGTGGAGAAGGCCGGACTTTCGAAAGATGTGATGGACAATGCTGATGGATTTTTAAAAATACCGATGGTAGGTTTTACAGAAAGTCTCAACATTTCTGTTGCAGCAGCCATCATTCTTCAAAACTTGACCGATAAATTAAAGAAATCGGAGGTGAATTGGCAGTTGACAACGCTTGAAAAAGACGAAAAATACCAAGAATGGATGGAGAAATCTATCAAAAGTATTAAAAAGATAAAGGAAAATTATTATTCAAAAATTGCTATTCAATTATAATTTTTTCAATAAAGGCCGTTGAATCGCAGTTTTTAACCGTTAAAGTAATATTTTTCAAATCTCTTCGCCCTTTAATGTTGTATTGAATGCAGGTATCCATTTTAATTTTGTTCCAAATATCGGCATTTCCTTTTTTCAAAATCTTCGAAATTTGAGCCATGTCAATTTGGTTTGAAAGGATGGCAGTTTTAACATCTTCAGAAAAAATGCGCTTTTTTATGCTGATATTTTTTAAAACGCGGGCATTCGGACCATAATCGAAAGTGGCTTCTTTTTTATCAAAAACGAAAAATACGGCAATAATCCCTAGTGTTAAACCTACTAAGAAATAGGGTAAGCGTTGTTTAAAAGTCATATTATAAAAACAATAAATTGATATCTCTAAACGGCAAACTAAACCAGTCGGCCACTGTTTTATTGGTTAAAATTCCGTGGTAAAAGTACATCCCTTTTTGCAAACTTTTATCAAATCGGGCAGCATTTTCGAATCCGCCGTCTTCAGCGATGCTCAGCAAATAAGGTGTAATATTATTGCTAATTGATACAGAAGCAGTTCTTGAATATCTAGAAGGAATATTGGGAACGCAATAGTGAATAACGCCATGTTTTTGATAAGTAGATTTTTTGTGGGTCGTAATCTCAGAAGTTTCAAAACAACCGCCACAATCAATGCTAACATCAACAATTATGGCACCATTTTTCATTTTCATCACCATTTCTTCCGTAACCAAAATAGGAGAACGAGTTTTCCCTCTAACTGCTCCAATGGCAACATCACAGCGCATTAATGCTTTTTGCAATGTTTTGGGCTGTATGGTTGAAGTATAAATTGGAAAACCCAAACGGTGTTGCAGACTTCTTAATTTAGCGATTGAATTGTCAAATACTTTCACGCTGGCACCTAGGCCAGTTGCAGAACGTGCCGCAAATTCACTAACGGTTCCTGCACCTAAAATGACAACTTCCGTTGGCGGAACACCACCAATATTTCCAAATAATAAACCCTTTCCTCCATTGGTGTTGCTCATTAATTCAGCAGCAATTAATATAGAAGCCGTTCCTGCAATTTCACTTAGTGATTTTACAATAGAAAATATGCCTTGATCATCTCTAATAAAATCAAAAGCGATGGCTGTAATACGCTTACTTGCCAGAAGTTCAAAATATTTTTTTGTTTGTGTTTTTAGTTGCAGTGCAGAAAAAAGGACACTTTGCGGATTAATTAGTTTGATTTCATCAAAGGAAGGTGGTTCAACTTTTAAAATCATTTGGCATCCAAAAGCTTCTTTTATGTCGTAGGATATTTTCGCGCCGGCTTCAGAATATTGCTTATCCGAAAAGTTTGCGCCTTCGCCGGCTCCGGTTTCAATTACAAATTTATGTCCGTGAGCAGTTAATGCAGCGACAGCATCAGGGGTTAAACAAACTCTTTTTTCCTGATAATGTGTTTCTTTTGGAATTCCAATAATGAGTTCGCTTTTCCTTTTTGTGATTTCTAATGTTTCCGCTTGAGGAATTAACTCTTGTTGACTAAACGGTGAAGAAATTTTTTTACTCATTATTTCTAAGTTCTATAGTTCGTAATTGATCACTGTTTGAGGTTATTGTAATAGTTACCGAGTTTAAAGGTAGTAAATTTTCCACTTTATTTGGCCATTCAATCAAACACCAGCAATCGCTGTAAAAATATTCTTCCACACCAATGTCTAGAGCTTCATTTTCATGATTAATTCTGTAAAAATCAAAATGATATATTTTATCGCCATTTACAGTATGATATTCATTCACCAAAGAAAAAGTAGGGGAACTTGCATTATCCGAACTTTCTAATTGCTTTACAATTTCCTTAATTAAAGTGGTTTTGCCCACGCCCATTTCACCGTAAAAAAGCAACACCTTGCTTTTTGCCGATTTTATGACTTCTTTCGCAATTGCAGGCAATTCATTTATGGCGTAATTTTTATTCATTCACAATGTTATTTATTTGTTTAATTTATTTTTAATTCCCCTTTCGGGAGATAAGGGCCTATTTAGGTACAAATATAGCACAAGGAATGATCATTTCCTGCAAAGAAATTCCGCCATGTTGATAGGTGTTTTTAAAATAATTCACAAAATGATTGTAATTATTTGGGTAAGCAAAAAACAAGTCTTCTTTGGCAAAAATAAAGGCGCTGTTTATAGAGATTGAAGGCAATAAAATTTCCTTGGGATCTTTAACGGCATAAACATCTTTTTCTTCATAACTCAAACTTCTTCCTGTTTTATAGCGCAAATTGGAACTGATATTTTTATCGCCAATCACTTTTGAAGGAACCTTTGAATTGATGGTGCCGTGGTCTGTGGTAACAATCAATTTTAAACCTAAATTTTGGGCTTTTTGAATGATTTCCAATAAGGGCGAATTTAAAAACCAACTGTTAGTTAACGATCTGTATGCCTTGTCGTCACTAGCCAATTCTTTAATAACTTCCATTTCAGTTTTTGAATGGGAAAGCATATCAACAAAATTATAAACAATCACTGTTAAATCGTTTTCCTTTACGGTGTTGAAATTTTCAACCAATTGTTTTCCTGATTTTAGATTGGTTATTTTATAGAATCCCCATTTAATATTTTGTCGAAGCCGTTTTAATTGTGCGGTCAAAAATTCTTCTTCATATAAATTTTTACCGCCTTCTTCCACATCATTTCTCCAGTATTCGGGATATTGTTTTTCCATTTCTAAAGGCATTAAGCCTGAAAAAATAGCATTTCGTGCATATTGTGTTGCTGTTGGCAAAATGCTGTAAAAAGCAATTTCGTCCTGTTTTTTGTAATATTTAGTGATGGTTTGTTCTAAAATATTAAACTGGTCATAGCGTAAATTATCGATGACCACCAGTAAAGTTCCTTTTGAAGTGCTAACTTCAGGAAGTATCACTTTTTTGAACAACGTATTTGACATAATTGGTGCATCTTCATCCTGCATCCAATCTTTATAATTTTTCTTTATAAATTTAAAAAACAATGAATTTGCTTCTTGTTTTTGGCTTTCCAAGATCTCAATCATTCCAGTATCGCTGATATTTTCGAGTTCCAATTCCCAATAAACCAACTTTTTATAAATGTCAATCCATTCCTCATAAGAATTTACCATCGCCAAATCCATCGCTATTTTTCTAAATTCCTGCTGATAATTTGAGGTTGTTTTTTCCGAAATTAAACGGGAATGGTCTAAATTTTTCTTCAAACTCAGCAATATTTGATTCGGATTTACTGGTTTAATTAAATAATCCGCAATTTTATTTCCTATGGCTTCCTCCATAATATATTCCTCTTCGCTCTTGGTAATCATCACAATTGGCAAATTTGGACGTTTACTTTTTATCTGACTTAGCGTTTCCAACCCGCTTAAACCGGGCATATGTTCGTCTAAAAAAACAATGTCGTAATTGTTTTCTTCGCACATATCAATGGCATCCGCACCATTATTGGATGTTGAAACGGCGTATCCTTTTTTCTCTAAAAATAGAATGTGAGGTTTCAAAAGATCTATTTCATCATCAACCCATAAAATGTTTATATTACCCATATTGTTATCTTTGCATTATCATTTATAAAAATTACTATTTTGAACGAAAAAAAAACGAACAAACTAAAAATATTAAACGACCCAATTTACGGTTTTATTACGATTCCAAATATTTTAATTTATAATTTGATCGAACATCCATATTTTCAAAGACTGAGAAGAATATCTCAAATGGGATTGTCATATTTGGTTTATCCTGGCGCACATCATACTAGATTTCACCACGCGATAGGAAGTGTGCATTTAATGCAAAAAGCTGTCAGAATTTTAAAATTTAAAGGCGTTCAAATTTCAGAAGAAGAAGCAACGGCGGTTTACATCGCAATTTTGTTGCACGATATTGGCCACGGGCCATTTTCGCATGCTTTAGAGCGACAATTTATTAAAGGTATTTCGCACGAAAATATCTCCTTATTATTTATGGAAGCTTTAAATGATGAGTTTAACGGACAGCTTTCATTGGCTATAGAAATATTTAAAGGAAATTATCACCGAAAATTTTTACACCAGCTAATTTCCAGTCAGCTAGATATGGACAGATTGGATTATTTAAAACGGGACAGTTTTTATACCGGAGTTGCTGAAGGAACCATAAATTCAGAACGATTAATCACCATGCTCGACGTAAATAATGACAATTTGGTGGTGGAAGAAAAGGGGATTTATAGCGTGGAGAGTTTTATTGTTTCCCGCAGAATTATGTATTGGCAGGTTTATTTGCATAAAACAGCGCTTGTGGCAGAAAAATTATTGGAAAAGATATTGAAACGTGCCAAAGAACTTTCTTTATTGGGCATAGAATTACCAGCAACAAAAACATTGTCCATTTTTTTAAAACAACCCATTAATAAGGATAATTTTACTGCTGAAAACCTAAAAACATTTTCAAAACTTGATGATTATGATATTTTGGCTGCCATAAAAGAATGGATTTCATTTGATGATAAGGTACTTTCAAAATTATCAAAAAGCTTAATTAACAGAGATTTACCAAAAGTAATGCTTCAAAATGAACCATTTACAGAGAACCAACTGTCAACAATAAAACAAAAGGTTAAAGAAAAGTTTCATTATAGCGATACAGAATTGGATTATTTTGTTTTTCACGGAGAAATTTGCAATCAGGCCTATGATTCAACAAAAAATAACATCCAAATAATTTATAAAAACGGAACCTTAAAAGATGTTACTGAGGCATCTGACCATTTAAATATTCAGGCATTGTCAAATCCGGTATATAAGTACTACATCTGCTATCCGAAGAAATAGGTGGAGTTGAACTTTTTTTTTACTTTTGCATAACATGAAATTTACAGCAATTCAAATAGCAGAGATTTTAGGAGGTGAAGTTTTCGGAAATGAAAATGTCGAAGTATTTACACTTTCCAAAATTGAAGAAGGAGAAGATGGATCACTAACATTCCTGTCGAATCCAAAATATACACCATATCTTTATTCAACAAAAGCTTCCATAGTGATTGTTAATAAAGACTTTGTGCCCGAAAAAGAACTTGAAACAACGATTATTAAGGTAAGTGATGCTTATCAGGCATTTTCTACATTGTTAGAGTTTTATGCCAAAGTAAAGTCGGAGAAATCGGGAATAGAAATACCATCTTATATTAATGAATCGGCTATTATTGGCACAAATTTATATTTAGGCGCGTTTTCTTATATCAGTTCACGTGTTTCTATTGGTGATAATGTGAAGATTTATCCGAATGTTTATGTTGGAGATAATGTAAAAATTGGCGATAATACGATTATTCATGCAGGTTCAAAAATTTATTCAGAAACAATAATTGGCGCTAATTGTACATTGCATGCCGGGGTAATTTTAGGTTCAGACGGATTTGGGTTTGCACCTAGTTCAGAAGGCATTTTCAGTAAAATACCTCAAATAGGCAATGTTATTATTGAAGACAACGTTGATATTGGCGCAGCAACAACTATAGACAGGGCAACATTAGGTTCAACCATAATCAGGAAGGGCGTAAAATTAGATAACCAAATTCAGATAGCGCACAATGTTGAAATTGGTGAAAACACTGTTATTGCCGCCCAAACTGGAGTGGCAGGTTCAACAAAAATTGGCGAAAATTGTATGATTGGCGGACAAGTGGGTATTGTTGGGCATATTACTATTGGGAATAATGTAAAAATACAGGCGCAGGCTGGTGTAGGAAGAAATATCAAAGATGATGAAATAATCCAAGGATCGCCAGCAATGGGTTATTCCGATTTTAATAAATCGTATGTCTATTTTAAAAAATTACCCGAATTGGTTTCCACTATAAATGCATTGGAAAAGGATATTAAAGCATTAAAAGAGAAAAAATGAGGAATAAACAAAAAACTATCAAAAATGAAGTAACACTTTCGGGTGTTGGTTTACATACAGGCAATAAAGTGACCTTAACTTTTAAGCCTGCGCCCATAAATCATGGGTATGTTTTTGTGAGAAAAGATTTAGAAGGTGAGCCAGTTATTGAGGCAAGTGCAGAATATGTGATAAATACGCAAAGAGGCACAAATCTTGAAAAACATGGGGTGTTTGTAAATACTTCTGAACATGTTTTAGCGGCAGTTGTGGCTTTAGATATTGACAATATTATTATTGAAATTAATGCTCCCGAACCTCCAATTATGGATGGATCGTCTAAACATTTTGTTGAAGCACTTGAAAAAGCGGAAATTAAGGAACAAGATGCGGAGCGGGATGAATTTATTGTTAAAGAAATCATTTCATATAAAGATGAAGAAACGGGTAGTGAAATTATTTTAATGCCTTGCGACAATTATCAAATAACGGCTATGGTAGATTTTGGCACTAAAGTTTTAGGAACCCAAAACGCCACAATGAATTCCCTTTCTGAATTTAAAACTGAAATAGCGAATGCAAGAACTTTCAGTTTTCTACATGAATTGGAAACTTTATTAGACAATAACTTAATTAAAGGAGGTGATTTAAACAATGCCATTGTTTACGTTGATAAAGAAATATCTAATGAAACAATGGATAAACTTAAAAAAGCTTTCAATAAAGAAAAATTATCTGTTAAACCAAACGGGATACTTGACAACCTAACATTGCGTTGGGCAAATGAAGCTGCCCGACATAAATTGTTGGATGTAATTGGTGATTTAGCGTTGGTTGGCTGCAGAATTAGAGGAAAAGTAATTGCGAATAAACCGGGGCATTTGGTAAATACCGTTTTTGCAAAAAAACTTCAAAAAATTATTAAACAAGAAAAACGGAATTGTGTTCCGAAATTTGATTTAAATCTGCCGCCTTTAATGGATATTCATAAAATCATGAGTATTCTTCCTCACAGACCACCTTTTTTATTGATAGACCGAATTTTAGAGTTATCTGATAGGCATGTAGTAGGTATGAAGAATGTCACCATGAACGAATCTTTTTTTATTGGACATTTTCCCGGGGCACCAGTAATGCCTGGCGTTTTGCAAGTTGAAGCGATGGCTCAATGTGGTGGCGTATTGGTATTAAGTACCGTTCCGGATCCAGAAAACTACTTAACTTATTTTATGAAAATGGACAATGTTAAGTTTAAACAAAAAGTGCTGCCTGGAGACACTTTAATTTTTAGTGCTGAATTAATTTCACCTATAAGAAGAGGAATCTGTCATATGCAATCGTATGGTTATGCAAACGGTAAACTTGTGGTAGAGGCAGTATTAATGGCACAAATTGCCAGAAAACCAATAGAATAATGAATCAACCTTTAGCATATATACACCCACAGGCAAAAATCGCAACCAATGTAGTTGTTGAGCCTTTTACTACTATTCACAACAATGTAATTATTGGTTCCGGAACTTGGATTGGTTCAAATGTAACCATAATGGAAGGTGCTCGAATAGGCAAAAATTGCAGAATTTTTCCTGGAGCCGTTATTTCAGCCATTCCTCAAGATTTAAAATTTGAAGGAGAAGATTCATTGGCCATTATTGGTGACAACACTACAATTAGAGAATGTGTAACCGTAAATAGAGGCACAAAAGCACTCGGACATACGAAAATTGGAGACAATTGTTTGATTATGGCGACTACGCATGTGGCGCATGATTGCATTATTGGAAACAATTGTATTTTGGCAAATGGTTCTATTATTGCCGGGCACGTAACTATTGGCGATTATGCTATTTTAAGCGGATTGGTGGCTGTTCATCAGTTTATACATATTGGAGAACATTCCATGGTTTCGGGTGGTTCTTTGGTGCGAAAAGATGTTCCTCCTTTTTCTAAAGCCGGTAAAGAACCATTGTCTTATATTGGTATTAATTCGATTGGATTAAGAAGAAGAGGATTTGCAACAGATAAAATCAGGGAAATCCAGGATATTTATAGAATCTTATATCAAAAAAATTACAATACTACCCAGGCTTTAGAAAAAATTGAAGCTGAAATGGAAGCAACCAAAGAAAGAGACCAAATTATACTTTTCATTAAAAATTCTCAAAGAGGAATTATGAAAGGTTATACTGGCAGTTAATAATTAACAATTCAACGATTTTTACCTTGAGCGGAGTCGAAAGGAAACAAATAAACAGTTAAACGAATAAACAAATAAATATATAAATGGCCACAACATCAGATATTAGAAACGGATTGTGTATTAGATACAATAATGATATTTTTAAAGTAATTGAATTTTTACACGTAAAACCGGGAAAAGGTCCGGCTTTTGTGCGTACAAAATTAAAAAGTTTATCATCTGGGAAGGTATTGGATAATACATTTCCGGCTGGAAGAAAAATTGAGGACATCAGAGTTGAAACCCAAAAATTTCAATTTTTGTATCCAGAAGGTGATTCATTTCATTTTATGAATACAGAAGATTATAACCAAATTACCTTGCAAAAAGATATATTGGATGCTCCTGAATTGTTAAAAGAAGGTGAAATTGTAACCATTATTATCAATACTGAAGATAATTTACCATTGTCTGTTGACATGCCAATGAGTGTAATTTTAGAAGTTACCCACACAGAACAAGGCGTAAAAGGCAACACAGCAACAAATGCAACAAAGCCTGCAACTGTTGAAACTGGCGCAACTATCAACGTTCCTTTGTTCATAAATGAAGGCGATAAAATTAAAGTTGATACCGCAAAAGGAGCTTATTTAGAACGCGTTAAAGAATAAACAGATGAAACGAGCATTACAAATTTTGATACAAAAAGGAGTGATTATTGGCGAACAGCATCTGTTACCGCTTAAAAATAAAATTTAAACAGATGAAATTACCCCGTAAATATAAGTTGAAAGAAATTGCTGATATTATTGAGGCAAATTTTGTGGGACCTTCCGATTTTCCAATTTCTGGTTTTAATGAAATCCACGTGGTTGAAGAAGGTGATATTGTTTTTGTTGACCATCCTAAATATTACGACAAGGCGCTTCATTCAAAAGCTTCCGTTATTTTAATCAATAAAGAAGTGGAATGTCCACAAGGAAAAGCATTGCTGATTTCAGAAGACCCATTCACCGATTTTAACAAACTAACCAAATATTTTAATCCGTTTAAGGCTGTAAATTCATCAATTTCCGATTCGGCTATCATTGGTGAAAACACGATTATTCAACCAAATGTTTTTATAGGAAATAATGTTAAAATCGGAGAGAATTGCCTTATTCATCCAAATGTTACCATTTACGATAATTGTGTTTTGGGAAATAATGTCACCATTCACGCCGGAACGGTTTTAGGTGCCGACGCTTTTTATTATAAAAAAAGACCAAGTGGATATGATAAATTGGTTTCGGGCGGTAGCGTAATTATAGAAGACAATGTTGATATAGGCGCACTTTGTACCATCGACAGAGGTGTTTCTGCCAATACAACCATCAAAAAAGGCACAAAAATAGACAATCAAGTTCAGGTAGGTCACGATACCGTTATAGGCGAAAATTGCTTAATTGCTGCACAAACAGGAATTGCTGGATGCGTTATCATTGAAAATAATGTTACTTTATGGGGACAAGTTGGCACAACTAGTGGCATTACTATTGGTGAAGGCGCTGTTGTACTTGGGCAAACAGGCGTAACAAAATCAATAAAAGGAGGCGTTTCTTATTTTGGAACCCCTGTAGAGGAATCAAGAATGAAATTGAAAGAAATGGCTGAAATTAAACAATTGCTGAAAAATCAAAAAAAATAATAAATTCAACCATCTTAAACGTAGAAAAAATTACTTTTGTAACACGATAAATATTTTAATTCAAAATAAACTTAAATGAGCGTTTTAGTCAATAAAGATTCAAAAATAATTGTACAGGGATTTACAGGAAGTGAAGGTACTTTTCACGCAACCCAAATGATAGAATATGGAACAAATGTTGTGGGTGGCGTAACTCCCGGTAAAGGAGGAACATTACATTTAGATAAACCTGTTTTTAATACCGTACAAGATGCCGTTGATCAGGTAAAAGCAGATACTTCAATCATTTTTGTGCCACCGGCATTTGCCGCTGACGCCATTATGGAAGCTGCTGCCGCAGGAATTAAAGTAATTATTTGTATTACGGAAGGAATTCCTGTTGCTGATATGGTAAAAGTGAAAGCTTATATTGACAATAAAGATTGCCGATTGGTTGGTCCTAATTGTCCGGGCGTAATTACCCCAGGTGAAGCAAAAGTTGGTATTATGCCAGGTTTTATTTTCAAAAAAGGCAATGTGGGCATTGTTTCTAAATCGGGAACATTGACTTATGAAGCTGCCGATCAAGTGGTGAAAAAAGGCTATGGAATTACCACAGCCATTGGTATTGGAGGAGATCCAATTATTGGAACAACCACAAAAGAAGCGGTTGAATTGTTAATGAATGATCCTGAAACCGAAATTATAGTAATGATTGGTGAAATAGGTGGTCAATTAGAGGCTGAAGCTGCACGTTGGGTAAAAGCAACTGGAAATAAAAAACCGGTGGTTGGCTTTATTGCAGGTCAAACTGCGCCAAAAGGAAGGACAATGGGCCATGCAGGTGCTATTGTTGGAGGAAAAGATGATACTGCACAAGCTAAAATGGAAATTTTAAGAGAAAACGGAATTCATGTTGTGGAATCTCCTGCTAAAATTGGCGAAAAAGTTGCTGAAATATTGGGAAAACTAAAAAAGTAACCGATTAATAATAGGTTAGTTACAATTTTAAATATAAAAAACCTTTGAATTTCAAAGGTTTTTTTATGTTAGGGCGTAAGGTAATTGTAAGTATTCCAACTAACCATAAAATAAGAATTTATGAATTTCAAACTAAATAAAAAGTCCATTTCAAACATTGTTTTTGTAATTGCCATTGCGGTACTATTATATCCACCTTCAAGAGAATGGTTTATGCGTCAGATTGCTTTTTCGCCTTCTGTAAAAGAAGTGGAAAAAAGTGAAAAGATGAGTTCTTACGATTGGGATTTAAAAGGATTAAATGCTGAAAGCATCAATTTTAAAGAATTTGAAAATAAGGTTATTTTTGTGAATTTTTGGGCCACCTGGTGTCCGCCATGCCGGGCAGAAATGCCAATGATTCAAAAATTATACGCCGATTATAAAGATAAAGTTGCTTTTGTATTTGTAACCAATGAAGATTGGCCTATCGTTGAGGGATTTTTTAATAAAAACGGATATGATTTACCTGTATATAATTCAGTGAGCGCTCCGCCAAATAGTTTTACCAAAACAAATAGCATTCCGGCAACTTATTTAATTGATAAAGAAGGAAATATTCTAATCTCCAAAACTGGCTCAGCAGATTGGAACAGCAATAAAATTAGAAAGTTATTGGATGAATTGGTTGCCAAATAAGCAACTGTTTAATTGTTTCCCTTCGACTCAACTTAGGGTTAAAATTGTGGGTCTCTGGTTTCAAGTTTATTAGCGTATAACGTTTAACCTCTAACTTTTAACTTTTAACCTGCCTCCGGCAGGCAAGCTTTTAACTTTTTTAGGAGTTTGAAGGCTTACTTTTCCTTAATAGTGCTTCCTTTTTTAATGGCTTTATGATTTTCATAACAAAGCAAAACCGCTTCAATAAGTTGTAAATCGCTGGCAGATTTTATAAAATAGTCGGAATAGTTGCATTCATTTAACAATTCATTCAATTCTGTAGCAGTCATTCCTAAATATTCCATCAACAATTCCCTGTTAAACTTGGCTTCCAACATATTTCTTAGGCTGTCATCGTCTTTAAGTTTCTTGAGCTTTTTTAATTGGGCTGGACTTTTTCCAAACATATTGTAAACATAATCAATCGGTCTAAAAAGCGCATCAATGGGCGAATTAAATTCTTTGCGCTGTCTTGTGCCAACTTCATAAGTTTGAGGCACTCCGTTAATGTGAATACGTGCATATTTATCTTTAGGAACATTTTTGGCGTCAATTTCTAAAACACCAATAAGTTTGTGGGAACTCACCACAATTTCTTCCATCGCTTCTGTTCTTTCGTACAATTCAATGACCAACTCGTTTCCTTTTAACAAATCATTGGTAATTTTTAATTTTATGGATTGATATCCTAAGTATGAAACATAGATAGTATCATTTACATTGGTTGCCAGCTGAAACATTCCTTCGTCATTGGAAATTGTACCAATTACGGAGTTTAGGTTAAATAAATGCGCTCCAACTAAAGGCAATTTACTGGAATTATCAATAACTTGGCCTCTTAATGTCACTAAGATTGAACTCTTTTTCAGCGTATCAGTTCTTTTAATTTCTTGGGAAAATCCCTGAAGTGAAAGTAAAAAGAAAGCTGTATATAATATTTTATTTAGCATATGCAATTATACTGATTTATATGCAAAGTTATGTTAAAGATGTGCAAAAAACAGCTTGATAACCTCAAAAAAAGCACGTAATCACAACCGATATTCTTAACTGAAGAAGCCCAATTTTATTTTTGATGACATTCATAATATGTATAATGCCTTTTCAGTAAGAAATTAAAAAATTATATTTATTTAGAATATATCGTTATATTTAATATATTTGATTGATTCAGGTGATTAATAACACAGTATATTTAAAGTTCAGCCCCATTTTATAAACAATATATATTTTTTGTTATTGCTTATTAAAATCATTTTAAAATTAATAATGATTGATGTAATTAAATATTAATTACGACCTCAAATCGATTCATATTACAACGTATCTGTTAAAATATTAAACAGTAAAGATGAATCTATTGATTAAAAAAATAGCTGTACTTTTAATTGTTTGGAATGTTCTTCCATTAAAAAGCCTTGCCCAAGATATCCGATTTAAACACCTGACCATTAACGACGGATTGTCTCAAAATCTTGTTTTATCTATATCCCAGGATAGGGAAGGTTTTATGTGGTTCGGAACCAAAGATGGGTTGAATAAATATGACGGATACAAATTTACAATTTTTCAAAATGAACCCAATAATCCAAATTCAATTTCATCCAATAATATAAATACGCTGTTTACGGATATACATGGAAAATTATGGATTGGCACCGAAGAGGGAATTGTCAATATTTATAATAATGCTACGCAATCATTCCAAAGAATTTTACTCCCAATACCAAATTCAAAAAATAAAAATGATGCAGTTATTAATGCTTTTGCGCAAGGTAAAACAGGTGATATTTGGATTGGCACAATTGGCAATGGTCTTTTTAAGGTTCCATTTGAGAATCAAAAATACATTTTAAATAAATTAAAACAATATAAAAATGACACTTCAAAAAATAATCAACTTTGCAGTAACATCATAAAAAAAATATTGATTGATGAAGAAGGCATTATTTGGATTGGAACCGATAAAGGCTTGAACAGAATGGATCCAAAAACCGAATTGATTTCGTCTTTCTATTTTGATATAAAACACCCAAATGCTCCTGGAAGTGATACTGATTTTTCCATTTCTGCCATTGCTAAAGCTGATGACAATAATTTATGGTTAGGCACCCGAAGCGGACTTGTTAAATTTAATACCATAAACAATTCATTTAAAGTATTTCCGCATCATTTGAACATTTTTAGATATGGCTGGGGAGAAATTAATGAAATTACACAAGACAAACAAGGTGATTTATGGCTGGCAACACCCGGAGAATTAATGCGATTTAATACCAAAATATTAAAATTTGAGTCTGTAAAAAACGACCCTTTAAAACCAGAATCAATTAGTTATAACAGTATTTCAAGTTTGTTTTTAGATCAAACAAATATTATGTGGATTGGTACAAGTGGAATGGGAATCGATTATTACGATCCAAAAGCCAATAGGTTTGGGTTGTTAAAACGAAAAAACACTAGTAATTCAAGAGTCACAGGTTTCAGTATTCGATCTGTTTTAGAAGAAAGTGAACGATATGTATGGATTAGTGCGGAAGTGCTTTATCGTTGGGATCGAAAAACCGGTGAACTTAAAAGTTTTGAAACAAGCTCAATTAATCTGAATGCCTTTGGCAATACAAACATTCGGTCTATGATTAAATCCGAAGATGGAAAATTGTGGTTTGCATCAACGGAAGGATTGTTTGTTTACAATCCGAAAAATGAAAATGCACTACAATTTAAATATGACCCTAAAAATCCCAAAGGAATTCCATATAAAGGGGTTTCCAGTGTTTTTGAAGATAAAAACGGCATTATTTGGATAGTTACTGAAAACGTGCTGAGTAAAATGACAAATAGGGGAAAAGGAGAATTTAAACATTATAAATTATCCAACAATCCGAAGAATAATTTCACAAATCGCTGTGTTATTTATGAAGACGACAAAAACCAATTGTGGTTGGGAACCAAAAACGGTTTGCTGGTTTTTGATAAAAACAAAGAACTCTTTTACAGTTATCAAAATAATCCTAAAATACCTAACAGCTTAAGCAATAATCAAGTAAATGCCATATTCCCAGATCCTGTAAAGCCTGAAAGTTTTTTGTGGATAGGCACTTCTGGCGGGTTAAATTTATTTGATATCAATAAACAGTCATTTATTCATTTCACTCAAAAAGATGGATTGCCAAACAATGTCATCTATGGAATTTCTTCAGATTCCCAGGATAACCTGTGGTTAAGCACCAATAATGGAATTTCAAAATACAACTTAAAAACAAAAGAATTCAGAAATTATGATGTGGAAGATGGCTTGCAAAGCAATGAATTTAATACGGGTGCTGTTTTTAAAGGCTCAAAAGGGGAATTGTTTTTTGGTGGCATTAACGGGTTAAATTACTTCTTTCCCGATCAAATTAATAACAATCCGTTTCAGCCTTCAATGGGTATTACAGGTATAAAAGTGTACAGACAAAGTAAAAAAAAGAATGAGATTGCAGAAATAAACGAAATACCCATCAATCAAAACGAAAACATCACTTTTTCGCCACGTGATGAAATCATTATTTTTGAGTTTGCCGCATTGGATTTTTCATCGCCAGCCAAAAATAAATATGCTTATAGGCTTGAAAATTTTAATGAAAATTGGATTTATTTAGGCAATACACGAACTGCAACATTTACCCATTTGCCGTCGGGAAATTATACCTTAAAAGTGAAAGGCAGTAACAATGACGGTGTATGGAATGAGGAGGGAATTTCCATTCCGTTTAGGGTTTTGCCGCATTGGTCTGGTACTTGGATGGCTGTCACCATTTATTTATTACTTTTTCTATTGCTGCTCTATTTTATAAGAAGTTATGAAATGAAGCGAATTAAGATGAAAAACGATTTGGAACTCGAACAAAAAGAGTACAATACTTTGAAGGTTTTAGACCAATTAAAATCGCGTTTTTTCGCCAATATTTCCCATGAATTTAGAACGCCGTTAACATTAATTAGCGGTTATGCCGAAAACTTAATGGAAGCGTTGCCATCAAATTATATAAAAAAGCAAGCAGAAGGCGTTGATCAAAATGCGAAAACACTTTTAAAATTGATCAATGAATTGCTGGATATTTCCAAATTGGAAGCAGGAAAGATGAACTTAAAACTTTCTCAGCAAAATATAGTTTTATTTCTCAAAAATCTATTCTTTTCCGTAGAGTCCTTTTCAGAAAAAAGACAAATTTCTTTAAATTTTGTTTCCGATGAAACGGATATTCAAGCGGTTTTTGATGAGGAGAAAATGGAAAAAATCATCATGAATATTGTGTCAAATGCTTTAAAATTCACACCAGAAAACGGAGAAATCACCTTAACAATCCAACAAAATAATAATGAACGCCTTACCATCTGTATTTGCGATACCGGAATTGGTATTGAAGAAGAAGCCATTGCTAACATTTTTGACCGATTCTATCAGGCAGACAATTCAGACACCCGTTTGTATGAGGGAACCGGCATTGGCCTGACCTTGGTAAAAGAATTGGTTGAATTGCATGATGGAACCGTAAAAGTTTTCAGAAATGAAGATTTAACCGGACAAAAAGGAACGACTTTTTCTATAGATATTCCAATTGGCACTGTTTCTGAAATAATGAGTGAATCTGTGATTGAAATAAAAACCCAAACACCTTCAGGTTTAAAGCACAATCAAAATAATAAGCTGCAAATACCCGAAATAAACTTCGATAAAAAAATCATAGTATTGGTGGAAGATAATTTGGCTATTCGAACTTTTATCAAAAATATATTACAACCAACCTACAAAGTTATTGAAGCTTCTAATGGTGAAGAAGGATTTGAACAAGCTAAAAAAGCAATTCCTGATGTTATTATTACTGATGTAATGATGCCAAAAATCGATGGAATTTCCATGGTACACCTGTTAAGAAATGAGGAAAAAACCAGTCATATTCCTATTGTGATTTTAACAGGGAAAGCCGCTCACGAAGATAGGCTTTCGGGATTGGAAACCGGTATTGAAGCGTATTTAACAAAGCCATTTAGCGTAAAAGAACTTCAAATAATCATCAATAATATCATTCAACAAAGAGAACAACTTCTTAAAAAATATCAAAATAAATTCGTGGTTGCTTCCGATGAAATTCCGATGGCATCCGTTGACCAACAGTTTTTGGAAAAGGCCATTCAACACATAAAGAATCATATAGAAAACACCAGTTTTGGTGTGGAGCAACTCGCGGATAAAATGTGTTTAAGTCCATCACAATTACACAGAAAACTTCAGGCGCTTATTGATCAGGCACCTGGTCAATTAATCCGTAATATTCGATTGCAACTAGCTGCAGATTTAATCAAAAAAAATGCAGGGAATTTGGCTGACATTTGCTTTCAGACAGGATTTAATGATCAGACTTATTTTTCAAGAGCTTTTAAAAACCAATTTGGCTGCAGCCCGAGTGCCTATAAAAAGGACAATACAGCTCGCTTATCATAGCAAAAACTCAGCATTAATTTCCAAATCACATTTTTTCATATTTAAACCATTCCTTTTGCCATAAAAGTCCATGTTTTTGCGATAATTGTGCAAATTTTTTTGAAGTTAACCGTTTAGTTTTGGAGCATCTAACCAATTAAATTATCAAAATCATGAGAAAATTATTATTCCTTGTCGTGTTTATTCCAATGTTGGCCATATCACAAAATGATGGCAGCAAACTATTAAACATGAGCGAGATTACTGTTAAAGAAGGCCACGAATCGCAATTTATTGCAGGCGTAAAAATGTGGAAAGAGTGTTATTTGGAAAAAAAGGGAACCGACAAATTTAATGTATGGAGGCGTGTTCAAGGCGAGGGAATTATGTATGTTTTAACTGGCTTAATGGAAAATTGGGCTGAAATGGACAAAGAAGATGCGGCAGGAAAAGAATGTCGAATGAAAGTGATTGAACTGATTATGCCCCATGTAGAAAAAGTAAATTACAACATTGCCCGTACGATGCCGGAAGTGGGCAGTACAACTCCTGCGGAAGGCACAAAATTAGTTTGGGTTTCTTTCTTTAGGACGACTAACGGCACCCTTTTTAATGAGGCAGTTAAAGAAATGTCTTCAACACTGAAATCAGTTGAAGGTGCCGCTAGAGGAACTTGGTACTCATTTAATGGAGGTGGACCAGATGCTCCGGAATATATGGTTTCAACACCTTACAAAGGCTTTGCAGATTTAGATATCAAAAGAGAAGGCGTCTGGAAAATCTATGAAAATAAACATGGGAAGAAAAAAACAGATGAATTGAGGGCGAAATTCAGAGCGTCTCTTGAAAATTCCTGGGCCTATTTATATTCTTTGAATGAAGATTTAAGCAATTAAACTAAAAAACCAAACTTATGAAAACATTAAATACAACATTGTTACTGGCAATAACACTTTTACTGACACCAATAATTTCAAATGCACAAGGCAATCAAGCATATTGGATTCATGAAGACCAAGTAAAACCATCTAAAACTGGTGAATATGAAAAAGTTTCCAAAGATTTTATTGAAGCCTGTAAAAAACATGATTTAAAAGACGCAGATTGGGTTACCGCCCAAATGGATGATGGCACCTACTTAACGCTTACAGCCATACAAAATATGTCCGATTTGGATAAAAATTCATTGGCGCCATTAGCGGAAAAAATGGGGAATGAAAATTTTAGAGCAATTTTTGAACGCTTTAATAAATGCTATGACAAGCATGGTGACTATGTTTTGGTATTAAACAGTGACCTTTCTTATATGCCAACTGGGCTTACCATTAATACTGAAGGCAAAAATTATCGTAAATATCATTTTTTATATGTAACGCCAGAAAATGTACAAAATTTAAGAGGAAAAATTAAAGAGCTAAAAGCACTTTATGAGAAAAAGGGAGCAAAGGAACACTTTAGAATTTATCGCGCCGGATTTGGAACTATGGGCGATTATTTCTTAGCTGTAGTATCAGCCAAAGATGCTCAGGACTATGCCAGACAAAGTGATGAAAATGATGTTATATTAGGTGAAGACGGGAAAAAACTATTTGAAGATATGTTTAAATACGTAGAGAAATATGAAAGCAAAACAGGAGGCATGCGTCCAGATTTATCATATTCTGCATCAAAAAAATAATCAACTATTAGCTACTAACTAAGCCAAATTCGGGTATGATTTTATTGTTGTCATGCCCGGATTTAAAAAATCAAATCTTATGAAAAAAATAATGCTCATTGTGATTATAATTGCAACAATAACTGCTTGTAAAAATGAAGTCCGTTATACACAAAATTCACCAGAGATAGAGACCTATAAAAAGGTAATTACAGCTTATGAAATGGGGAGTTGGGAATCCATGGTAATTCATTATTCCGATACTGCCAAAATTTTAAATAATGTTAATAAAAAAAATGCGCAAACCGTTGCGCAATTAGTGGCCCAAAACAAACAAGATGCTGCTATTTTTTCGTCATGGAAATATGTCCCTGAAGAATCCGAATATGAAATGGTTGTTACAGATAAACAAGAAACTTGGGTTAATTTTTGGGGATTGTGGCAGGGAAGGCTTACGTTAAATAACCAATTGTATGAAATTCCCGTTCATATTACAGCCCGATTTATAGATGGAAAAATTGTAAGAGAAGTTGGCTATTGGGATATTTCTGCCATAGCGCTGGATCTGCAGCAACTTAAGGAAGACGCTCCGCCGGAAGCTATAATGGAAACAAAGGAATAATCAAAATGAAAGTGTTTATAGAGTCGCTACCACAAATGGTTTACACGCCAAAAACTATTTAATAAGTAGTGAAAGTTATCCTGTTTCTGATGTTTCATTGATGTTAAACAACCAAGAGCCAAAAAATAAATCAAGAATTATTTACGGCAACCAATTGGCAAAAAAAGATTTGGGTATCAAATTTAAACCTGCCATTGAGCCTTTGCAGGCGTATAATTCTTGAAAAAACAGATTAATTTAAAATCTATTTATCATGAAAAATTTAAAAACATACTTAGCACTCTTTATTTTATTTGTTTCAATAAGTGCAGCTTTCAGCCAGGAAAAGGAAAAATTTTTAGACAAGTCTTTTGCCTATAATTCTGTGGATCCGCATTATTGGGACGAACCAGATTATTGGCCGGCAAAATTAGATGCTGTTATTGCAGCACCAAAGAACCATAAAATATTAATGGAAAACGATCAAGTGCGCGTTTTGGAAGTTACGCTTGCTCCAGGTGAAACAGAAGAAGTTCATCATCATCGCTGGCCTAGTGTGCTTTACATTCAGGAAGCGGGAGATTTTATAGATTATGATTCAGAAGGAAATATTATATTGGATACCCGGCAATTAAAAACGCCTCTTACTTTTCCTATGACTATGTGGAAAGACCCAGAAGCGCCTCATTCCGTCGAAAATTTAAGCAAAACCAAACCCATTCGCCTTATTAGGGTGGAGATTAAAAATTAAATGATTACCAAAACATTATACAACCAGTTTACTAACTTAAAAATTTAAAATCATGAAAAAACTAATTTTACTCGCATTCGTCATTATTCTTTATTCAGCTTGTAAAGAACAACCAATTAGATATACGCAATCTTCACCCGAGATTGAAGCGTATAAAGCAGGAATAAAAGATTATAGCGACCAAAAATGGGAATCTTTGGTGACTCGTTATGCGGATACCGCAAATGTGTTTTTTAATACCGCCACAGCAATGAGAGCCAATAAAATACCGGAATTTCATCAAAATAACGAAACGGCATTTTCTTCAAGAGGATTTATTGAAAAAGGTCAGGAATATGAAATGGTAATCACAGATAACGGAGAAACCTGGGTAAATTTTTGGGGAACCTGGAAATGTACATTGGCGGCCAATAACAAAGTTCTTGAAATCCCTGTTCATTTAACGGCACAATTTATTGATGGTAAAGTTGTAAGAGAATACGGGTATTGGGACAATGCACCTATTGTTTTGGCAATTCAAGAAATTGAAGCCGCCCCAAAAATGACCGAAGAAGCTACAGAATAGTAATCGTAAAAACTTTTGTTTATAATGTTGAATTATCTATAAATTTAAATAATATATTATGAAAAATTTAATTTTTGCAATCACTTTGATTTTAAGCATTAATATTTATTCTCAAAATCGATTCGAAAAAACGAAGGCCTTTGTACGAGTATACGATTTACAAGGTAAAAAGATAGGAAAAGGAAAAATACTTTCAATTTCAGATACATCACTTCAATTAAACAGAAAAGTAGCATCTGCGGAAATTCCTGTAAATAGCATCGGCTCAATTAAAACAAAACGTTCTGCAGGACACAATGTCCTTAAAGGTGCGGTAATCGGTGCTTCAACAATGGCAATTTTAGGAGCCGCTACAGCCAACCCAGATGATTGGTTTTTAGCTTATTCAGCAGGTGAAGGAGTAGCCGTGGGAGCTGTTTTTGGAGGAGCTGGAGGAGCAGCAATTGGAGGAATTACTATTCTTTTTAAAAATTCTAAATCTTATGAAATAAATGGAGATCTTAAAAAATGGAAAGCATTTAATGAAATTATTATTAAATAATTAACAATAAACCTAGAGGCAATTAGGCCATCTTGGGTTTTATCAAAAAATTAAATCCATTTTAAAACATTGTATTGCCGAGTATTAACTTTTAAAATTAAAATTATGAAAAAATTACTAATGCTTATCGCAATAATATTTTTAGGCAACAGTGTTGTTGCACAGGATAAACTTTATTTAATGTTCGAATTCATAAAAGTGGACAATGAGCAGGAACAAGCCTATATGGAAACGGAATCATTTTGGGAAAAATTACATGAACAAAGAGTTAAAAATGGCGATATTATAGAATGGGACTTATGGAGTTTGCAACCTGGCGGTGAAGAACAAGGATTTCAATACTTAACCGTAACGCTTTATAATGATCCTATAAAAATGATGAGCGGTGCAGGAAATTTTGAAGTAGCCCTAAAAGCAGCTTATCCAAAAATGTCTGAGGAAGAAATTAATAAAAAATTTATGGCCACCTCAAAATCGAGAGACCTGGCAGTACGTGTTTATTTGGAACACATAGCTGCCACAAAAGACAATTTTCAGATGCCTCTAGGCACCATAGCAGGAATAAATTTGATGAAAGTATCTGATGAAAATTATGAGAATTATGAAAAATTTGAAACAGAAATTTTTCAGCCTATAGCCCAAAAAGAGGTAGATGCCGGAGTTAGGGGAAATTGGGGTTTGATGCGTTATATGCTGCCAACAGGAAGCGACGTTTATGCAACACATATAACTGCAGATATGTACAAAGATTATAATCAATTATTTAATGGAGGTTCTGTAAGCGGACCTGAATTGTCTGAAGCCCAAATTAAAAAAATCCAGGATGGAATGACTACACGTGATATGAAATATAAATATATGGCTACACTCATAAAAAAAGTGCGTTAAAAAATATCAAAATAAACACAGTTAATCCTGAAATTCCTAAAAATAGAATGCACATGAAGTCCCCAATTCTTTTTTAGGAATTTCTTTATAAAAAGGCATATTGTATTCAAAAACTGAATTATAAATGAAAATTACGATCGTGAAAAAACAATTTAAAACTATCTTAAAATTTAAACCAATGAAGAATTCAATTCAACTCTTACTTTTTTCAATTGTAATATTTTTAACATCCTGTGACATTCTTAATGCACAAATTAAAAAAGACATTAAAATGTACACTGCTACCTGGGATGAAATTATAAATAAAGGGAATTTAGATTTATTCAACGAAACGAACTTCGATAAGGATATTACTTTAGTGATGAGTCCTGAAAATATTGTTGGCATTGAGAATGTTAAAGCATTTTATGCCAATTATGTCAACGGATTTTCAAATATTGAATTCACCATTTCAGATGTTTTTGGACAGGGTGATAAAATTGTCAAACATTGGAAATTTAAAGGAAAACATACAGGCGATTTTTTCGGAATTCCGGCAACAGAAAAGTCGGTTGATTTAGATGGAGTCACTTTAGTCAAAATGAAAAACGGGAAAATTGCTCAGGAACAAGATTTTATGGATAATATGCTATTTATGCAACAACTGGGTTTGGTATCTTCTCAGGAAAATATAGGTATTGTTGATAGATTATATAAAGCATTTGCGATGGGTGATATTCCTTCGGTTCTTGGCGCTATGGATACCAAGGTTGTATGGAACGAGGCTGAAGGGAATGTTTATGCTGATGGAAATCCATATATAGGACCGGATGCTGTTTTAAATGGTGTTTTTGCACGTATTGGAGCAGAACATGAATATTTCAATTTGGTAGATATCTTGCTGCACGAAATGTCTAATAACCAAGTACTCGCTACGTTACGGTACAATGGCAAATTAAAAAAGAATGGAGCCATCTTCGATGCCCAGGTGGCTCACCTTTGGAGTTTGAAAGACGGCAAAGTGATAGGTTTTCAGCAATATGTAGATACCAAACAGCTTGCTGATGCTATCAAAAAATAAATAACCATCATTCAATAAAAAAAAACAATATGAAAACTATTAGAATTTACTTCGTAATTCCATTATTATTTCTTTTTATTGTTAATGTAAGAAGTCAGGACAGTGAAAAATCAGTCAATTCATCATTTGATTATAAAATAGTCAATACATACGATTATGTTTATGGACAAGGTTATAAAGTAACTAAACACTGGGTATTTAAAGATAGCGATACGGACTATCTTTTTGATATTCTGCCAAAGGTTAAATATGAAACTAAAATAGTCAATACATCCAATTATATTTATGGACAAGGATATAAAGTAACTAAGTACCGTGTGTTTAAGGGTAGTGACGCGGACTATCTTTTTGATATTTTACCAAAGTTAAAGATGTAACAAAACGAATTTGAAAACAAAAATCATAATTATCAGCATACTATTTGTACAGCAACTCGTTGCACAATCTTATCAGAAAATTCACGATAAAGCAATTTTGGTAGATACGCACAACGATTTCCTAAGCAAAACAACAGATTATGGATTTGTCTTCGACACTGATTTAAGCGGAAAAACGCATTCTGATTTGGCAAGGTTAAATAAAGGAGGAGTTGATGTTCAGCTCTTTTCGGTGTTTTGCGACGGCGATAAAAA
>JAAFHC010000157.1 GCA_010906935.1 Gelidibacter sp.
CGTTTGGCGCCATAAAATCAAATGTACTAAAAAGAGATCTGGCCCCGCACCAAAGCGGTGAAGACAGGTTATATGTGCAGGGAGCTGCTGGTTCAATGGCGACTATAGATTTGTTTAAAAATGAAAACATAAGCGATTTGCAAAAAAATAATTGGCTGATTAATGATGCAAGCCTGATTTTTTATGTTGATCAATTTGCGGCAAGCAATATTGCTCCTGAGCAATTATTTATATACAATTATGACGATAATGAGCAGATAACTGATGTAATGACCGAAGGATTGGCTGCCGTTGGTGGCTTATTGGAAAGAGACGATAAAGGAAAACCTTATCGTTATGTATTTAAAATTACAGATTATATATCCAAATTATTAAGCTTAAATGCACCAATAGACCTAGAGAATAAAACCATAGGATTAAAAGTTTATAACCCTTCAGATACGCCTTCCGCTATTGATGATGTAAAAATTAGAGACTATAGCTGGACACCAAAAGGCGTTGTGCTGTTTGGGCAAGATCCTAGTTTTGTAGATAAAAGAGTAAAACTTGAAATATCTTATACAAAAATAAATAATTAAAAAATGAAATTGCGATGTGTGGAATTGCTGGTTATTTAGGATTTAGAAAAGCATACCCAATTGTTATTAATGGGTTGCAACGATTGGAATATAGAGGTTACGACAGTGCTGGAGTTGTATTGGTTGACGGCAACGAAATGAGCCTATACAAAACAAAAGGAAAAGTTTCTGATTTAAAAAAAATCATGAAACAAAAAAATATTGAAGGCAATTTGGCTTTAGGTCATACGCGTTGGGCAACTCACGGCGTGCCGAATGATGAAAACTCTCACCCACATCTTTCAAATTCAGGAAATTTAGTCATTGTTCATAACGGAATTATAGAAAACTATGATACCATAAAAAAAGAACTGATTACTAGAGGATATACTTTTAAAAGTGACACTGATACTGAAGTTTTAATCAATTTAATAGAAGAAGTTAAAATAAAAAATAACTGCAAACTGGGCTATGCTGTCCAAATGGCACTAACCAATGTGGTTGGCGCTTATGCCATTGCCGTATTTGATGTTTCAAAACCTAATGAAATTATTGTTGCAAAATTAGGAAGTCCGATTGCCATTGGAATTGGCGAAAATAATTCAGAATTTTTTGTCGCTTCAGATGCATCGCCTTTTATTGAGTTTACAAGAAACGCCATCTATTTAGAAGATGAAGAAATGGCAATCATTAAATTGGGAGAAGATATTAGGGTTCGCAAAATTCAAGACAATTCTGAAGTTGTGCCCGATATTCAGCAATTAAAACTGAATTTAGAGCAAATTGAAAAAGGCGGATATGAACATTTTATGCTCAAGGAAATACATGAACAGCCTCAATCTATTGTAGATGCCTATAGAGGCCGACTTTTGGCTTCCAAAGGCATGATAAAAATGGGAAGTGTTGACAATAACATTTCAAGATTTTTAAATGCAAACCGTATAGTAATTGTGGCTTGCGGAACTTCATGGCATGCAGGTTTGGTCGCTGAATATTTGTTTGAAGACTTGGCGCGTATTCCTGTTGAAGTTGAATATGCCTCAGAATTTAGATACCGGAATCCAATCATAAATAAAGATGATATTGTCATCGCAATTTCGCAATCTGGTGAAACTGCTGATACGTTAGCGGCAGTGAAATTGGCAAAATCCAAAGGCGCTTTTGTTTTTGGTGTTTGTAATGTGGTAGGATCTTCCATTGCAAGAGAAACAGATACCGGTGCCTATACACACGCTGGACCAGAAATTGGCGTAGCTTCAACAAAAGCATTTACCACACAAATCACCGTGCTTGCTTTAATTGCCTTGAAATTGGGTAATTTAAAAGGAGAACTTTCTAATTCCATGTATAATCACTATATCCAGGAAATGAGCTTAATTCCAGATAAAGTGGAAGAGGTTTTAAAAATGGATAAAGATATTGAAAAAATTGCGGCAATTTATAAAGATGCGCCAAACTGCTTGTATTTAGGCAGAGGTTTTAATTTCCCTGTTGCATTGGAAGGCGCTTTAAAATTAAAGGAAATTTCTTACATTCATGCAGAAGGATATCCTGCTGCCGAAATGAAACACGGGCCTATCGCTCTTATTGATGAACATATGCCAGTTATTGTTATTGCAACCAAAAAAGGTCATTATGACAAAGTGGTGAGCAATATTCAGGAAATTAAAGCACGAAACGGTAAAATTATTGCGATTGTCACTAAGGGAGATACCACAGTTAGGGATATTGCAGACCACGTAATTGAAATTCCTGAAACTGAAGAAGCTTTTACGCCGCTTTTATCAACAATACCATTGCAATTATTATCCTATTATATCGCTGTGATGAGAGGCTGTAATGTGGATCAGCCAAGAAATTTGGCGAAGTCTGTAACGGTGGAATAGTTTAGAAAAAATTCAATAAAACGATTTTATTAAAATCACTTTTAGTTGGTATTATAGATATTTGGGTTCCGCTTGCGGAACCTTTTTCATTTCAAGGAACACAGGAAGAATTTTAAAAATTAATAGTCAATATAAACACCCGAGAGTGCTTCTCAAAGAAAATAAAGTTGATTACAAAACTCTTAAATAAAGATTTTAAAAATCCAAATTAGGTTGTATAGGCTTAAACTAAAAATAAGTAAAACAAAAGTAAGGAACAGCACCAATTGGGCGTTTTTTTCAAAATTAATTTTTTTCATAGTTTTTTAGGGTTATTCTAGGGGTTTTTAAAATAATTTTAAATTCATACGTTTAAAACCATCGGCAAAAATATGCCATTTTAAAAAGATTTCACAATATTTTAACGAAAATCATCTGCTTTTTTATTTATTTATATTCAGTTCAAATTTAAACCACTTCAATAAATTGATATTTAGTTTTCTAACAAGCGATATAAAAATTACGATAATAATGAGTCGTGCACCATGGAATGATTTCCATCGTTCCATAAGGTTAATATATCGGTCGCCACTTGCGCCCCACTGCCCGCTGCAATGTTAAACTGACTTCTCCATCCGGCTAAAACACCCGCAACGTATATTCCTTCTGCAACCAAATGATTGTTATTTTTTAGCATCACGCGTTCTTTTTGCGGAGGCAAACTATGATGCGGAATCACATATTTCATAAGGCCTTCAATATTAAATAGATTTGAAGGACCCACAGCCATAACAACCGTTTTTGTATGGTAGGAATTTTTATTGGTGAATACCTTGAAATTTGGAAATTCACCTTCAATTTTAGTCACCTTTTCATGGTCGATTTGTACAACGTGAGGATATAATTCAGAAAGTTGGTTTAGACCATCTTCTAAAACTTGGCTTCCTTTGGTTCCTTTTTTTAATCCCAACACATTGTTAAGCAATGCTTCATTTAATGCAGAACTTTTTTGGTGAATGACAATCCCAATTTTTTTATTGTTGGCAAAAGGCTTTTGAACTGCCGAACCTAAAATGAGTGCGCAGGACAATCCGGCTGCGCTTCCGCCAATTACTAACACATCAAATGCACCCATATTTAAAAATTTAATTTTGAAATAATCCCTGTATGTTTGAAGTAAATAATTTAACAGCTATTGCCAATAGCACAACGCCAAATACTTTTCTAATGATGTTGATGCCATTTTTGCCTATTATTTTTTCAATTTTTACGGAAGTTTTAAGTACAATATATAAGAATATGGTGTTTATGATAATTGCAATTACAATATTTATGGTAGAAAATTCAGCCCTTAGTGATAATAAAGTTGTTAAACTTCCCGGGCCGGCCAACAATGGAAATGCCAATGGAAATATGGATGCTGTTTTGGCGTTTGTTTCTTCTTCTTTATAAAGAGAAATTCCCAAGATCATTTCCAAAGCTAAAAAAAACAGGATGAATGAACCTGCAACGGCAAATGAATTTACATCAATACCAATTAAATTTAAGATACTTTTTCCCAAAAATAGGAAAGAAATCATAATAACAGCTGCAACTATTGACGCTTTTCCTGAGTGAAGGTGACCAAATTTTACGCGTAAATCAATGATAATCGGAATACTGCCGATAATGTCAATCACCGCAAACAAAACCATAGTCGCGGTAAGTATTTCCTTAAAATTTATTTCCATTGTATGCCTTTTTTAAAAGATTGGCAAAAGTATCCAATCAAAAATTGATTTATAACAAAAGTAATGTAAAAAAATAGTTATTTTTGCCGAATGTTTCAATTAGGAAAAACCATAGTTTCAGAAGAGATTATAGAGAAAGATTTCGTCTGTAATTTATCCGCCTGCAAAGGTAAATGTTGTATTGATGGAGAAGCCGGCGCTCCGTTGGATGAAGATGAATTGATTATACTTATGGATATTTATCCGAAAGTGAAGCCTTTTTTAAGACCGGAAGGAATTGAAGCCATTGAAGACCAAGGACTTTTTACTATGGATGAAGGGGAATATGAAACGACTTTAATAGACGGCAAAGATTGTGCATATTCCATATTTGATGAAAATAATACCGTTAAATGCGGGATTGAAGAAGCTTATAATCAAGGTGCAATTGATTGGAAAAAACCAATTTCCTGCCATTTATACCCAATCCGAATTACAGAATACAGCGAATTTTCAGCAGTAAATTACCACAAATGGCCAATTTGTGATGATGCTTGTACATTGGGCGCAGCATTGCAAGTGCCGGTTTACAAATTTGTGAAAGAAGCATTAATCAGAAAATTTGGAGAGGATTGGTATATGGAATTGGAAAAAATTGCCAAAAACCACGTAAAGCAATAATACTTTTTTTGACGTAAAATACCTTATTTAAAGGAGCACAATTTTAGGTGCTCTTTTTTTAATTCGACGTTTTCGTTAAAACGCACTAAAACCAGCTGCCGAGCAATTTTTGAACTTACAAATCGTTGAAAATCAGCAATTAATAATATGATTTTTTTATGAATAGCGCAATAATGTTAAGAACTCGCTAACAAATGTGAATAAGTAAGCCTTTTTCGTGTCTATTTTTTTTCAATATTTGCTTTAGTCGTTTTTTACCAAAAAAGCAGCAACTAACTACTAACTTAAAAATCACAATTCATGTCATTTATTGAACCCATTCTTCAGCCTAATAAAAATCGTTTTGTCATATTTCCAATTCAGCACCAAGATATTTGGGAATGGTATAAAAAACAAGAAGCGAGTATTTGGACTGCCGAAGAAATTGATTTACACCAAGATGTTATAGACTGGGAAACAAAATTAAATGATGATGAGCGTTATTTTATCAAACATATTTTGGCTTTTTTTGCAGCTTCTGACGGCATTGTGAATGAAAATTTAGCTGAAAATTTTGTGAGCGAAGTGCAATATTCCGAAGCAAAATTCTTTTATGGTTTTCAAATAATGATGGAAAATATCCATTCTGAAGTATATTCATTGTTAATTGATACCTATGTTAAAAATGAAGTAGAAAAAGACCAATTGTTCAATGCCATAGACGTTTTTCCTGCCATTAAAGAAAAAGCCGATTGGGCGCTAAAATGGATTGAAAGTCCGAGTTTTGCAGAGCGATTAATTGCTTTTGCAGCGGTTGAAGGCATTTTTTTCTCAGGAAGTTTTTGTTCCATATTTTGGTTGAAAAAAAGAGGTTTAATGCCCGGGTTAACTTTTTCAAAAAACGAATTGATTTCCCGTGATGAAGGAATGCACTGCGATTTCGCCATTCACCTGCACAACAATCATATTGTAAGCAAAGTGCCAAAAGAACGCATCACCGAAATTTTGACCAACGCGCTGGATATTGAACGAAAATTTATTACAGAATCATTGCCGGCCAGCTTAATAGGCATGAACGCAAAATTAATGTCGCAGTATTTAGAATTTGTGACCGACCGATTGTTGACTGAGTTTAATTGTAATAAAGTGTACAATTCCTCAAATCCGTTTGATTTTATGGAAATGATTTCCTTGGAAGGCAAAACAAATTTCTTTGAAAAACGCGTTTCAGAATATCAAAAAGCCGGAGTAAAAAGCGGCAATGGAACCGGAAGCATTAGTTTTGACGCTGATTTTTAGGCAGTAAAAAGTTATTGGTTAAATGTTATACGTTATATGTTACTCCGTGCAAAATGCGTAATAGACTTTACAAATTTGGCTTTGGCTGATAATTAATAATTTGAAATTGAAAAATAAATATAATGAGTACAATTCATTCATTCGAGGAGTTAGAATGCTGGAAAGCGGCTAGAGAAGTTAGAATTTTTGTTTCACATCAGGTTATTAAAAAACTTCCAAAAGATGAGCAATATGATTTGACTAGCCAACTGCGACGTTCTTCACGTTCAATATCGGATAATATTGCAGAGGGTTTTGGTAGATATCATTTTCAGGAAAATATTCAATATTGCAGAGTTGGAAAGGCTCATTGCATGAATCTTTAAATCAAGTTATAACAGCTGTAGATGATAATTATATTGATGTAATTATTTTAACAGAATTTAGAGTTTTGTTTTTAAAAATAAATTCGCTTTTAAACGGTTATATCAATTATTTAACGAAAATGAAATCAAATAAAACTTAACGAAAAACATTTCACGTATAACATATAACATATAACATATAACGTATAACATTTAACGAATAACATAAACTAACTAAAATATAACCAAATATGTTTGTACTAAAAAGAGACAGTAAAAAAGAGCCTGTGATGTTCGATAAAATCACGGCCAGAGTTCGAAATATGTGTTACGGACTTAGCAGTCATGTAGATCC
>JAAFHC010000158.1 GCA_010906935.1 Gelidibacter sp.
TACCCAATACAATGTTCAACTGATTTAAAGAAACCAAACTTCCCCTTAATTTAGGAGGCGCAATTTCTGCAATGTAAATTGGCGCAATTAAGATTGCGCCTCCAATACCAACACCTCCAATAATTCTGGCGATGACAAATGAGAGGTAATCTGTTGCCATTGCAGACCATAATGCAGATACCGTAAAAAGCATAGCGGTGACAATCAATATTTTTTTTCTTCCGAATTTGTCACTTAAAGGCCCTGCAGAAATGTTTCCGGCCATGGCTCCAAAAATAACACAGCCTACTGCGAATCCAAGTTCCCAATCGGACATTTTAAAATAAGTTCTGATTCCGTTAACAGCCCCTGAAATTACAGCACTATCGAAGCCCAGAAGGAATCCGCCCATTGCAACAATGAGACTGATGGAAATGGTGTATGATTTTTTCATTTTTTATAAGTTATTGGTTGGTTTGGTTATATGTTGCTTATTTTAGGTTAAACTATAATACAATTGTTTGAATGGAGTGGGGCAGTGAACGCAGTTCGGCCGTTTTTAAATTCATGGTTACACTATAAGTTATTTCAGTATCACCTTGGTTCATTACCACAACAACGATGCTGCCGTCTTCATTTTTAAAAGCAGTCGTTATTAAATTGTTGGCACTCGATACGCTTGAAATTCTTTTGGCACCCGGACGAATAAATTTTGAAAAATGCCCAATATAGTAATAGGAATTTGTGAACATTAGTTCATTTGTTTTTGTGTCACCAATCACAGGCGCAAAGCATAAATTACCCACATGGTTTGGACCGCCGGTTTCATCCAACAAAATATTCCAATCTGAAGCAACGGTGCCATTGTTGAAATCATTAATCATCGATTTTCCATAACGTTCTGCCAATTTTGGATCTTCTGAAACAATTCTCGCTAAGTCATATTTTTCATTGGTGCCTTCCGTAAAAATTAAGTTTTTGTCGGGAAACGCCTCATTAACAGCTTTTACATTATTGAACATAGGAATACCATCTTTCCAGTCTTCATACCAATGAAAGCCAATTCCCCAAACATATTTTGATGCTTCAGGATCATTTAAAATGACACTTGCTCTTTGAAACATTAAATCTCGGTTATGGTCCCAAACAATTATTTTTTTATCTCCCAAGCCTTCTTTTTCCAAAGTTGGGCCTAAGTAATTTTTTAAAAAATCGCGTTCTTCTTCCGCAGTATAAATACAAGATTCCCAAGTTTGGGTAGCCATAGGTTCATTTTGAACGGTCAATCCCCAAATTGGAATTCCTTCCTTTTCATAGGCTTTGATGAATTTTGCATAATAATTTGCCCAAGGCTGGTAGAATTCGGCTTTTAATTTTCCGCCTTGTAACATATTGTTGTTTGTTTTCATAAAAGCTGGCGGACTCCAAGGACTTGCGTACATGGTTAATTTTCCTCCGGCTGCGGCAATGGCCAATTTTGTGAATGGCAACCTAAATTGTTTGTCGTGATCAATGCTGAACGTTTTTAACTCGGCATCTCCTTCTTCAATATAGGTATAACTTGCACTTGAAAAATCGCAGCTATGAATAATGGTTCTTGCCAATGTATAGCCAATTCCTTTATCAACGCTGTAATAAGCTTCCATAAAACGGTCCTGATTCTCTTTAGATAACTTATAAAAAGTTTCTGCGGAAGCATCCGTTAACGCTGCGCCAATACCCAAAAACGTTTGAAATTCTTTGCTTGGATCGACTAAAATAGCGGATTCCGTTTCTAAAGGTTGTTTAAAATCGTTGAATACCAATGAATCGGTAAGCGTGAGTTTCAAATTGGTGCTGTGCGCCGAAGTATAAACCAAAGCGGTATTGTTTTTTGCTGCAATGGGTTCATCAGCTTTTGTTAAAGATTTTTCTTTTGGTGTACATCCCGTAAATGCAATGAGCAAAAGGAAGATTGTTGTTATATTTTTCATTATTTATATAATTTATTATGATGTTTTTTTACCAAATATAGGTTCCTGCAGAACCACTCTCTAAGGAGGTTGTTACCCATTTACCATTGAATTTAATGTTAAACAACTCAGCTGTATTGCTATCATTTACAACGACTAAAACCTTTTTTCCTGCAGGAGTTTTGAAAGCGACATTATGTAAATTTCCAGTAATGTTGCTTCCAATTCTTACAGAACCTGTTGGCACAAATTTAGATGCGTGGCCAATAATATAGTATCCAACATTTTGGGTGTAGGAAGTGCTGCTATTGATGGTTATACCGCCTTTACAAGTTGTGCATCCGCCAGGCGTATGAGGTCCAAAAGAAGCGTCGTTGGCCAAATTCCATTCAAGTGCGGTTTTGCTCCAATTTCGCATAGAACCAATAACCACATTCTTTAAATGCCATTTTAAATCACCGCTAAAATCACCAGTACTTGGCGTATATTGCTCTGTAAAATATAAATCTTTGTTGGGATGTGCATTTTTAACAGTTGTTAAAGCGCTGATATCGCCAGCATATAAATGAAAGGCTGAGCCTGAAATATATTGTTTTGCGGCAGGATCATTTAAAACAGCTATTGGATAATCAGGTTTGTCGCAATTGTGATCGTAAATAATAATTTTTGTAGTAATGTTTGCTGATTGAAAAGCTGGCCCAAGGTGGTTTTTAATAAATTCTGCTTGTTGTGGGGCGAGCATCAGCAAACTTGGATTATTTCCCGGATGCAAAGGTTCATTTTGTATGGTAATGGCATCAATATTAATGCCTTCAGCTTTCATTTTTTGGATATATTTAACAAAATACTGTGCGTAAACACTATAATATTTTGGTTGTAAGCTGCCGCCAATACTGCTGTTGTTGTCTTTCATCCAAACTGGGGGAGACCAAGGGCTTCCCATAATTTTTATGGTCGGATTGATTTTCAAAATTTCTTTCAACAGCGGAATTAAATTCGTCATGTCAGGAGCAAGACTAAATTGATTTAGGTTTAAATCTGTTTGTCCTGCAGGTAAATCGTTGTAAGAAAAAACGGACGCATCTAAATCTGAAGCTCCAATACTGATTCTTAAATAATTTATGGAGATTGAATTGTTGTTTACACCAAATAATTCTTGCAATAATGCTTGTTTTTTGTCAGCATTTAACGAATTGATGACCTGGGCGCTTCCACCGGTAAGTGAAAATCCAAATCCGTCAACAGTTTGAAAAGTTTGAGCATCATTTACCTCAATATTTGGGTAATTATTATAAGAATCATTGAATGCCAAAATACCGGATTGTTTTTGAAGTTTCACGGATTGGTCGGATTTTGTGAGCCAAAAATCAACTTCATTTGTTACAGCCGGTGGTTCAGGTAAAGGATTATTATCTTCATTATTTTGCTTACTGCAATTGTTCAAAGCAATAAAAGCAAACATAAAAATTAGTGATTTCATTATAGTAAATATTTTATTTTTCATTATTGATAACTTAGTTTAACATATACAGGCAAATGATCGGAAGGATATTTTAAATCTTTAGAATCACTTAAAACCGCGAATTTATCGACTTTTAATTTGTTGTTTTTCGACACAAAAATATAGTCTATCAATAGCAATACGGGTTCATTGTGAATAAAACCGTTGAAGGTTCCTGAAGATCCGAAAGGTTTTTCTTTAGAAATGTCTCGGGTATCATTCATCTTCTTCTTTAGTGCAATTATTCTTTCTGAAGTTGGTTCAGAATTAAAATCACCCATAAAAATAACCGGATAGTTTTGAGTATTTAATTCAGCAATTTTTGAAAGAATTAATTCAATTCCTTTTGTTTTTGCAACTTCACCCTTATGATCTAAATGCGTATTGAAAACCCAAAGATGCTTTCTCGTTTTTTTATCTTTCAGCAGGGCATAGGTGCAAACCCTGTTGTAAGCAGCATCCCAACCTATTGATATAATATCGGGTGTTTCAGAAAGCCAAAATGTATTCGATTCTTTAAGTAGAAATCGGTCTTTTTTATAAAATATATTGGAAGATTCTCCTATTCCTTTGCCTTCTCTTCCAATGCCAACCTGATTGTACTGTGAAAGCCTAGTTGAAATATCGATAACCTGATTTGGTCTTGCTTCTTGAATACCGAAAATATCAGGTTCGTAAAATTGAATTTGTGAAGTTAGGAACTCTTTCCTAAGTGGCCAGGCATTTTCGCCGTCAACCGCAACATCCAAACGAATATTATAAGTTATTACCTCCAAAGCTTGGGCATATGAAAATAGACCTAAAACCATTAAAAAAAATATACTTATCGTTTTTTTGAATTTCATTATTATAAGTTTTTCCTAACCATTTTGTGTAATTTTTTTGACCATTTATGATCAAGAAACTACAACCTCACTTTTAAACAAGTTAACTTTAAATAAAATTTTTATTTTTTATTGGTAAACCCTTACATAATCGATTTCCATACTTGATTCTGTAAAAGCAGGATCAATGCCACCACCAAAAGATCCTCCCATTGCCACATTTAAAATGAGGAATTGCTTGGCATCAAAAGGCCAGGTACTGCTATTTTTGGTTGCAGGGTTATAAGTGTAATGAACAACGCCATCAACAGAAAAAACCATACTTTGACTTGTCCATTCAACAGCATATACATGAAATGCCGTTGAAACATCGGCCAAAGTTTGTGATCCAACGTTTGCAGTGTTGCCATTACTAGAAGGCGTGTGCATGGCACTTTGAACAATTCCTTGTCTGTTTCCTGCATGCTCCATAATATCAGCTTCACCGCAAGCCGGCCAACCTACGGTCGTAATATTTGAGCCCAACATCCATATTGCCGGCCAAGTGCCTCCGCCTTGTGGAAGTTTTGCCCTTACTTCAACTTTGCCATATTTAAAATCAAATTTGCCTTGAGTTTTCATACGCGTTGAAGTATATGCAGCACCTTGGTAACTTTCTTTTTTTGCTGTAATTTTTAAGATGCCGTTAGCAATAACAACATTATCAGTTCTGTTTGTATAATATTGAGATTCTCCATTTCCCCAACCACCTGCACCTAAATCATAGGTCCATTTATTAGTATTTGGACTGCCTGGAGTGTCAAATTCATCCGAAAAAATAAGACCTGTATTAACTTTTATGGTGATGGTAATGTTTTTTGAAATAAACTTATCGGCCTTGTAAGCCGAAACAAAGACGTTATAATTGGTGATTCCTCCACCAGTATAAGTGTAAGAAATAGAATTAGATGAAGTTTCTGCGGTATCTCCATTTCCAAAATTAATTTTATAAGAAGTGGCATTGTCGGCCGAAAAGTTAAATATAACTTTGCCACTGCCATCTCCATTAGTATTGTTGGTGTTTGCCCCAACAAGATTTGCAGTAATTGCTAAGTTAGAAGGGGTACTTGTGTCAATTGGATCGCCATCGTCGCTTCCGCCTCCACAAGAAAATAAAAGAATTGAAAATAATAAAACATGAAGAAGAATCTTATGTAATTTGAAAGGATTAAGCATAATTTGATGTTTTTTGAAATCTGATATTTTAAAAAGAATAAAATGAAGGGGTAATTTACCCCTTCATTTTAAAAATTAATTTTTATTCAACTGCAATTAATATTGCAAACCAACCATTACCATCAGCACCTACAGTTCTAATTGACATTTCGTTTTCAGATCTGGCTAAGATTGCATATTTATGGTCACCACCAACATAAAATCCGTGGTAGCCAATGTTTGAAAATGTTAACGTTTCTTGTCCGCCAGGAGCAGATAAATTCCAGCTTTCGCTGTAATTTGCCAATGCAAATACAGATTCGCCATTACCATCAGGTGTTAATCCTTGATCACCACCTAAATCTGCAGCCATAGCCGCCAATTTTCCGAACGTATCACCATTTGTATTGTGCGTAAATGTTCCGTTCACATTAAAAATGAATCTGTCATCGTAAGCGCCAAATGCCACTTTATCATTAGGAACAGCAGCCCACCAAACTGGTGTGGCAGAATCAGCTGGGCCAACACCAAAGTGTCCTGTAGCTTCAGCTTTCAATCTCCATGTTCTAGAACTGTTTGAGGTTAGCATTGTTAGTAAATCGGCAGGAGGTGAATACACCACCAAAACCTCTACTTCAACAGTTTTGCTGCTTGAAACACCACCGGTTCCATAAGCGAGAACAGTTACTGCATATTTCTTAAGACCTGTTGTTCCGAAAGTGTAAGTTTTCGTACCAAAAGCAGATGTTGTTTCAGCACCATCATACACAAATCTGTAAGTAAGTGCACCGTCTGCAACAACATTAAAATGCACTGTTCCGCTTCCGTCTCCGTTTGGATGTGCGGCATCTACACCAACAATATCAGTTGTTATCACCATATTTGTAGGTGTAACAAGCTCACCAAACTCATAGTTTTCTTTTTCGCAACTAATAATTGAAATTAGTAGTAGAAAAAGTCCT
>JAAFHC010000159.1 GCA_010906935.1 Gelidibacter sp.
GACACCAATGGTTTTTATCAATTTAATTTAACCGAACGGGAAAGCGTTATTTTGAACGGACAATCACCCTACGTTTTTGAAGTAAATTATTACCGAGATGCGGCATATACCAATCAAATTTCAAACCCTACGACTTTTCCAAACAGTGTTGCCAACCTGCAAACCATTTATGTTCGGGTAACAAATAAAACAACTAATAATATTGATTGTTGCGCGGATACCTCTTTTATGATAGAAGTTAAACCATTGCCCAATGCAATGACAATACCTTATGAATTGGTGCAATGCGATGAAGACGGTAATCGGGATGGCATAACTAATTTTAACCTTTTTGAAGCAGATTTCTTTGTAACGCTCAATAATCCAAGTTTGAATGTTACCTATCACTTGTCTTCAACAAACGCAGCTTCAGGAATAAATGCAGTCAATAAATCCTCTTTCTCAAATAATGTGAGTCCGATTGTTTTTGCAAGAGTTGCCTCTGGGGAAGGATGTTACAGAATTGTGCAGGTTAATTTAACAGTTTCAATCACGGCATTTCCACCAAATTATTCACGTGAACTTATTGTTTGTGATGATGATGCTACCATAGATGGTTTGCATGAATTTAATTTGGCACAAGTCACTTCAGAAATTATTGCCCAGTTTTCAGCGCCTAATTTGAGAGTTTCCTATTATAGAAATCGAGCCGATGCCGTTTCAGAGACCAATATAATTAGTCCGACAAACACCTATTTAAGTGAAGTTCCTTTTAGCCAAACCATTTGGGTTCGTGTTGAAAGTGCTATAAATGGCGGTTGTTTTGGCATTGCGCCAGTGCTAAAATTAATTGTAAATCCGAGACCTGAATTTGAGTTGGATGAAACGGGAATTGTTTGTTTAAATAACTTGCCTTTAACGGTTTCAACCTATAATCCACTTGGCACTTACACGTATGAATGGACAAATGATGTAGGAATTGTATTAAGTGATCAACCTTTTGTGGATATTGTTGAAGAAGGTGTTTATACGGTAATGGCGACTTCAAATTTAGGCTGTGTATCTTTTCCCAAGCAAATCTCCATAACAGAATCAATAATTGCTGATATTTCTTCAGGAGATATCCAAATCATTGACAATTCGGGAAATAATTCCATCAGTATAAATAATTCAGGACAAAATTTGGGTATTGGGGATTATGAGTTTTCGTTGGATGATATTTCCGGACCTTATCAGGACGACCCAGTTTTTTCAGAAGTAATTCCCGGAACGCATACCGTATTTGTCCGTGATAAAAACAATTGCGGCATCGCTCAAATTACCGTCTATGTATTTGGGTTTCCAAATTTCTTTACGCCAAATGACGATGGCCAAAATGATACTTGGAATGTTTTGGGCGTGGATCCTGCTGTTTTTAAATCATCTAATATCTATATTTTTGATAGATATGGAAAGTTGTTGGCAAATTTCAGTGCTTCTCAGCAGGGTTGGGACGGATTTTACAATTCCCATAAAGCAGTTTCAACAGATTATTGGTATGTGGCAAAAATGACAGATTATAGCGGAATTACTATAGAACATAAAGGACATTTTAGCTTGATAAGAAGATAGATAATTTGTTTAGTATAGAATTATATATAAAAATATGGGGTTTTTAGGCCCCATATTTTATTTCAGCAATTGCCTGCTTATTAGTTAAAAAACAAATTAATTGGAAGTCATCATATTAAAATCTACATTTAAAGTAGCTTTTGACATCATATTTAACACACCCATATTTTGTTCATTTCCAATAGGGTTCATGATGTAACCATTTAACTCAGTTTTAATGGTGTACGCGCCTTGAGGAATACCTATTAAAGCATAATGCCCGTTGGAATTTGAATGAGTACTAGTATAAATCGTCCCATTTTGCATTAAGGAAACAGTAGCATTTGGTAAATTTCCATGAGCATCTTGAACTGTTCCGCTTATGATTCCGGAAGTTGCCATATCTACAAAACGCATTGTTGGCATAAAGGTGAAACCAGACATGTTCATCATCATATTATTGTTGTCATAGTTAACGCCTTGCAACATAAAAGATTGATCAACATCAATATCCAAAAGAAATTCACTCATACTTCCGTTAGAAATTGTTAAAGGATGATTTAATGGAATATCTATACTTCTATTTTGATTGTTTAACATCATTCCATTTTGCATCATTCCACCGCCTGAATAGCCGTTTTGGTTCATATTATAAGTGAATGAATCACCATTTAACATTTTCATTTCAGTTGAAGAAATATATAAACGCATAAGGTTATAATCGCCTACTGGAATTTCGGCATTTGCCATAGTTGATGTTATACCATTCACCAATTCCAATAAATTATAGGTCATTGGCGTATTCATGATAGTCATCATAGAATTTACATCAGTACTATTTCCAATTTCAATTTTGTCAATAGTTACACTTGCCGACATAAATTGGCTATAATGCATAGGTGCATCTGTAAGTTTTAAAGAAAGTGTCCCAACAGGACCGGTTGTAGTATCATTTTCGCAACTTGCTGCAACTATCACTAATAGTGCAACAAAAAAATATTTCATTGTTTTCATTTTAGGGTATTTTTAAAATTAATTATAATTATTTTAAAGTTTGATTAATTATAATTTAAAGGGGATGTTCAAACATAATAGAAGTCTAAGATGTTTGATTTGTAAAAAATAGTAAAAGAACTGGTTTAAATATTAAATTCGAAAAATCTCATATAGAATATTGAAGTTATGAGTATTTGGTGGTGGAAAGTAATTATTAATTTGAATTATTCTGCTTTTATTTATTGGGGAAAATATAGAATAATTTAATAAAGTAAAAGCGAATAAGTTTTGTTGATTGTTAGCCAGTTTTAAGACCGTCACTTTTTCAAATACAGATCCGTTTATGAGTTGAATTTCATCTGAGCAACATGATTTTTTTGAAAAATAAAGGTTGTTGTTTTCTTCTTTACAACATTTTTCATCCATTCCACAATCCTTTGCTTTTCCAAAAACGGATTCCGAAAAAACTTGACCTCCGCATAAGTGTTTTTCAACTGTAAATGAAACAGATGAAAACAGCACCAACACTACTAAAAATAGAGCCGCTATGTTAGAAATAATTTTTTTCATTTCATTAATATTCTAAGCCTCCTTTAAAATGGACGATAAATTTTACACAAAAATAAATCATTCTATAATAGACAGTTATGATAAAAATCATTGTTGTATGCAACTAAAGTTACATAAGCCTCCTTTTTTAAGTAATCAAACTTAATTTTTTTATTTTGATTTAAGTTTATGATTATAATTTGTTGTTTATCTATTTTTTAAAAAGCCTTATAATTTTTCAATTACATTCTTCAACATTGAAGTTATTTCATTGGCAACATCGTCTAATTTTTCATTTTCCACTGCCTGCATTGATGCCATTGGGTTTACCGCGGCTACTTCAATAACGCCATCTTCAATTTCCTGTACAATTACATTGCAGGGCAACATCGTTCCAATTTTATCTTCTGCTTGCAAAGCTTTAAGTGCATAGGGTGGATTACAAGCTCCAAGTATCCTATACTTTTTAAAGTTTACATCCAGTTTTTTCTTTAAGGTTGCTGTCACATCAATTTCAGTGAGTATACCAAAACCTTCATCTTTCAATTCTTGGGTAACTTTATCAATTACCTCTTCAAAAGTTCCTTTTACAGTTTTATTAAAATAATAGTTCATAATTTTTTAATTTTTAGTGTTCAATGTCCCGTTTTTGTTCTTAATATTCTTCTTTGGATATTTCTCCCTTGGCGTACCGGTTATCCAGAATATCCATAGGGTTTTCTCTTTTCTCGGTATTTTGTCTATTTCTTCCATTGTACTGAAACACGACCAATACAAGCACAATCGGTATCAGTATCCACCACCACATCATCATAATTGTATAGTTTTAATAGTTAACTAATTGTTTTCATTTGTAAATATCCCAATCTTTAGAGCAGGAATTTATAATCCTTTATTTTACATTTTCCCTTTCATCTTTCTTCATCATTTCAGGATTTTTTTCCATCATCTTCTTTATCATTTCTTCCATCATTTCAGGGTTTTCATTCATCATTTGCATCATCTTTGCTTTCATTTCCTTTTTCATCATTTCGTTGTTTTGGATTTCATCCATCAGCATTTTACGACCCTTTTCGTTTTCGATCATTTTATTGAGCATTTTGGATTGCATCTTTTGCATCATTTCAGGGTTTTTCTCCATCATCATCTGCATGTGGGATTGCATTTTTTCTTTCATTTCAGGATTTTTCTCCATCATCATTTTCATATTTCCCGATTCCATCTGTTCCATATGAGCCTTCATCATTATCTTTTTGGCCTCTTCACTTTTTTGTGCCTCACTGATGAAATTGGTAAACTGAATAGGGTTTGAAATGATTTCTTGATAAATGGCATTTCGATTGGCTTGAGTTTGCATTGTTTCAGTGGCATTAAAGGTTGATTTGCAACTGATTATTGTTCCTACTAATCCAATTACCATTAAAATTTTTACTGTTGTTGTTCTTACGTTTTTCATTTTTATTAATTTTAAATTATTTATATACATTTTTTATTCTGAATCCTAGTTGTGTTTATTTGTAGTTAAAAACCATCTTTCTCCTAAAATGATAAGTATTAAAGCCACTAATGCAACAATAATGACTGTTATATCAGTACTTGCTTTAATCCATAAAAAGGCACTTAAAACGATGACATCTAAAAGTATTGCAGCTATAATTATAGCTGAATTGGCCTGTACTTCTTTTCTTAAGTTTCGCAATATACCCCATTGGATGCCGATGTCCATCACTAAATAAAATATTGCACCCAAAGATGCAATACGACTTAAATCGAAAAATATAGTTAGTACTATAGCAATAATAGCAACATATACCAACATATGTTTTTGAACATTTCCTGGCATACCAAAATGGTTATGAGGAATGAGCTTCATATCCGTTAACATTGCGGTCATTCTTGATACGGCAAAAATGCTGGCTATAATTCCAGAGATGGTAGCGACTATTGCTATACCAACGGTGAACCATAATCCGTATTTACCAAAAGCTGGCTTTGAAGCTTCGGCCAATGAATAATCCTTGGCTGTTACAATTTCTGAAATCGTTAAATTAGAGGAAACTGCAAAAGCTACTAATAGATATATTACGGTACATACTGAAAGAGAAATTATAATAGCCCGCCCCACATTCTTATTTGGGTTTACAATTTCACCACCACTGTTTGTGATAGTCGTAAATCCTTTATACGCCAAAATAGACAAAGCCAATGCACCTAAATAATCTGTTGTCGCATAATCTGTCGAATTACTTAATGAAATAGCATCTTGGAAAGAAAATCCAGCAGCCCAGAGAGCTCCTATTGCAAAAATAGCGATACCTCCAACCTTTATGATAGCCATAACTAATGATGACTTTCCAATAATTTTATTACCAGAAATATTAATTAGAAAGGCACCCACAATAAGGATTACACCGAGTATTGGCACCCAAACACTGTTGTTGCCCACATTAAAGAGTTGTAAGGTATAAGAACCAAAAGTACGGGCGACCAGACTCTCATTGATAATCATTGAAAATGCCATTAACAACGCACCCGATGCCGCAACGGTTCCTTTACCATAGGCTTTGACCAAATACATAGCTATACCACCAGAGGAAGGAAATGCATTTGACAATTTGATATAACCATAAGCACTAAATCCTGAAATTATCGCTCCGGCTATGAAGGCAAGTGGAAATAAGTTGCCTGATAGTTCTGCGACCTGACCCAATAAGGCAAAAATTCCCGCACCAATCATTACGCCAGTACCTAACGCTACAGCTCCGATTAGTGATAGACTGTCTTTTTTATAGTTATTATTCATATTTAGAATCTTACCGATAGTCCGCCACCTGCACCAAAACGGTTATCATAGCTTGCCATCAATGAAAAATTTCTTGATAAAAAATATTCCACGCCTGCATTCCAGGAAACTTCGTTTGCGAAATTATCTCCGGTAGGAAGGTCATCCACCCAACCAAAATCTGCTTGGTATTCATAACTGCCAAAAATGGCTGTTCTGGGAAAAATTAGTATTTCACGTCTTAAGCTGATTTGCGGTCGCAATTTGCTGTCTATGCGTACATCAAGATTGAAAAGGTACGGGGTCAAAAATCGAATTCCGGCAATTGCTGTGGTTGAAATTTCATCCAAACTATCTTCCATTTCATTTTCAATATTAACACCGCCAAACACCCTTAAATAATCGTGTACATAGCGTTCGTAGGTTACTTCGGCTTCAAGATTTTTGTTCCATCCATATTCTGCGGATACATTAAATTGGTTTCTGATGTTTGAAGCTACATAATTAAACTCCGTCATATGCGATGCAACATCGACCATTGACCACGTATAATACTGGTCTGCTTCATTAAGTAAGTTTTTAATGGGATATTTTGCCATCCGAGGGTCGCGAGGCGTTTCATAACTTACCACGCGCGCCATACCGCTCATCATATGATAAAGAATATGGCAGTGAAAAAACCAATCACCATATTCATCGCCATTGTTACCGCTGAACTCTATGGTTACTTGTTGCATTGGTGGAACGTTGACTGTATGTTTTAAAGGCGAATACGCTCCATTTTTGTTGATCACCCTAAAAAAGTGGCCATGCAGGTGCATTGGGTGGTGCATCATCGTCAAATTGTTAAAAGTCATTCTGGTAACTTCGCCACTCTTTATTTTGATATTATCGGCTTCGTTCAAAGGAACACCGTTCATACTCCAGATGTAGCGTTGCATATTACCTGTAAGATTTAATAGGATCTCCTTAACTGGAAGTTTTTTATCGTAGGAAGTTTTTTCAGTCGATTTTAGATAATCGTAATTGTATTCGGAAAACATACCTGACTCGCCGGCAGGCAGGTTCATTCCGTCCATCTGCATATCATCCATTTTCATATCATCATTTTTCATACTCATACCATCCATATTTGAAGTTGAATCCTTCTTCATTCCTGCCTTGCCGGTAGGCAGGTCCATCTTGGAATGGTTCATTTTTGAGTGGTCCGTTTTATCTTTCATAACGGAATCTTTTGGCATATTCATTTTTTCATCATCCATTTTCATTCCTTCCATCTGCATACCGTATTCTTCCTTCATTTCAAAACGCTCATCTTTTTTGGGTTGGAATTTTAGGGCATGCGCCCCCATTTTCATATCCATTTTTGCCATCTGTTGCATCATTTTGATTTTATCGGGTTTCGGAACAATTTCAGCGGGAAGTATTTCGCCTTTTCCAATATACGCTGTGGTAGTGCCCGAACCATCCTGTGCCATTGCCCGCAACTCAATCTTTCCATTTTGTGGCACGGTCACGATAAAATCGTAGGTTTCGGCAACGCCAATGAAGGTTTTATGATGTGCAAGCGGAACTACATCCTTTCCATCGGCAGACACTAATAAAGGTGGTTCTCCGCCAAATGTCATCCAAAATTGTGAGGAGGCAGAACCGTTTATAATGCGCAAACGCACCTTTTCCCCAGGCTTGTAATCGGCATATTCTACAGATTTTTCTCCATTAACTAAGAATGCAGGATAATACACATCGGCGATATCTGCACCTCCCATCCGTTGTCGCCAAAAATCTAGCTGTGCACCAAATGCACCACGGGCAATGACCTTATTCAATGGTGTTGAAGTGCCCTTTTTCATTTGATACCATTCGTTGCCACGCTTTAGGTTTCGCAGAACATTCATTGGTTTTTCATTTGTCCAATCGGAAAGCATCAACACTAAATCTTGATCGTAATCCAAGTTTTCTTCTTTTGGATGGATGACAATTGAGCCAAAAACACCGCTTTGTTCCTGTAGCATTGTGTGCGAGTGATACCAATATGTCCCATTTTGTTTTATGCGAAATTCATACTTGAAAGTTGTTCCGGGTTTAATAGGTGGCGTGGATAAATAGGGAACACCATCGTGAAAATTTGGCAATAAGATTCCGTGCCAATGAATAGACGTTTCTTCTTTCATTTCATTTTTCACATAAATAACCGCATATTCGCCTTCGATAAACTCCAAGATAGGTCCAGGAATGCTTCCGTTAACAGTCATTCCCATTACTTCTTTTCCTGCTTTGTTTACCATTTCTTCCTTGATGGTTAAGGTGTATTCGTGCACGGGTAAATTAGCTGCATTTCCTTCTTTTTGTGCAAATACCGTATAGTTGCAAATCAATACGAGAATAAATGCATAGTTTATTTTTTTCATTGGATTAAGTATTTTATTTTTTTCAAATTTAAGTTTGAGACTCAGCATTTTATGTCAAAATCTTGGTTCATAATTAGATAATTCGATATAATAGACAAAATGGTTGTTTTTTTAAGTGAACTGGTTTAAACTTTTTTCAATTGGCTGCAAAATGTTATTTTTCACTCACTTTTTGTCTTTTTTGAACTCCGTAGCGATGCTATGCAGTTAAAAAAAGCCTTCAATTGAGCAAAAAACTCCTATTTTTCGCTTCAATCAAAAAAGTTTAAACCAGTTCAGTGATAATTTTCATAAACTCAGTTATGGGAAGTTCTTATAATTGCGATAATAAATAATTTTTTATGTTGTTTCGTTTTATTAATTAATATGTATTGAATTAATGTAAAAGCTCAAAAATAGTTGCAAAACGCGTAACAGTTGTTACATAATTTATATAAATACTTACATTATTCATCTATTTTGGGTTGATGATTTTTATTGTTTAGCGACTTATGAGATTGCTAAATCCATAAGTTATTTAAGGGCAGTTCTAAAAATACAATGTTAAAAACATTATCTATGTCCGAAGAATATGAAGATTAAGTTTTTCTTTGCAGTAGAAAAACCATATTCTATAACACCGAATAAAAGCAGGCTGCAAGGGGATTCTTTGATGAACAAAAGACCCTTTAGAGAAATTAAACAAGCACGTTAACTTTGAAGTTTTTAGGAAAACATTGGAAACAAATTACACCAAGCAAAAACCGAAGAGTAATGATGGAAAAATCTTATAATTCTGTTTTGATGTTTAAAATACCAATACTTCAAAGGCTATACAATTTATCAGATGAACAAATAAAAGATCAGTTGGTTGACCAATTATCTTTTAAATTAATTTACACTCATTTTTAAATAACTTTAAAATTAAGGTAAAACGCTGTAAATCAACTTGAAATGTTAAATTTACTTTTGAATACTATCTTTTTGTTTGCTTAGCCAATCTATTAAATCTTTCTTATTGCCTTCTGAAAGTTTAGCATCACTATGAATTAAGGTATAGGAGTAAAGTGGCATTTCATCATCTTTAATCTGATTTATAATAGATTTTAATTTGCTTTTTTGTCTTCGTTTTGAATAGGCACCAAATTCACTGAAATTTAATCCCTTTTTTCCTTCTTTTATATGATTTTCTAACAGCCAACTTGCAGGTTGAATTTTATGATACCAAGGATAATTGGTGTTATTGCTGTGGCAATCGTAACACGATTTTTTAAGTATATTTTGAATGTTGTATGGAACTTCAAAAGTATTATTGA
>JAAFHC010000160.1 GCA_010906935.1 Gelidibacter sp.
CCTAAAATATTGTGCTCTTCGGCCGTTACGATACAACCTGTTTTTGCAACAGATTTTAAAATGGCTTCGTCATCTAAAGGTTTTATGGTATGAATGTTAATAACTTCGGCGCTAATTCCCATCGCTTCCAGTTTTTCTGAAGCTTGCAATGCTTCCCAAACCAAATGTCCGGTAGCTACAATGGTCACGTCTGTACCTTCGGTTAATTGAATCGCTTTTCCTATGATGAATTTTTCGTTTGCCGGCATAAACACAGGGACAACCGGACGGCCAAAACGCAAGTAAACCGGACCAACATGTTCAGCGATGGCAATAGTTGCCGCTTTTGTTTGATTGTAATCGCAGGTATTGATTACGGTCATATTCGGTAACATTTTCATCAAGCCGATATCTTCCAAAATTTGATGTGTTGCTCCATCTTCACCCAATGTCAATCCGGCATGGGAAGCACATATTTTTACATTTTTTTCTGAATAAGCAATAGATTGTCGGATTTGGTCGTAAACCCTTCCGGTAGAAAAATTTGCAAAAGTGCCCGTAAACGGAATTTTCCCACCAATGGTTAAACCTGCAGCAATTCCCATCATATTTGCTTCTGCTATTCCTATTTGAAAAAATCGTTTTGGATGATTTTCAATAAATTTTTCCATTTTTAACGAGCCCACTAAATCTGCACATAGCGCCACTACATTTTCATTTGTATCTCCCAATTCAGCCAATCCTGCACCAAATCCCGATCTTGTGTCTTTTTTTTCTGTAAACGTGTATTTTTTCATTTGTTATTTATTAAAAATCGTTCAAAAATAATGATATTTAACGATACTATATTACAATTTCAATAATTCTTCATAGAGTTTATGAACAGGTAATCCCATGACATTAAAGTAACTGCCTTCAATCTTGGTAACACCTATAAAACCTATCCATTCTTGGATTCCATAAGCGCCGGCTTTATCAAAAGGTTTGTATTTTTCAACATAATAGGTGATTTCTTCCATAGACAAAGGCTTGAAATAAACCATTGTTTCGTCGTGAAATACTTTTTGTGAAGCAACAGTTTTAATGCAAATTGAAGTAATTACTTTATGTCCAGTGCCTGAAAGTTCTTGCAACATCTCAATTGCATGCTGTTTGTCTTTTGGTTTTTCTATGGCTTTGTTGTTCAGCCAAACAATGGTATCTGCGGTTATTACGATGTCATTTTCAGCCAAATCTATAAAAGCAGCGGCCTTCAATTCAGCCAAATAATTGGTAATTGCTGATGCTTTTAATGTTGAAGGATAAATTTCTTCAATTGGCTTAACCTGAATTGAAAAATCGAGTCCCAATTCATTAAACAATTCCTGGCGGCGCGGAGAACCTGATGCTAAAATGATGTTTTTATGTCTTAATTTTTCTGAAAGCATTAGTACGAGTTAAGTGATAAGATGAGTAGTGAATTAATCCCCAAAAACATGATAATTTTTAGGAACATACTTAATTTTTTAAAATCTTTTTTAGTTTTTGCCGAAAGCAATTTCAAAGCCACATAAAGCAACGGAACCAACGTAAACAGCAACAAATATAATATGATGTATTTATATAATGAAGCGTATTTTGCCACAATAAACAACAACAATCCCAAAGGAAAAACACACAAAAATGAAGCTATTTTTTTTGATCTTGCAACGCCTAATAAAATAGGCAATGTATTCATTTTTAAACTGTAATCGCCATTTATATCTTCAATATCTTTAACTATTTCACGAACAAGATTTATTAAAAAAGCAAAAGCTGACAACATCAATATTATATAAATTACCAACTGCTGATCTTCACTTTGATTTTCTAAATTTAAATCAAATAAACACAAAGTAATGATACTAAATGCAACTAAAAACGATACTGCAATATTGCCAATTAAGGGCTTCGATTTTAATGTTTTTGAATAGATATAGAGCAGGAGTGAAGCGCCAATAAAAATAAAAGAATAAGTTGGTTTTTGTAAGGATAGTGACAAACCAATTCCTAAAACAATTCCCAAAGTATTAGTAATTAAATAAAATTGTTGTACGCTTTCAACATAAAAATAGTTGGTGACAATTACGTTTTGTGGCTTATTGATTACATCGGATTTTAAATCAAAAATATCATTGATGATGTAACCCGCGGCAGTGATTAAAATGAGCGAAAATAATAAGGTGACAAATTGAAATACTGACAGATTTGAAGTGAGTTCAAATGCTGAAAACAGTGAAAATTTAAGTAAGATTTGCAGATAAATGATAAGCAGTAAATTTTTCCATCTGATTAATCTTAAAAATGCTGCCAATTTCATCCCGCTAATTGAAGTCTTTTTTAATTCGGTCCAAATGTATTTTGCTGTCCCTGGTTTTAATGGCTTCGCGTTTGTCGTAGTTTTTCTTTCCTTTTGCAAGTGCAATTTCCAACTTTGCCCAGCCTTTATCAGTTAAAAATAAGCGCAACGGAACGATGGTCAAACCTGCATTTTGAACTTCTTTCAACAATTTTTTCAATTCGCGTTTGTTTAAAAGCAGTTTTCGTTCACTTTTAGGGTTGTGATTAAATGCGTGACCATAAATATATTCTTCAATAAACATATTGATGGCAAATAACTCGCCTTTTTCATTAAACTCGCAAAAACTTTCCGTAATTCGGGCTTTGCTTTCACGAATCGATTTTATTTCGGTTCCTGTAAGTTGAATTCCGGCTATATATTTATCCAGAATTTCATATTCAAAGCGCGCTTTCTTATTTTTTATGTTGATGTTTTTCTGCATAATAATGGCAAAGGTAATTAATACCAATTAAACATTCAAATGTCGTATAAAATTCGTTTCTTTTTAGCTCATTTGTCGTCATAAAATGGAACCGTAGCTTAGGCTATGCTTAAAATTTATTTCTAAACTGAACTAAAAATAATTCAAATTTTTAACACAACATTTAAAAATTCAATTGGTATAAAACGCTTCTAAAATTGATTTAATACAACCTAAAAATCGATGTACAATAGCAAGTCGCTAATTACATTTCCTTTAACGGTAATAATGTACAAATGTGAAAATTCCGCATCATCCATTTCTTGATATTTTTGTTGATGGATCAATCCATTCACAAACTGTGGAATGGTATTGCTGTGACCAACGATTAAAACATTCTTGCCCTCATTTTCAAGTTGAAAAAGATCAAAATCCACTTTTGAAGGGTTGTAAACTATGGGTTCTAAATTGAACTTTTTTGCAATAGGCTCAGCTGTATTGAGCGTTCTCTTATAATTGGTTGAATAAATAGCGTCAAATGATACGTGCTGTAATACTTTTTTCCAATTTTCAGCTCTTTGGAAACCTCTTTCATTTAAATCGGGATTTTTATCAGCAGGATTTTCCCTCACTTTTTCAGCATGTCTTATTAAAAAATACGTAGTTGTTTTTTCAACTGATTCTTGTGCTTGCAAAGTTGCCATTGTAATTAATAAAAGACTGAATATAATAATTTTCTTCATCTGATAATTTTTTATAAAGAAACAAAAAAACTGCCTTTGGCAGTTTTTTTATTCATTATTTTTGTTTCTAAACACAATTTTATCGTCAAAGGCATCAAGCAAAATATGACTGTCGGAAGTTACTTTTCCTGCCAAAATTTCTTTGGACAATTCATTGAGCACTTCTTTTTGAATCACTCGTTTTACAGGTCTTGCGCCAAATTGCGGATCAAAACCTTTATTTGCCAAGGCATCAATAACCTCTTCAGAAAATTCTATATGAATGTCTTTTGTTAACAACATTTTAGCCAATAAATCCAATTGTATTTTAACAATTTGATGAATTTCATCTTTATTTAAAGGCGTAAACATGATAATTTCATCAATTCTGTTTAAAAATTCTGGTCTGATGGTTTCTTTTAACAAAACCAAAACTTCAGCTTTAGTGGCTTCTGTAATGCTGTCTCGTTTACTCATGTCCATATTTTCAAACCTTTCCTGAATAATAGTCGATCCCATATTTGAAGTCATGATAATTATGGTGTTCTTAAAATCGGCAACGCGACCTTTATTGTCCGTTAATCTTCCTTCATCCAAAACCTGTAATAAAATATTAAACGTATCGGGATGCGCTTTTTCAATTTCATCTAATAAAATAACGGAATAAGGTTTTCTTCGAACCGCTTCGGTCAATTGTCCGCCTTCTTCATAACCCACATATCCAGGAGGCGCACCTATAAGTCGACTTACCGCATGACGTTCCTGATATTCGCTCATATCAATACGCGTTAAAGAATTTTCAGAATCAAATAAATATTCAGCCAACGCTTTTGCCAATTCTGTTTTACCCACGCCAGTTGTTCCCAAAAACAAGAAAGTTCCAAGCGGTTTTTTTACGTCCTGCAATCCGGCTCTGGATCGTCTAACTGCATCTGCAACGGCACTTATGGCTTCTTCTTGTCCAACAACTCTTTCGTGAAGTTCATCTTCTAAATGCAAGAGTTTTTCACGCTCGCTTTGCAACATTTTCGTCACCGGAATTCCGGTCCATTTTGCTACAATTTCAGCAATATCATCTCGGGTAACTTCTTCTTTGATTAAAGCGGAATCCTGATTTTCAGCCAACTCTTTTTGAAGTTTTAACAATTTATCCTGTTCATCTTTGATTTTTCCGTAGCGAATTTCTGCCACTTTTCCGTAGTCTCCATCGCGTTCGGCTCGTTCAGCTTCCAATTTATAATTTTCAATAGCTTCTTTGCTTGCCTGAGCATTTTCAACCAATTCCTTTTCGCTCACCCATTTCGCATTTATTTCGTTGCGTTTTTCTTTTAAATTGGCGACTTCTTCTTTTAAACTTGCTAATTTTTTTTCGTCTTTTTCACGTTTTATGGCTTCAATTTCAATTTCAATCTGCATTATTTTACGATCCAAAACATCCAATTCTTCTGGTTTTGAATTTATTTCCATGCGCAATTTTGCAGCCGCTTCATCCATTAAATCAATGGCTTTATCGGGTAAAAATCGGTTAGAAATATAACGTTGAGAAAGTTCTACAGCGGCGATAATGGCATCGTCTTTAATTTGCACTTTATGATGATTCTCATATTTATCCTTGATTCCCCGTAAAATTGAAATGGCACTTTCTGTATCTGGCTCATTCACAATTACTTTTTGAAAACGGCGTTCCAGCGCTTTGTCTTTTTCAAAATATTTTTGATATTCGTCTAAAGTAGTTGCGCCAATTGCCCTCAATTCGCCTCTTGCCAAAGCAGGTTTTAATATATTAGCCGCATCCATCGCACCTTGCCCGCCGCCGGCGCCAACCAAAGTGTGAATTTCATCAATAAATAAAATTATTTCTCCATTAGAAGAAGTTACTTCCTTTATAACGGATTTTAAGCGTTCTTCAAATTCTCCTTTATATTTTGCACCGGCAATAAGCGCTCCCATATCTAAGGAATAAACTTGTTTGCCTTTTAAATTTTCAGGAATGTCACCTTTTACAATTCTATGTGCCAAACCTTCTGCAATAGCAGTTTTTCCAGTTCCAGGTTCGCCAACGAGCATTGGATTGTTTTTGGTTCTTCGTGATAAAATTTGAAGAATTCTTCTAATTTCTTCATCTCGGCCAATTACGGGATCTAATTTCCCGTCATTTGCCAA
>JAAFHC010000161.1 GCA_010906935.1 Gelidibacter sp.
GCTTGAATAAGCTTATGTTAATTGTTCTTCAAAACATAATTTTGATAAGCTTATTTCATAGCAATTTTCCCCACCTCACCTGAGGTGGGGTTTTTTATTGTCTTTTATCTTTAGTTAATTCATCGAACCCTATAAGATTAAACATCTCTCTTAACCTGCTTCTTACCCGGTTTCCATATCGTTGTTCCAGCTCTTCGGCGTTGAGGTTGGTGGTGATGTGGGTTTTTCTTCCCTTCGATAAGTTCAGGGCGAACGAGGATGTTCTTACTTTGGAGAATTGGAAGCTTTAAGAAATGAAGTGCTAACGAAATGGAATAGTGCTGGAGATGGTGCAATTCAAATTTCATAATAAGAATTTGAAGTAAATTAAATTTCAAACCATTTTACTAGGTTTACAGGTTCTTAAAATTTTAAATTGTATGCAATAACGTATGCAGTTTTTAGGCTTTGTATTCTTCTTAATTATAATATATCCAACTTAATAAAAAAGATTATAATTCCTTTTCTTTTTTATTTTTCCAATTTTCGAATTCGACCAAATTAGTTGCATTTGTTGGTGGATATAAACCTATAATAGTTTGTCCTTCATTCACTTTTTCTAACACAAAATCTTCAAATAAAGTCATTTCAAGACATTCATCGGCAACTTCATCAACTATTTCAGCAGGAATAACCATAACCCCATCATCATCACCCACTAAAACATCACCTGGAAAAACCGCAACATCGCCACAACCAATAGGAACATTGATATCAATCGCTTGATGTAATGTCAAATTTGTAGGAGCAGATGGCTGTTGATGGTAAGATGAAAAACTTAAGGCAGCAATTTCTGCGGAATCTCTAAAACCTCCATCGGTTACAATGCCAGCACATCCTCTAACCATTAATCTGGTTACTAAAATTGATCCTGCTGAAGCAGCTCGGGCATTATTTCTACTGTCGATTACCAATATAGCGCCTACTGGACATTCTTCAACTGCAACTCGTTGTGGGTGTTTTGGGTCGCGAAATGCAGTAATCGGATTTAAATCTTCTCTTGCAGGAATGTATCTTAAAGTAAAAGCCTCTCCAACCATTGTTGGTTTTCCTAGTTTTAAGGGTCTCACTTTTTGAATAAATTGATTTTTTAACCCTCTTTTAAATAAACAAGTTGCAATGGTTGCGGTACTTACTTTTTGAAGTTTTATTTTAGTCGTTGAAGATAATTTACCCATTTTATGTTATTTTTAATAGAATGCTATTGTTTAATAAACAAATATACATATATTTGGTAAACCAAAGTGGTAAACCAATTTATATTTTTAGATTATGACACCTTTAGATAGAAGGAATTTTGTTAAGTTAACTACATTGGCAGCAAGTTCGATTCCTTTTCTGGGTTTTCCTAAAAACCTTTTTGAACCAATAGATACAACAGATGATAGGCTTTCGATAAGTATTTTCTCAAAACATCTACAATTTTTAGACTACCATGCGCTTGGCGAGATTGCAGCAGATATAGGATTTAACGATGTAGATTTAACCGTTAGACCCAAAGGCCATGTGATTCCGGAATCAGTCAAAACCGATTTACCTAAAGCAATTCAAGATATTAAAAAAGGTGGATCAAACTGTAATTTGATTACAACGAGCATTGAAAACCGCAATAATCCACTTGATTCTGACATATTGTATACTGCATCAAAGTCTGGGGTAAAGTATTATAGAACCAATTGGTTTAAATATCCTGAAGGACAATCCATGTCTGAAGCTCTAATTAGGTATCAAGAGCAAATTAAAGAACTTGGAATTTTAAACAAAGAACTTGGAATTGTTGGCACTTATCAAAATCATGCTGGAACAAATGTTGGTGCTTCCTATTGGGAAATTAAGAAAATACTTGAAACGGTAAATCCCGATTATTTTGGAGCACAATATGATATTAGACACGCCATGGTTGAAGGTGGTAATTCATGGGTAAATGGCCTGAAATTATTGCACCAAAATATTAAAGTTATTGTTTTAAAAGATTTTAAATGGGGAAAAGTTAATGGGAAGTGGGAAGCTATTAATGTGCCAATTGGTGAAGGAATGGTCGATTTTGATAAGTACTTTAAATTATTGAAGTATTATGGACTAAAACCGCCAGTTTCATTGCATCTTGAGTATGATTTAGGTGGTGCAGAAAAAGGTAATAGTACCATATCAGTAGATAAAAAAGTGGTATTCGATGCTATGAAAAGTGATCTCAATAAAGTTCAACGTTTATGGCAAAATGCCTAATAATTAAATATTTTTTACAATCATGCATATACAATCTAAAACAAACCTTATGAATAAATATCTTATTCTATTAATCTTAACACTCTCCTTGTTTTCTTGCCAAGATAATTTAGAATCCAATACGTTAATAGTAAGTAATTCAAGTGAATTACAGGATGCTATATCCAAGGCGCAAGCGGGTGATAACATCATAATGGCAAATGGAATTTGGAAAGATGTACAAATTAAATTTTACGGAAAGGGTACCAAGGAAAAACCAATCGTTTTAAAAGCTGAAACAGCAGGAGAAGTTTTTATTGAAGGAGCTTCAAATTTGAAAATTGGTGGAAACTTTTTAGAAGTTAGTGGGTTGTATTTTAGAAATGGTTATACACCTTCAAATACAGTTATTGAATTTTTAGTGGATTCGGAAACTTTTGCCAACAATTGCAAAGTTACCAATTGTGTAATTGAAGATTTTACGCAACCTAATAAAGAAGATACCGATCATTGGGTAGAGTTTTGGGGAAGAAATAACGAATTAAGTAATTGTTATTTAGCGGGTAAATCGAATTTTGGACCAACAGTTCGTGTATTTTTAAAAGGAAATGAACATATAAATAACAATCACAAAATAATAAACAACCATTTTGGACCTCGACCAAGAAAAGGTGGACCTCATGGAGAAACTTTACAAATTGGAGATAGTGGCACCTCAATGTCTCCATCAAATACCATAGTTGCTAATAATTATTTTGAACGTTGTAATGGTGAAGTTGAAATTATTTCGAGTAAATCAAATAACAACGAATTCAGAAATAATATTTTCTTTGAATGCGAAGGATCGTTAGTGCTACGTCACGGAAATTATGCAACTATTGATGGAAATATTTTTATAGGTAATGACGATTCAAATTTTATTGGAGGAATTCGTGTCATAAACACCGGACATTGGATTACAAATAATTATTTTTATAAAATTAATGGTTCCGAATTTAGAAGTGCCTTGGCAGTAATGAACGGAATTCCAAAGTCGCCTTTAAATCGATACAATCAGGTAACAGATGTTGTTGTTGCCTATAATTCTTATATAGATTGTAAATCGCCTTTCAATTTTAGTGTTGGAGCAAATATCGATAAAAGTGATGTGTTGCCAGCTTCTGAAATTCGTTCAGCCAGACCGGAACGTACAATTGTTGCCAATAATTTAATTTATAATGAATCAAATGGAGCATATCCAATTATAAATTATGATAAGGTAGATGGCGTAACGTTTAAAAACAATATTTTAAATAGTGAAAATAAAAGCGAAGTTAAAAGCGAAGGTATAATCACTAAGAAATTTGAAGTTAATAAATTGTCTGAATGGCTGTATGTTCCAACCCAAAACCATAACGAAGTGTATGCAGGTTTTGATTTTGAAACCATAAAAACGGATTTATTTGGAAATGATAGAACAAAATCCAATAGTATTGGAGCAATCACTTTACCTATAAATAAAGAGAAAATCAACATCAATAAAAAAGCATACGGACCAACTTGGTTTAATTCAGAAAAACAACCAGATGCTAAAAACACCATTGAAGTTGCCAGTTCAAATGATTTAATTGAAGGTTTGAAAAATGCAAAATCTGGAGATATTTTATCGATGAAATTTGGTGTTTATGAGTTAAATCAATCTTTAATAATTGATAAAAAAATAACCATAAAATCGGCTGATACTAATTCAAAAGCGGAACTTAATTTTGTTGGAAACGCACAAGGTTCAGCATTTAAAATGCATCCAAAAGGGAATTTAATTTTGGAAGGGATTTTAATGAATGGAAATTCAAATCAAGATGCTGTTGCAACACTTGAGAAAAATATGTCGAGTGCTTTCAATCTTTGGCTTAAAAATACCGAAATAAGCAATTTTAAAAGTGTTTTAAAAGTATCAAAAGGTTCGTTTGCCGATACTATTTCTATTATAAATTCAACTGTTAAAAATTGTATCAACGGAATTCAATTGGCAGAAGAAATAGAAGATAAAGGAGATTATAATGCAGAGTTTGTTTTTATAAGAAACTCGAAGTTTGAAGCTGTTCAAAAAAATGTACTTAATTATTATAGAGGTGGTTATGATGAATCTACTATTGGTGGTAATTTAGAAGTAACCAATAGTGAATTTATCAATTGTGGAAAGTTAGAAGAAACAGGAATTTTATTGAAATCAAGAGGAATTGTAAATGTGACTATTTCAAACAACAAATTTACTAATAATCCAGTACAATTAATTGCTATTTTATGGGGAGAAAAAGGACAAAAACCTATAGATAATACCATTTCTAATTCTGGTAAATTTGAAATTCAACAAAAACTGAAATTGAAGTTAATGTATTAATTTTTAGTTAACTGTTGAATTGTTGAAAAGGTTAATCGTTAAATTAATTTAAAAATTTTAAAATGAGATTAAAATATTCATTTATGTTCCTTTTGGCACTTGTAAGTTTCATTGGACATTCACAGGAGGTCCCTGAAAATTCAATCATAGAAAATAGTAAATTATCTAATTATTTAACCGATGAAGTTAAAGCGACCTTCAAAAACAAAAAGAAAATTTCAACGGAAGAACTAGCCGAATATTTTAGAGATAAATATGCGGAACGCTATTTTTTTAATTGGAAAAATTTTAAAGGTAGATTTGAAAATTACCAACTAATTTATCCTGTTTCAAGAAATGGGCACAGTGAACGGTCAATTGATCATATGTCAAAATTTCCTGCAAACACAAAATGGAAATTGCCTTTCAATTATTTAAATGGTGAAACGGTTAATGCATATGCAGTTAGGCATTTAGCACGTCAACATAAAATGGTGGATGTTTCTTTTGAATACCATTATTCCAATAAAAACCCAATCTATTTAAATTACTTTAAAAATCAATTAACATCCTTAAATAGTGCGTTGAAAACCAATGAGTTTGAACAAATGAAAGATGGCAACGGAACGTATGAGGCATTTCGTTCTGGATATCGTGTATTAAATTGGTTGCAAATTCATTCATTTTTTTTAGGTGAAAAGGAATATTCTGATGCAGATCAATTAACAACAATAGCGACATTATTACAGCACGGAGCAAATTTGTATGCTAATAATCAGGACTTTGTTCCTGGAAATCATCAAACAAGAGGGATGTCTGCCTTGGCAATGCTTTCCATTGTATTTCGTGATTTTAAAGGAAC
>JAAFHC010000010.1:0-2973 GCA_010906935.1 Gelidibacter sp.
CATTGGGTTAGGTTTTTTTGCAATTACAAAGAACCAATTTTTGGTTCGTAACCCAATGATTTTTATTTAATTATATCTTAACTTAATGACATTGGCCCCCGGCCCCCGAAGAGCCCCCTACCCCAAAGGGAGGACAGAGCGTTAAAAAAATGCGTGGCACACATTTTTAGCGATTGGGCCAGCTGGCGCGTTGGGGAATGAAGCAATCTTTTGAATTGAAAAAGTTAAGTATAACTGAGAAAGTATGAACTATGCTTCGCTGAGCTCCTTGTGAATAGAAAACGAAAACAATGCGTGAAATAGATATAAACCAGTTCACAGACAACAGTTCACAGTTCACAATTACACGATTAAACATAACCGTTCACAGACAACAGTTCACAGTTCACAATTACACGATTAAACAGTTAAACAATTAAACAGCCTCTTAAAGCAGTAATTTCGTTTTCAATGCTTCCACAATGTTATAGACGGCCGGACAAACGGCTGTATTTTTTAAGGTTAAATTGGTGAGTTGAATGAATTTTCGTCGGTTGGTGTGCGGATATTCATTGCAGGCTTTTGGACGAACATCGTAAATAGAGCACCTATTGTCGTTCAGATTCAAAAAGGAACAAGGAGCTGTTTTTAGCACATAAAAATCATCGGGATCTCTTTCCAAATACGTCGAAATAAAATGATGTTCCTTCATTTTAACATACTTTGCAATGCGCTGTATGTCCTTCTCAGTAAAAATAGGGCTTGTGGTTTTGCAGCAATTTCCACAGGTTAAGCAATCCGTTCTTTTAAACTCGCTATTGTGCAATTCCTGCACCACCAAATCTAAATTGTTAGGCGTGCGCTTTTTCAATTTTTCAAAATACTTTTTGGTTTCCTGGTGTTTTTCTTTCGCTAAACCCGGTAATTCTTTTAAAAACGCTTCCATTTATTTAATTTATTGGCAAAAATACAATTTAAACTTTTAAAAATTATCGTACTTTTGCTCCTTAACAGATTTCAGCAAAAAAAGATGCAAAACAGTTTAGAAAACGCCATAAAAAAAGGGTTCAAAGAAATTTACGATGTCGCGGTGGAATCAGTGGAATTTCAGACAACAAATAAAGATTTTGAAGGTGACATTACCGTGGTGATATTTGCATTTTTGCGCTATGTAAAAGGAAATCCAGTTGAAATTGGCACCAAATTAGGTCACTATTTAAAGGCAAACGTACCTGAGGTAACCGATTTTAACGTGGTAAAAGGTTTTTTAAATTTAGTGATCTCAGATGAATTCTTTTTGAATGCATTCAATGAAATTTACAAGACACCAAACTACGGATTTGTAACACCCAATATGGCTGAAAAAGCTGTGATGGTGGAATATTCTTCCCCTAATACCAATAAACCGCTCCATTTGGGGCATATCAGAAATAATTTATTGGGATACTCCGTGGCTGAAATTATAAAGGCTTCAGGAAAAAAAGTTTACAAAACACAAATTATCAACGACCGTGGCATCCATATTTGCAAAAGTATGCTGGCATGGCAACGTTTTGGAAACGGCGAGACTCCCGAAAGTACCGGTTTAAAAGGCGACAAATTGGTAGGAAACTACTATGTGGCCTTCGATAAAGCGTATAAAATAGAAATTGCACAGTTAATTTCTGAAGGGAAAACCGAAGAAGAAGCAAAAAAACAAGCACCTATTTTACTGGAAGCCCAGGAAATGCTACTTAAATGGGAAGCCGGAGATACCGAAGTCGTTTCCCTTTGGAAAACGATGAACCATTGGGTTTATGAAGGTTTCGACAAAACGTATCAAACATTGGGGGTTGATTTCGATAAAAATTATTACGAAAGCACCACCTATTTATTGGGAAAAGATGTGGTTGCAGATGGCCTTGAAAAAGGTGTTTTTTATAAAAAGGAAGATGGCTCGGTATGGATCGATTTAACCGCCGATGGTTTAGATGAAAAAATTGTGTTGCGATCGGATGGCACCGCAGTGTATATGACACAGGATATAGGAACCGCCATTGAACGTTTTAAAGATTTTGATTTAAGTGAACTGGTGTATACCGTTGGCAATGAGCAAGATTACCATTTTAAAGTCCTGTTTTTGATTCTTAAGAAACTCGGTTTTAATTGGGCTGAAAACTTATACCATTTATCGTATGGCATGGTGGATTTGCCAAGCGGAAAAATGAAATCACGTGAAGGAACCGTAGTGGATGCAGATGATTTAATGGAAGAAATGGTGGACACCGCCAAAAATATTTCGCAAGAATTGGGAAAACTGGAAGGCTATTCCAAACCTGAAAAAGAGGCATTATATAAAATAATTGGCTTGGGTGCACTGAAATATTATATTTTGAAGGTAGATCCTAAAAAGCGAATTTTGTTTGATCCGGAAGAATCGGTCGATTTTAACGGAAACACAGGTCCGTTCATTCAATACACCTATGCCAGAATCCAATCCATCATCAGAAAAGCCGATTTTGACTTTTCAGAAGAAATAACAGCCATTTTCTTGCATGAAAAGGAACGCGAATTGATCAAACAAATACAGCAGTTTCCTGAAATCATAAAAAATGCAGCCAAAAACCACAGTCCGGCTTTACTTGCAAATTACACCTACGACCTTGTAAAAGAATACAATTCGTTATATCAAAGTCTGCCCATATTAGGCTGCGAGAACGAAAAGGAAAAAATAATCCGAACACAACTTTCAGCAAAAGTGGGCGAAATCATCAAAGCAGCGTTTAAACTGTTGGGGATTGAAGTACCTGAAAGAATGTAAAGCCCCCTAGCCCCCGAAGGGGGAATTGATAAGTATAACTGAGAAAGTTAAAGGTTAGAAGTTAAATATTAAAAGTTAGAAGTTAGAAGTTAAAGGTTAAAGGTTATAGGTTATAGGTTATAGGTTATAGGTTATAGGTTATAGGTTATAGGTTATAGGTTATAGGTTATAGGTTATAGGTTATAGGTTATAGG
>JAAFHC010000010.1:3016-38660 GCA_010906935.1 Gelidibacter sp.
TAGGTTATAGGTTATAGGTTATAGGTTATAGGTTATAGGTTATAGGTTATAGGTTATAGGTTATAGGTTATAGGTTATAGGTTATAGGTTAAAGCTCAAAGCTATAAGTTAAAAGCTCAAAGTTAAAAGCTCAAAGTTGAAAGCTCAAAGTTGAAAGCTCAAAGTTGAAAGCTCAAAGTTGAAAGCTCAAAGTTGAAAGCTCAAAGTTAAAAGCTCAAAGTTAAAAGTTAAAAGTTAAAAGTTAAAAGTTAAAAGTTCATTAAATGTTAGAAGTTAAATAAAAGAGTAAAGGTTTGTAAAAAGAAAGACTGCAATACAAAAATAAAGAGTTACACGAATAAACAGTTAAACAAATAAACGATTAAACACTAAACAGTTAAAAAAATAAACACATAAACATTCATCACATGAAATACGACATCATCATTTTAGGAAGTGGTCCGGGAGGATACGTTACCGCAATAAGAGCATCACAACTAGGTTTTAAAGTTGCTATTGTAGAAAAAGAAAGTTTAGGCGGCATTTGTTTAAACTGGGGTTGTATTCCAACCAAAGCTTTGTTAAAAAGTGCCCAGGTTTATGACTATTTAAAACATGTGGATGAATACGGCTTAAAAGCTGAAGCCATCGACAAAGATTTTGGTGCCGTGATTAAACGCAGCAGAAATGTGGCTGATGGCATGAGCAAAGGCGTTCAGTTTTTGATGAAGAAAAACAAAATTGAAGTGATTGATGGTTTTGGAAAACTGAAAACCGGCAAAAAAATGGACGTGACCGATGCCGAAGGGAAAGTGACTGAGTACAGTGCCGACCATATTATTATCGCTACCGGCGCACGTTCCCGTGAACTGCCAAGCTTGCCGCAAGACGGAAAAAAAGTGATTGGCTACAGAGAAGCGATGACCTTGCCTTCACAGCCTAAAAAAATGATTGTGGTAGGTTCAGGCGCTATTGGCGTTGAGTTTGCCCATTTTTATAACGCAATGGGAACAGAGGTAACCATTGTGGAATTTTTGCCAAACTTGGTGCCGCTTGAAGATATAGATGTTTCCAAACAATTTGAACGCTCTTTTAAAAAATCGGGCATTAAAGTGATGACCAGCTCGTCTGTGGAGTCTGTGGATACTTCAGGAGCTGGCGTTAAAGCGGTGGTTAAAACCAAAAAAGGAGAAGAAATATTGGAAGCCGACATCCTGCTTTCTGCCGTGGGCATCAAATCTAATATAGAAAATATAGGCTTGGAAGAAGTTGGTATTGTAACCGACCGTGATAAAATTATTGTTAACGATTTTTACCAAACCAACATTCCTGGTTATTACGCCATCGGTGATGTTGTTCCGGGTCCAGCCCTTGCCCATGTGGCATCCGCAGAAGGCATTACCTGCGTGGAAAAAATTGCAGGCTTACATACCGAAGCCATCGATTACGGAAACATTCCGGGTTGTACTTATGCAACGCCAGAAATTGCGAGCGTTGGAATGACAGAAGCACAAGCATTGGAAAAAGGCTACGAATTGAAAATTGGAAAATTCCCGTTTTCTGCTTCAGGAAAAGCAAAAGCTGCCGGCACGCCTGACGGATTTGTGAAAGTAATTTTCGATGCAAAATATGGCGAATGGTTGGGTTGCCATATGATTGGCGCTGGCGTTACCGATATGATTTCCGAAGCTGTTTTAGGAAGAAAATTAGAAACTACCGGCCATGAAGTGCTAAAAACGATTCATCCGCATCCAACCATGAGTGAGGCGGTTATGGAAGCTGTTGCCGATGCTTATGGGGAAGTTATTCACTTGTAGGATTGGTTTGTTTAAACTTTAATAATTGACAATTGTTACTTAACAATTGTCAATTGTTTTTTACCTTCGTAATATGATTGATATCGTAATCCTTGGCGGTGGAAATGTGGCCTATCATTTAACAAATGCATTGTTAAAAAACGATGCCGTACATGTTGTTCAGGTTTACAATAGAAGTTTGGAAAAAATTAGCTGTTTTAAAAATAACACTTCAATCACAGATAATTTATCGGATTTGAAAGAAGCCGATATTTACATCCTTGCAGTTTCCGACAATGCCATTTCAACACTTTCTTCAGCCTTAAAATTTAAAAATAAATTGGTGGTGCATATCTCAGGAAGTATGGCGATGGATGAACTTAAATCAGGTTCAAAAAAAGGTGTGTTTTATTTGTTACAAAGCTTTTCCAAAGAAAGAAAAATCGATTTTTCCAATGTTCCCGTTTGTATTGAAGCTGAAACTGAAAAAGATTTGCACCTGTTGGAAACTTTGGCAAAATCTATGTCAAAAAATTGTTACCGCATTAATTCCTATCAACGAAAAAGTTTGCACGTTGCTGCGGTCTTTGTGAATAATTTTGTGAATCATTTGTACCATATCGGCCATGAGATTTGTGAACAAAACAAGGTTCCTTTTGAAATATTGTTACCTTTAATCTTGGAAACTGCAAATAAAATAACTACTTTGTCGCCGCTAGAAGCACAAACCGGACCCGCAAAACGTAATGACACCAAAACCATAGAAAAACATCTTGCCATGCTGCCTAAAACTCAGCAGGAAATTTATACATTGCTCACGAAATCTATTCAAAATACCTATGGAGAAAAGTTATAAAGAAATCATGCATCAAATAACCACTTTTATTTTTGATGTTGACGGCGTACTGACAAATGGAAATGTAAGAGTTACAGAAACGGGCGAATTGTTGCGGGAAATGAATATTAAAGATGGCTACGCGCTTAAAACTGCCTTAAATGCCGGATATCGTGTTTGTATCATCTCTGGTGGAACCAACGAAGGTGTACGCGAGCGGCTTCATGCTTTAGGAATCAAAGATATCTATTTGGGAACGCACCATAAAACAGACCAGTTTAAAGAATATACAGAACTTTATGACATTAAGCCCGAAAATGTATTATATATGGGAGATGACATTCCCGATTATCATGTCATGAAAAAAGTGGGATTGCCTTGCTGCCCAAAAGATGCTGTTTCTGAAATTCAGGACATTTCATTATATATTTCCCAAAAAAAAGGTGGAAATGGTTGTGTTCGTGATGTTATTGAACAAGTTTTAAAAGTGCAAGAAAAATGGAATTTTCAATTTGACGCTCATTTATTTTAATCCTAATTATTAAATTTAATTTTATTATGAAAAAAATCACGCTACTCGTTTTTGTTTTATTACTCTCTTTTAATGGCTATTCCCAATCAATTACAGGAAAATGGAAAACCATTGATGATGAAACCGGAAAAGAAAAATCTATTGTTGAAATTTATCAAACCAATGGAAAAATATATGCGAAAGTTCTTCAATTATTGACAAAAGGCGAAGAAAATAAAGTTTGTGAAAATTGTCAAGGAGCCAATAAAAATAAACCTATTAAAGGAATGGTTATTATTAACGGATTGACCAAAGATGGTGACGAATGGAATGGTGGAAAAATTCTTGACCCAAAAACAGGAAAAGAATATAAATGTTATGTTACTTTAGAAAGTCCGGATAAATTGAAGGTACGTGGTTATTTAGGTTTTGCCTTATTGGGAAGAACGCAATATTGGTCTAAAGTTGTGCAATAACAATACTAATTTTTCCTTGCAATTGCATTTTAGCTTATCCTATCATAAAACAGGAATTATTCTTATACAATAATTCCTGTTTTTTTTACAGATTTACTTCTTGCACATGAACATATCCATTTTGTTATACTCGCAATATTTGCAAGAAAAATCAGAAAACAATTTGAAGAATCAAAAAAAATTAATGCAGGCAATTATAGCCAAAAATTAATTCCGTTTTTTCAACATCGGCACAAATTTAAATTTGCCCAGTTCATGTTTTTCAAAATCTTTTTCGCTGGTTCTAATAAATAAGGTCATAGTTTGTACTATATCACCAACGGGAATCACCAGCCTTCCTCCTACTTTTAATTGACTGAGCAAAGCTTTTGGCACAAGAGGCGCGCCAGCAGTTACAATAATTCCGTCAAAAGGAGCATCTTCCGGCAATCCTTTATAACCATCGCCAAAAATTATTTTTTTAGGTTTGTATCCCAGTTTTGGCAGAAATAATTTTGCTTTTTTAAATAATTCTTGTTGGCGTTCAATGGTGTACACTTTTGCGCCCATTTCCAGTAAAACAGCCGTTTGGTATCCCGATCCTGTGCCAATTTCTAAAATTTGATGATTTTCACGAACCTGCAGTAATTCAGTTTGAAAAGCAACTGTATAAGGTTGTGATATGGTTTGGTCGGAACCTATTGGAAATGCTTTATCCTGATAGGCAAAATCGGCAAAACTTGAATCCATAAACAAGTGTCGTGGCACATTTCCAATTGCAGTCAACACATTTTTGTCCGTTATTCCCTTCTCTGCAATTATTTTTACCAACTGATTTCTAAGCCCATTATGCTTGTGCGTGTCCTTCACTATTCCCTAAAATTTGAATGCTTAAAAATAGGAATAAATGCCTAAAGATTGTTACTTTTACCTGCATAAATATTAACGACTTTAAATATGCTGAAAGCAGGAGTTTTAGGTGCCGGACATCTTGGCAAAATTCATTTAAAATTAATAAATCAATCAGATAAATACGAATTGGTCGGTTTTTTTGACCCAATTAAAGAAAACGCGGAAAAAGTTGAAAAAGAGTTCGGCTACAAGTCATTTGATTCAATTCAGGAATTAATTGATGCCGTTGACGTTGTTGACATTGTAACACCAACACTTTCTCATTTCGACTGCGCAAAAGAAGCCATAGAAAAAGGAAAACATGTTTTTATTGAAAAACCAATCACCAAAACGGTTGAAGAAGCTGAAACGCTTATTGAACTTTTAAAAAAACACAACGTAAAAGGGCAAGTGGGCCATGTTGAACGCTTTAATCCGGCTTTTACCGCCGTAAAAGACGCCATCCACAACCCGATGTTTATTGAAACACACCGTTTGGCTGAATTCAATCCGAGAGGAACGGATGTTCCGGTAGTGTTGGATTTAATGATTCACGACATCGACATTATTTTGAGCGTGGTGAAATCGAAAGTAAAAAGCATCAATGCCAGTGGTGTTTCCATTTTGAGTGACACGCCCGATATTGCAAACGCGCGCATTGAATTTGAAAACGGTTGCGTTGCCAATTTAACTGCCAGCAGAATTTCTTTGAAAAATATGCGTAAAACCCGATTTTTTCAACGAGATGCATACATTGCCGTCGATTTCTTTGAAAAAGCCACTGAAGTGGTCAGAATGAAAGATGCGCCTGAAACTCCTGGCGATTTCGATATGATTTTACAAAATGCTGAAGGCCTCAAAAAGCAAATCTATTTTGAAAATCCGAAAATCGCAGCCAACAATGCCATTTTAGATGAACTGGAAACTTTTGCCGACGCCATCAACAACAACACAACACCCATTGTAACTTTGGAACAAGGTACAGAAGCGCTGCGCGTTGCCCAAATGATCATTAACGATTTTTAATATGGATATATACCAAGTTGACGCATTTAATAACCTGGTTTTTAAAGGAAACCCCGCTGCTGTTTGTCCGTTGGAAAAATGGATTTCTGATGATTTAATGCAAGCTATTGCTGAAGAAAATAATTTATCGGAAACTGTTTTCTTCGTCAAAAACGAAAAATTATTCGATATTAGGTGGTTTGCACCAACTTGTGAAATCGATTTATGCGGCCACGCCACTTTGGCTGCGGCACATATTATATTTAGCGAATTAAATTATAAAGAAAAACAGCTGGAATTTAATTCAAAAAGCGGCAAACTGACTGTTACAAAAGCCGGAGATTGGTACACCCTTAATTTTCCTTCAGAAGAAATATCAGCAATTGAAACGCCTGATCTTTTACAACAAGCGTTAAATGTTCCTATTTTAAAAACATTTAAAGGGAAATGGAAATTGTTGGTTCTGCTGGAAAGTGAAACCGTTATTAAAAATTTGAATCCAAACTTCCATTTATTGTCACAATTGGAATATTCAGGAATTGGCGTTACTGCAAAAGGAGATTCATCCGACTTTGTTTCGCGCTTTTTTGCACCAAAGATTGGCATAAATGAAGATCCGGTAACAGGTTCGGCGCATACCTTGCTTATTCCGTATTGGGCAAAAAAACTCCATAAAACGAAGTTAGATGCAGTTCAACTATCAAAAAGAACCGGAATTTTAAAATGCGAATATTTAAATGATCGTGTTGAAATGAGCGGGCAAGCGGTCACCTATTTAAAAGGACAATTAATCTTATAATCACAAATTATGAAAAATATAGCTGTTATTGGCGCCGGCACTATGGGAAATGGCATTGCCCACGTTTTTGCCCAAAATAAGTACCAAGTACATTTAATTGATATTTCACAAGAAGCTTTAGATCGTGGCTTGTTAACCATTGTTAAAAATCTGGATCGTTTGGTTGATAAAGGAACCATCACTGCGGAAATTAAAACGCAAACTTTGGCCAACATCACCACTTTTACTGCCATTGCTGAAGGTGTTAAAAATGCTGATTTGGTGGTTGAAGCCGCCACAGAAAATGTAGATTTAAAATTAAAAATATTCAAACAAATTGACGAAGAAGCACCAGATAATGCCATTTTGGCTTCCAATACTTCTTCCATTTCCATCACTAAAATTGCGGCGGTCACCAAACGTCCTGAAAAAGTGATTGGCATGCACTTTATGAATCCGGTTCCTATCATGAAATTGGTTGAAATCATTAGGGGATACAATACTTCTGATGAAGTGACCAAAACCATTATGGAACTTTCTCAAAATTTGCAAAAAACACCTGTTGAAGTCAATGACTATCCCGGATTTGTGGCCAACCGAATTTTAATGCCCATGCTCAATGAAGCTATAGAAACTTTGTACAATGGCGTTGCCGGTATTTATGAAATTGATACCGTGATGAAATTGGGAATGGCGCACCCGATGGGTCCGTTGCAATTGGCCGATTTTATTGGATTGGATGTGTGTTTGTCTATTTTAGAAGTGATGTACAACGGATTTAAAAATCCGAAGTATGCACCTTGTCCACTTTTGGTGAATATGGTTCAAGCCGGAAAACTGGGAATAAAATCGGGTGAAGGTTTTTACGATTATTCCGAATCGAGGAAAGCGGAGAAAATTGCCAAACAATTTCAATAAAAATCCTTGGAGCATTTTTTCTCCATTGAACATAAAAAAAGCCGCTTTTAGCGGCTTTTTTAATTATATTCTTTTTCTTCTTTTCGGATTTTGGTCCGATCCAAAAGTGCTTTTACTTATTGTTCCTGGGGCGCCCGGGCGTTTTCTGCCAAATCCGCCAAAATCGGTTTTAGGTTTTCTGTCTCCGTCACCAGATCTTTTTCTATCGTTTCCTCTATCACTGTCTCCGGTTCTTTTTCTTGGACCTCTGTCTCTATCGCCTCCTCTACTGCTTCCGCCTCCGCTTCTCGCTTGTCCTGTACGTTGTTTGGTGGTAATTTCAACATTTACGCTTCTGCCTTCAAAATCTACATCATTTCCTTCAAAAGCGCTCATTGTTTCTTTTTCATAGGTTTTATCCAATTCAAAGAAAGAAAAAGTGTCTAAAATTTCAATTTGTCCGATTTCAATATTTTTGGCAATTCTTTGGTCGTTGATCAAGCCAATCAATCTTGCAGGATTCAATTTGTCTTTTTTACCGATATTGATAAAGAAACGCGTCATATTTTCATCATCCCTTCTTTTGCTTCCTCTATCAGAATTTCTGTCAACACCTCTCATATGCTCACTGTCATTTAAATCAGGTGCATTTTCATAATAGGTTAAAAAGGTATTGAATTCTATGGATACAAATCTTTTTATCAATTCTTCACGATCCAAATCTTTCAATTTCTCATAAATAGAAGGTAAAAAATCATTTATTTCAGTCTCATTCACTTTAATATCCTGAACTTTATCAATCAATTTTAACAATTGATTCTGACAAATTTCTTTTCCTGTAGGAATTGGCGTGCTTATGAATTTTTTGCCGATCAATCTTTCAATTGGGTGCAATTTGCTTTTTTCTCTAACGGTTACAATAGCGATTGAAATTCCTTCTTTCCCTGCACGGCCTGTTCTGCCGCTACGGTGCGTGTAAGATTCAATTTGGTCTGGAAGTTTATGGTTGATCACGTGTGTTAAATCTGTTACATCCAATCCTCTGGCGGCAACATCCGTCGCAACCAATATTTGCAACGTTTTGCTACGGAATTTTTCCATAACGCTATCACGTTGCGCTTGGGATAAATCGCCGTGAAGCGCATCAACATTGTATCCGTCGCTGATTAATTTATCAGCAATTTCTTGTGTTTCTCTTCTGGTTCTACAAAAAATGATGCTATAAATATCTGGATTCACATCCGCAATTCTTTTTAAAGCTGCGTACCTGTTTCTTTCTGAAACCACATAATATTGATGTGAAACCTGGTCAGTTCCTTTATTTTTTTCTCCGGCGCTAATTTCAATAGGATTCCTTAAATAAGCTTTAGCGATGCCTTCCACTTCTTTTGGAAACGTTGCAGAGAACAACAATGTTTGTTTGTCTTTCGGCGTTACGGCCAAAATTTTATCCAACTCATCTTTAAAACCCATATTCAACATCTCATCGGCTTCATCTAAAATAAGCCATTTAAGATTTGACAGTTTTAATTGTTTTCTGTTGATTAAATCAACCGTTCTGCCTGGAGTTCCAACAATAATTTGAACGCCTTTATTCAGTTTTCTAACTTGATCTTCAATGCTTGCACCGCCATAAACGGCAAGTGTTTTCACCCCTTTTAAATGTTTTGAAAAATCGGTGATATTACTGGCAATTTGCAAAGCCAATTCTCGTGTTGGCGATAAAATAATTGCTTGGGTATCACCGCTGTTAGCGTCAATTTGTTCCAATATTGGCAAACTGAAAGCTGCAGTTTTTCCTGTGCCTGTTTGCGCAAATGCTTTTAAATCTTGTTTGGAAGATAATACTTGAGGGATTGCTTTTTCCTGAATTTCAGTTGGGGTTTCATACCCTAAATCAGTCAATGCTTGTAAAATTTGGCTGTTAAGCCCTAGTTCTTTAAATGTCGACATTTCTGTAAATATTATGATCTACAGATGCCCATCTATAAATCGGTTAAAATCGGGTGCAAAAGTACACTTTAAAAGCATACAAAAAACATTTTGGTAATTTATTTTATTATTTTGCTTGGAGGTCAGTATTTTGGATTGTTGGATTTGAACTTTAAATCCTATCCCCAACCCCTGACACGTTAAGCCCGCCTGTTCGGCCGGCAGGTAAACTTTCCGAAGGAAAGTGCGTTTGATTGAAATTGGTATGTGATGACCTCTTTGAACATTTACAATTCCCTTTATTGTATCAATTTAATTATTTCCGATTCTAATTTATAGGAATCCAAACTGGTAAATGCATTTTTAACGATACCGTTACTGTCTATTAAAATGGTACGTGGATATTTGCTGCTCAAATAGTAATGAGCATCACTGTCTTTAGGAAGCAAATATTGATTATTTATTTCCAATAATTTTAAAAAATCTTCTTTGGTCAGCACTTGTGGCGAAGTTTGCATATTGATGCCTAAAAACAACAAATCTGGGTGCTTTTTCTCCAGGAATTTGATGCGACTTACTACATAATCGACAGACATATATTCCGTAGACCAAAAACAAATTGCGGTATTTTTATTTTTAATAATCTCCTTTATTGTTGAAGGAACGTTGTTATAAGAAACCAGGTTAAAGTCGCGGAAAAGTTCATTTGTTGCTATATAATTGCAATCCTTTACCAAATTATTCACCAGTTCAATATCTTCTTTATTGGTGCTATTTCCCAAAAACAAACGCAAAGCCTCTTGATTAACACGGCAAGCCGATTCACTTTTTAAAAAATCGCTCACTAAAATTCTTTTCAACAGCAAATTCTTAAATGATTCCGCTTTTATATTTTCATTAATCGCGTTTAACATGTTCACGGTAATGTCATTTTTGGTGCTGTCATTTTCTTTAAGCTGATAACTGATATTGTATAAATAGCTCACCACATAGTTTTGATAAGGATAAAATGAAACCAAATTTTCTTCATTTAAACTTATATTATTTCTAAAAGCGTAAAAAGAATCGGAAACTTTAGGGGATTCTTCCAAACTAAAAGTACCTCTATAAAAAATTGGGTAAACTTCTTTTAATCTGTACAATGGAAATTGAATGGCGGTATTTGTTAATTTTTTAAATCCTTTTGAAACAGCGGTTTCATTTTGAAAAAAATCATTATAAATCGCAAATCTTTCTTCAGAAAGTGAATCAATTTTAGCCTGAAAATCTTGTTCATTCAAATCGAAATTTTGGTACATCATTCTTTCCTCTATCTCATTTTGCAAAAATAAATTAATTAAAAATTCATTTTTAGCACTCCCTTTTCCGCTAAACACAAGCGATTGGTCAAATTCCCATGAATTAAGCCTAATTAAAATACTGTCGGAAGGCTCAAAATAAATATATTGAAATTCATTTCCGTGCTTAAAAGTGTACAAACCTTCCTGTAATGAAGGAATTCCCTTTAAAAATCTGTTGTTTTTATCAAGCAATAAAGTATCCAAAACTTTCTCATCTTTTAATAATAAGACAAAGTTGGTTTTTGGATTGATAATTTGCCCACCGAAATAAGTAAGGTTATCTCCATTGGTCTTTTTACAACCCATCATTAAAAATACCAATATGCCAACTATCATGTATTTCATAAAAGTTTATTTGAAACAAAAATACGCACATCTAAATGCCCCGTTAGTTAATGAGTTGTTAAATATGGCAGTAAAGCAACAGAAGCGCAAAAATTAACTTTTGGTTTGCTATTTTTTTATAAATCTATTTCACTACTTTTGCAAAAATTTTAAAAACACTATTCATAATGCTTTCAGTATCAAATTTATCTGTTCAATTCGGTAAACGTATTTTGTTCGACGATGTAAACACCAAGTTTACCGTTGGGAACTGCTACGGAATTATTGGTGCCAATGGTTCAGGAAAATCAACATTTCTAAAAATAATTTCAGGCAAAATTGACCCGACAGCCGGGCAAGTCATTTTGGACAAAGGCAAGCGGATGTCTGTGCTTTCCCAAGATCACTTTGCCTTTGATGAATATCAGGTGTTGGATACTGTGATGATGGGCAATAAAAAATTATTTGATCTTAAAAAAGAATTGGATGCCATTTATGCAAAAGAGGATTTTTCTGAAGCAGACGGCATTAAAGCAGGTGAATTGGGTGGTGATTTTGAGGAAATGGGCGGATGGAACGCTGAAAGCGGCGCGGCTACTTTGTTGTCATCGCTAGGAATTAAAGAAGATTTGCATTATTCCTTAATGAGCGATATAGACGGTAAAACAAAATTGCGAATTTTATTGGCGCAAGCTTTGTTTGGCAATCCGGATGTGTTAATTATGGATGAGCCAACCAACGACCTGGATTTTGAAACCATTGGTTGGTTGGAGAACTTTTTGGCAAATTATGACAATACCGTAATTGTGGTATCACATGATCGTCACTTTTTAGATGCGGTTTGTACCCATATTTCGGATATAGATTTTGGAAAAATAAACCATTACTCTGGCAACTATTCATTTTGGTATGAATCGAGCCAATTGGCAGCCCGTCAAAGAGCACAGCAAAGCAAAAAAGCCGAAGACAAAAAGAAAGAATTGGAAGAATTTATCCGTCGTTTCTCTGCCAACGTTGCAAAATCAAAACAAGCAACCAGTCGTAAAAAAATGATTGAAAAGTTGAATGTTGATGAAATTAAGCCTTCGAGCAGAAGATATCCGGCCATTATTTTTGAATTGGAAAGAGAAGCTGGAGACCAAATTCTAAACGTAGAGCATTTATCAAAATCATCCGATGATGGCGTGTTGTTTAAAGACATCAGCTTTATATTGAATAAAGGGGATAAAGTAGCTTTAATTTCCAGAAATTCAAGAGCAGTGACCACTTTTTATGAAATTTTATACGGAAGTCAAAAATCGGATTCAGGGAAATTTCAATGGGGCGTAACCACAAACCAGTCGTATTTACCATTGGACAATTCAGAATTTTTTACCAATCCAAACCTAAATTTGGTTGATTGGTTGCGTCAATACGCCAAAACTGAAGAAGAAAGAGAAGAAGTTTATTTACGCGGATTTTTAGGAAAAATGATTTTTAGCGGCGAAGAAGCTTTAAAACAATGCAATGTGCTTTCGGGTGGCGAAAAAGTAAGATGTATGTTATCGAGAATGATGATGGTGAGAGCCAATGTGTTGATGTTGGATGAACCAACAAATCATTTAGACTTAGAATCCATTCAAGCATTTAACAACTCGCTAAAAAACTATAAAGAAACGGTGATCTTCACCACCCATGACCACGAATTTGCGCAAACCGTTGCCAACAGAATTATTGAAATTACGCCAAACGGAATTATAGACCGTTATTCGACATTTGACGAGTATTTGGATGATCCAAAAATTAAGGAATTAAGAGATAGCATGTATTCTTAGTTGTTCCCTTCGGCCCTGCTCAGGGTAAAGGTTGTTGGCTTTTTAATTTATAACAAAAAACTTTTAACTTGGAATCCTATCCCCAACGCCTGCCACGGCAGGCAAGCTTTTCCGACGAAAAGGGAGTTTGATTGAGTTAAGAATTTTATTTACAACAAAAACTATTAACTTGGAATCCTATCCCCAACCCCTACCATCGTAGCCAAGCTTTTCCGACGGAAAGGGAGTTTGATTGAGTTAAGAATCTTATTTACAACAAAAACTTTTAACTTTTAACTTTTAACTTGGAATCCTATCCCCAACCCCTACCACGGCAGGCAAGCTTTTCCGACGGAAAGGGAGTTTGATTGAGTTAAGAATTTTATTTACAACAAAAACTTTTAACTTTTAACTTTTAATATTTACTTACTTTTTTTTCTTTTGAAAATATTTTTAATGAATGATTTGGTCGCTATTTCTTCACCGCCATATCCGGTAGCATATTTTCCGTAGCCGTAACCGTATCCATAGCCGTTTCCATAACCGCCGTAACGCAATTTCATGGTAAAATCGTTCAATATAATGCTGATGTTTGTAATTTCTTCTTTGATATATTTTTCGTTAATCATTTTAAGCATTCCCGTTTGGGAATAGTTTTGTCTGACGATATACAGCGTGGAATCGGCATATTTCAACAACTCAACAGCATCACTCACCAATCCCATTGGTGGCGTGTCTAAAATAATATAATCATAATTTTCTTTTAAATTGCTTATCAATTCTTCCGTTGCTGAACTGATCAATAATTCGGAAGGATTAGGCGGTACCGGACCGGCAATAATAACATCGAGATTGGGTATTTTGGTTTTTTGAATAATTGTCTCAATATTTTCTTCGCCTATTAAATAATTCACCACGCCTTTTTCATTGGAAACCTCAAAATTTTCAAATATTTTCGGTTTACGCAAATCCATTCCGACCAAAATTGTTTTTTTTCCGCCTAAAGCAAAAACCGTAGCCATATTCATGGACACAAATGTTTTGCCTTCTCCACTTACAGATGATGTCACAATAATGGTTTTGCACTTGTCTTTTGTGCTTCTGGTAAATAAAAATTGGATGTTTGAACGCAGCGCCCTAAATGATTCGGCGACGCCCGATTTAGGTTTGGTAAATACAGCCAAATTGCTATCGGTGCCATTGTTTCCCACCACCCCTAAAACGGGGATGGGCGAAATTTTTTCAATATCTTCGGTCGAGTGAATTCGGGTATCCAACAATTCTTTGGCAATAATCAAAAATAGCGGCAAAATGGTTCCCAAAAGTAGGGCGACCATATAATTGAACTCTTTTCTCGGAGAAATGGAACCTTGTCCGGTATCTTTTGCAGTATCCAATACCGAAATATCCGAAACCGTTGAAGCAATCGCAATATCTGCTTCATAACGTTTCTGCATCAGAAAAACATAATTTGATTCGGTTAAACTGTATTTCCGTTGAAAATTTAATAATTTCTGTTCTTTACTCGGAAGCTTATTTAGCTCGGCATTATATCCGCTCAAACGATTTCTGCTGTTATTCAGCGTAATTTTAGTTTCATTTTTTAAGGAGGAAAGATTTTCAAGCAACACATTTCTTGTGGTTTCAACTTCTTGATTTACCGCAATTAATGATGGGTGATTTGGGGTGACTTCTTTCGTTAATTTATCCTTTTTAATGGAAAGTTCCGTTAATTTCCCAACCATACCGGAAATGGAGCCATCTTCAATATTGATGATCGCCGGCGCTGGAATATTGGTGAAATTTGTATGGGATTTTATGTAGTTTTCCAAATTGTTGAAATACGCGATTCGGTCTCCCAACTGCTCTTGCATTTTATCTAAATTTAGTGTTTGAGAAAATATTTCACCGCCTTCAGCCGATAATTCATAAATGGCGTTTTCCTGTTTAAACTTTCCGATGTTGTCTTCAATTAATTTTAAACTGTCGGATGTGTTCCTAAACTGCGCGTCAATAAATTCTTTGGTGCTTCGGGCATAATTTGTTTTTTGCTCCAATTCAAGTTCTGCCAAAACAACCACCGTTTCATTTAAATAATCGACCAGCCTGCTTTTATTTGGGCCCGACAAGCTCAATTCAATTAAAGAAGTGCCTGTAAGTCCGGCCGCCCTCACATTCTGATATTCGCCGGCTACCTCGTCAATAGTTCTCATCTGAATATAAATTGATTGGCCTTTTAAGATAATAGCATCATTTTTTCTTTCAATTTGCGCTTTTAAAAACGGAAGATTGATATATTCATCAATTGAAAATACTTTTGAAAAACGTTTTTTATTGCCTTTATAATCAATTTGCGTTTCGTCTTTGTAATTGTTTAATTTATACGTTGCATTTCCATTAAAATCGACCGAAAGTTCAAAACGATCATTGTCTAAAAAATCAATTTTTATGACAGTGTTCAGCAATTGGTATTGGTTGGGCTGTAATATGACGGTAAATGGTGCTTCGCCATAAGCATCTTCTATTCTGAAACGGCCGTCTTTTAAATAATCAATATAAAAATTGAGCCTGTTTATCACTTTTTCATTATGGGATCTCGAAGTTAAGGCTTTTCTGATGGATTCAACTTTGTCGCTCACGCCGCCCCAGTTAAAGGCAATATTGGTTCCCGAGGAAAAAAGCGGATTTTGTTTTTCGTTTACGGCAATGGTAGTTTTCAGCCCATAAATTCGTTGGGTGGAAATATTGATGTAATAGGCAATAGCAAACGCCACGGCAATTGTGGCCACAAACCATTTCCAATTGGCTAAAATTCGAAATAAATAATCTTTAACGTTTGAGATTTGCTCACTTGGATTTTCAATAAATTTGAATTTATGATCCATAAATATTATAAATTTTTAACTAATAAAACGGAAGTTACCACAAAGGACAATACCGAGACAACGGTTGTAAATGCTTGTAGTCCGGTAGTTCCAATTCCCCATGATTTTTGTTTTAACGGCGCCACATAAATAATGTCATTGGGTTGAATATAAAAATTTTCCGATTCAAATATGGCCATTTCATTCATGTTAATTTTATATTTTTTAACACCATCAAGCGATTTTCTGATGATCAATACATTTTCTCGGTCTCCATAGGTAGAAATTTCCCCTGAATTAGCAATGGCATCAATGATTGAAACCTGATTTTGCGCCAAGTTTTTTGTTCCCGGCGAACCCACTTCACCAGTGACAATAAAGTTGATACCACCCAATTTTACTGTCACAAAAACGGTTTCGGGATTCTTTAAGAACTTGCCCAATTCCATTTCCAATTTTTCTCTGGTTTCTTTTTCTGTATAGCCCAAAACATTCACTTCCCCAATATAGGGAATTCTAATATTTCCGTGACTGTCAATCGTATATCCGCTAAAATAAAGTCCGCCCGCGCCGCCTCCCGAAGCGCTATTTTTAAAAAGCGTCACCAATTCCTGGTTTTCAGCTTTAATGTCGATGTATAAAATATCATTAACCTGCAAGCGATAAGGTTCACTATTTAGTTTGGTGATTTCCGATTTGCTTACCGGTTCACCTTGAAAAGAGGTCACTTGCTTCGTTGAAATACAGGACGATAGCAGACTTAAAACTGCTGCGTATAAAAAAAATTTCTTCATAAATATTTAGTCAGGCTATGGCAAATATAATTTTAAATAGCGTATTAAAATAATTTTTCAACTATTTTCGCATTAAAATTGACTTGTTATGGTTTGGTTTAAAATTAGGTCATTTATCGCATTTTTATTGGCTTCAACAAATAAGCATGGCGTGCACTCCCCTTTTGTTTATGATTTGGTGACCAAATGTTTTAACAGCCAAACAAATCCTTCCAAAACAGCAGCATTTAAAAGTATTCAAAAGTCATTATATTCAAATTACCACAGCATCTCGATTACAGATTACGGCAAAGGTTCTTCGGTTTTTAAAAGTAACGTACGAAAAGTGTCGGATATTGCAAAAATAGCAGGCATCTCCAAAAAAAAAGCGGCGCTTCTTCTTCGGATGGCTGACTATTTCAATCCGAAAAACATACTGGAAATAGGCACATCGGTGGGATTGGGAACCGCTGCTTTAAGTATCGGAAACCCTGATGCACAAATTGTTACGCTTGAAGGATGCAAAAACACTGCAGAAGTTGCCAAAGAATTATTCGGCAAGCATCATTTAAACAATATTGAACTGGTTGTTGGAAATTTCAATGAAACACTTTCTGATGTTTTAAAAAATAAACAAGTCGATTTAATTTATTTTGATGGCAATCATCAAAAGGAAGCTACGCTTCAATATTTCAATCAATGCCTTGAAACGGCACATCACAATTCCCTATTTATTTTTGACGACATCCATTGGTCGCCGGAGATGCAATTGGCTTGGACCGAAATTAAAATGCATCCAAAAGTTACCGTTTCAATAGATACCTATTTTTGGGGGCTAATTTTTTTCAGAAAAGAGCAGAAAAAACAACATTTTACAATTAGAGTATAACGCTAAATGCTGTCAATATCTGTAATCTGTTTCCAATAAATCATTGTTGAATCGTTGAATCGTTGAATTGTTTATTTGATTTTGTGTTTACCTATAATGAAGAACTTTTAACATATGACTTTTTAACTTTAGTCACTAACTTTACAATTCACTAAAATTTAGTTTATTTGCATTATGAAACGAGCCATAACAAATTTTGATACACACAGAAATAATTAATGGCGAACAGCAGCTGTACCAATAAAAAATACAATATAAACAGATGAAAATATACACAAAAACCGGAGATAAAGGCACAACTTCTCTTTTTGGGGGAACAAGGGTACCAAAATATCATTTAAGAATAGAAGCATACGGCACTGTAGATGAACTAAATTCGTATATCGGCTTAATTCGCGATCAAAAAATTGATGCGCATACCACTAAAATTCTGTTAAAGATTCAACATGAATTGTTTACATTGGGTTCCATGTTGGCAACGCCTCCTGAAAAAGAAATTTTAAAAAGCGGAAAGGAACGCTTAAATATTCATAAAATTTCGGAGGAATCTGTAGCGCTTTTGGAACGTGAAATTGACTTCATGAATGAGTCCTTGCCAGAAATGACACATTTTATTTTACCAGGAGGACACAGCACCGTGTCATTCTGTCATATCACACGCTGCATTTGCAGAAGAGCCGAGCGAATCACCACACAATTAAGTGACGAAAGCACCATAAATCCGAAAATTTTAGTATATTTAAACAGGCTTTCCGACTATCTTTTTGTGCTGGCACGGAAGTTGACTATTGACAATCAGGCCCAAGAAATTCCTTGGATTCCTGAGAAAATATAGTAAGTTCTTTTTTATTTTGAAATAAAAGGATAAATAGCTTGCCCAATTGAGTAAAAAAATTATTTTTGCAAAAATTTAATACGAAGAAGTTATGTATTGGACACTAGAATTAGCATCATATTTGGCGGATGCGCCTTGGCCTGCAACAAAAGATGAATTGATTGATTATGCGATTAGAACAGGAGCGCCTTTAGAAGTTGTTGAGAACCTTCAAGAGATTGAAGATGAGGAAGAAAATTTCGAGTCTATTGTCGAAATTTGGCCCGATTACCCTTCAGAAGAAGATTATCTTTGGAACGAAGATGAATATTAAAAAATACCAATGCTAAAAAAGTCTCGTTAGAGACTTTTTTTTTTGCTTAATCAGTGAATTGTTTAAACTTTTTTCAATTATAATTTAAGCCAGAATTAAAACAATTTAACTTTAAAAAAATTAACTTTACCGGCTATTAAATAACAATGTAAATTACAGTAATTTTACATGTAATTATTAAAAAATTTGACACCTATATTATGAGTATCATCAATTCAGTTCTTAAAATTTTTGTTGGAGATAAAAACAAAAGAGATTTGTCATTGCTGCAGCCGATTGTTGCAAAAGTGAATGCTTTTGAAAAAGAGATTACAAACCTGACAAACGATCAATTACGAGAAAAAACAGCTTACTTTAAGCAAAAAATAGCAGAAGACACCAAGGAATATACTTCAAAAATCAATAAATTAAAAGAAGAAGTTGTTGACGCAAATATAGACCGTAAAGAAGAAATTTACGGTGAAATTGACAATCTGGAAGATGATTTATACCATGCTTCAGAAAAAACATTGAACGAAATTATGCCAGAAGCATTTGCAGTAATTAAAGAAACTGCCAAACGCTTTACCCAAAACAATACCATTACGGTTACAGCAACTCCGTTTGACCGTGAACTTTCTGCAACACGAGACAATATTGTCCTTGAAAACGATAAAGCCATTTGGGCCAATAAATGGGATGCTCAAGGAAAAGAAGTAACCTGGGATATGATTCATTACGATGTGCAACTTATTGGTGGATCGGTATTGCATCAAGGTAAAATTGCCGAAATGATGACAGGTGAAGGAAAAACCTTGGTTTCTACCTTGCCGGTGTATTTAAATGCGCTTACCGGAAAAGGCGTGCATTTGGTCACCGTAAATGATTATTTGGCAAAACGTGATGCTGCCTGGATGGGACCAATTTATGAATTCCACGGATTAAGGGTTGATTGTATTGATCACCACGAGCCAAATTCTGACGCGCGAAGAAAAGCCTACAACGCCGATATTACTTACGGCACAAACAACGAGTTTGGTTTTGATTATTTGCGTGATAATATGGCGCATTCTCCAAATGATTTGGTGCAACGCCCACCCAATTACGCCATTGTGGATGAGGTCGATTCTGTTTTAATTGATGATGCGCGTACCCCTTTAATTATTTCTGGTGCAACGGCCAATGCCGACCGCCACGAATTTAACGAGTTAAAACCAAGTGTGGACAGGATTGTTTCTATCCAAAGAAATTATTTAACCGCTGTTTTGGCCGAAGCTAAAAAATTAATAAGTGAAGGCGACGCCAAGGAAGGCGGATTTTTATTACTTCGTGTTTATAGGGGATTGCCAAAAAGCAAAGCCTTAATCAAATTTTTAAGTCAGGAAGGCAATAAACAACTCTTGCAAAAAACGGAGAATCATTATATGCAGGATAACAACCGTGAAATGCCTAAAATTGATGAAGAGCTGTATTTTGTGATTGATGAGAAAAACAATTCCATTGAGCTGACCGATAAAGGAATTACCTTTTTATCGGGTGATGACGGCGATGAAAATTTCTTCATTTTACCCGATTTAAGCACTGAAATTGCCCATCTGGAGCGTGAAAATGACGCTCCCGAAATTCTCACTGCAAAAAAAGAAGAATTGTACAGAGATTTCAGCATCAAAAGCGAGCGCATTCACACCATGAATCAATTGCTTAAAGCATACACTTTATTTGAAAAAGATATTGAGTATGTGATTATGGAAGATAAAATTAAAATTGTTGACGAGCAAACCGGCCGTATTATGGAAGGTCGCCGTTATTCAGACGGATTGCATCAGGCCATTGAAGCAAAAGAGAACGTAAAAATTGAAGCTGCCACGCAAACGTACGCTACGGTTACGCTTCAAAATTACTTTAGAATGTACCGAAAATTGGCGGGTATGACAGGTACTGCTGTTACAGAAGCCGGGGAATTCTGGGAAATTTATAAATTGGATGTGATTGAAGTTCCGAGCAACAGAAAATTAGTTCGGGATGACCGTGAAGATTTGGTTTTCAAAACCAAACGTGAAAAATACAATGCCGTTATTGAAGAAATTGAAAATTTGGTGAATTTGGGCCGACCAGTATTAGTAGGAACCACTTCCGTAGAAATTTCCGAATTGCTGGGCCGAATGCTGACCATCAGAAAAATAAAACACAATGTATTAAACGCAAAACTTCATAAAAGAGAAGCAGACATTGTTGCGGAAGCAGGAAACTCTGGCATTGTAACCATTGCCACAAACATGGCCGGTCGTGGAACCGACATAAAACTTTCAGAAGAAGTTAAAAAAGCGGGAGGTTTGGCCATTGTGGGTACTGAGCGTCACGATTCCCGTCGTGTAGACCGACAGTTGCGAGGAAGAGCAGGTCGACAAGGAGATCCGGGTTCTTCACAATTTTATGTGTCATTGGAAGACAATTTAATGCGATTGTTCGGATCAGAACGTATTGCAAAAATGATGGACAGAATGGGACTTCAAGAAGGTGAAGTGATTCAACATTCCATGATTTCCAAATCCATTGAACGTGCACAACGCAAAGTAGAAGAAAACAACTTTGGTGTTCGTAAACGATTACTTGAATATGATGATGTGATGAATTCCCAAAGAGAAGTTGTTTACAAACGTCGTCGCCACGCACTTTATGGAGACCGTTTACAGGTAGATATCGTCAATATGATTTATGATACCTGTAACTTGTTGGTCAGAGAAAATAAACCATCAAATGATTATCAGAATTTCGAATTTGAATTGATTCGTTTTTCTTCCACCACGGCTCCTTTCAAAGAAGATGAATTTAAATCGGGTACAGAACAAGAACTTACCGATCAACTTTTTGATGTGGTTTACAAACATTATAAAGAAAAATTAGAACGAAATGCAAAAGCTGCTTTTCCGGTAATTAAAGATGTTTATGAAAATCACGGAGAAAAATATGAACGCATTGTAGTTCCTTTTACCGATGGTACAAAAGAATTAAAAGTAATCACCAATTTAAAAACGGCCTATGAAACTGGCGGTAAAGAGTTGGTAACCGATTTTGAAAAAAATATCACGCTTGCCATTATCGATGATACTTGGAAAGATCATTTACGACAAATGGATGAACTGAAACAATCGGTTCAAAATGCCACTTATGAGCAAAAAGATCCATTGTTAATTTACAAATTTGAATCATTTGAGCTTTTTAATGGTATGCTCGACAAAGTGAATAAAGAAGTATTGTCGTTCTTATTTAAAGGTGAATTGCCTTCTCAAGATGCAACGCGCGTTTTACCGGCAAGAGAACAGAAACGCGAAAAAGTACAATTAAGTAAAGAAGAATATAGCAATTCAGCACTAAATCAACAAACCAGCCAAACACAAGCGCCAAAAATAGTTGAAACGATTGTGCGCACAGAGCGAAAAATTGGAAGAAACGAACAAGTGACCATTAAACACGTGCTTTCCGGAGAAAACAAATCGATAAAATACAAACAAGCAATTCCTTTAATTGATAAAGGCGATTGGGTGTTGGTGGAATAACTATATATGCTTTATTCACAGGTATGAATGTTAAATTGTTATAAGTTAAATGTTATATGTTAAATGTTGTATTGTTGAATGTTAAATGTTCGTGTTAAATGTTCGCTTTAACTAAATGAATAAAAAAGCTGTCCGAAATGAATTTCGGGCAGCTTTTTTGGTTAATAATGGTTTTGATAAATTTAACCGAAAACAATCATCAAGTATTTAATATTTTATCCCCTAACCCCAATCTCATTAAGTTAAGCTTATATATCATTTTTTGTCCTTCCGAGGTACGAGGAATCTCATAATGCTTTACTAGTTTGTTGCGATTCCTCCTTTGTCGGAATGACAAATATTTCCTTAACTTAATGACATTGCCCCTAACCCCTATCGCGGAAGGTAAACTTTCCAAAGGAAAGGGAGTTTGATTGAATTAAGAAAAATATTTATAACAAAATACTTATAACGTATAACTTTTAACCAACTAAAGATTCTCCATTTAAATCGGTGGTTAGAACGTCGCTCATATAATCCAAATATGGCCGCATTGTCACAAAAGAAGCGACAACTTCAGTCAAAAAGTTTGGCGCCAAAACTTCATCATCCGTAAATTCACGTGACACAATAAATTGTTTTAGCCTTATTAAATCGATATTAGGATGGTTCTTGTCAAAACCTCTTGGTGCCGATTTTACGGCTTCACCCTGTAATTTTTTAAAATGTTTCTTAAAATCCGCCGTATTTACAATCGACCGAATTTCAGTAGCGTCTGTTTCAAATTCTTTTCTGATGCGTGCCAAATCTTCCTTATTCGGTTCCCAAAATCCGCCAGCCAAAAAGCTTTCACCCGGACTGATATGCAAATAATATCCGCCGCGCAATTTGCTCGTTGCCCGCGTAAATTGTCCGCCAAAATGCGATTTAAAAGGCAGCTTGTTTTTTGAAAATCGGACATCTCTATAAATTCTGAATATTTTTACATTTTCAATAAGGTCAGAAGCTTTTAAATGCTCCATGACTGAAGTATAAAAAGCTTTCACTTTTTTTTGTTCCGCTTCAAAAGTTGGTTTATGAGCATTAAACCACTCACGATTGTTATTGGCTTTCAGCAATTTTAAAAAATCCAAAGTCGATTTTGAAATTGAAGTCATATTTTTTTAAGGTATTTGAAATTAAAAATAATAATTTTTAATTCACAATTCGTAATTTCTCAATGTCTTTTTTCTAAAACCTTCACAATATCCTTCAAGGTAAATCCTTTTGCCTGCAACAAAATTAGGTAATGAAAAAGCAAATCGGCACTTTCGTTTACAAACAAATCGTCGTTATCATCTTTTGCTTCAATTACGACTTCAACGGCTTCTTCACCCACTTTTTGGGCAATTTTATTGATTCCTTTTTCAAACAGAGAAGCTACATAACTTTTCTCTGAATTGCCTGCCTCTCGCCTGCTTTTTATCACCTTTTCCAATTCAGACAAAAATCCGAAAGTTGCTTCGTTTTTTTCTCCCCAGCACGTATCCGTTCCTTTATGGCAGGTCGGTCCAACCGGATTTACCTGAATGAGCAAAGTATCTTGGTCACAATCATTTTGTACGGAAACCACATTTAAAAAATTGCCGCTTTCCTCGCCTTTTGTCCACAACCTATTTTTGGTTCTGCTGAAAAAGGTCACCTGATTGGTTTCCAATGTCTTGTCAAAAGCTTCCTGATTCATATAGCCCAGCATCAAGATATTTTTTGTGGTTGCATCTTGAATGATTGCAGGAACCAATCCGTCATTATTTTTATTGAAATTTATTTTCATTTTATTTTAGTCTAAAGTTTTAAAGTCGAAAGTCGCAATGTAAATAACTAAATTCGTACTTCAATATTGTTATTTTTAAGTTCTTGTTTTAAATCCATAATTTCAATTTCCTTGAAATGAAATACACTTGCCGCCAAGGCTGCATCAGCTTTACCCATTAAAAAAGTTTCCACAAAATGCTGCATATTTCCAGCGCCTCCTGATGCAATTATTGGAATATTTACCAATGTGCCCAACTTAGCCAACGCAACATTGGCAAATCCGTTTTTAGTGCCATCGTGATCCATCGAGGTAAACAGAATTTCTCCTGCGCCGCGTTGTTCCACTTCTTTCGCCCAATCGAATAATTTAATGTTTGTAGGCACTTTTCCGCCCACCAAATGTACAAGCCATTCTCCGTCAATTTGTTTTGCATCAATAGCAACCACAATACACTGACTTCCAAATTTTGCCGCCAATTCATTGATTAATTGCGGATTTTTAACTGCGGAAGAATTGATGGAAACCTTATCAGCTCCCGAATTCAATAGCAATTCCACATCTTCAACCGAGGAAATTCCACCGCCGACCGTAAACGGAATATTTATTTTTTGGGCAACGCGCATCACCAATTCCGCCAATGTTTTTCGTTTTTCTTCCGTAGCCGAAATATCCAAAAAAACCAATTCATCGGCGCCATTCTGTGCGTAAATTTCAGCCAATTCTACAGGATCGCCGGCATCTCGCAAATCGACAAAATTAACGCCTTTAACGGTTCTTCCGTTTTTTATGTCTAAACAAGGTATGATTCTTTTTGTTAACATTTCTTTTTCGTTAAAAGTTAGAAGTTAAATGTTAGAAGTTTTTTCTTGACTTTGTACTTCTAATATTTAATATTTAACTTTAGATTAATGATTCAATATAAAATTTTCCAGCTGCTTCATACTAATTTTATGTTCATAAATAGCTTTTCCTATAATGGTGCCTTCACAGCCCATTTCAGCCAATTTTGGCAATTCATCAAAGGTGGAAATTCCTCCTGAAGCAATTAGTTTTAAGCCATTTGCTTCTGATAACTTCTCGACTGCGCTCGAAGTGACGGAACATTGATTGATGATTTTTTTATACAAGTCAAAACTCGGACCTCCCAGCATACCGTCTTTGGCAATATCTGTACAAATTACATACTGAATTCCTTTGCTTTGGTAATACTTTATAAAAGGAATCAAATCTTCATTCGAATCTTCCAACCAGCCTGAAACTGCTACTTTTTCGTTATTTGCATCTGCTCCCAAAATAATTTTTTCAGGACCATAATGGGCTATCCATTTTTCGAAAACTTCTCTATTTTTCACAGCAATACTTCCTCCGGTAATTTGGTTTGCACCACTTTCAAAAGCTATTTTTAAATCGGCGTCCGATTTCAATCCGCCACCAAAATCAATTTTTAAGGTTGTTTTTGAAGCGATTTCTTCGAGAATTTTGTGATTGATAATCTTGCTCGATTTTGCGCCATCCAAATCTACCAAGTGTAAATATTTTATTCCGTGAGCTTCAAACATTTTAGCCACTTCAAGCGGATTCTCATTATAAATGATCTTGGTATTGTAATCGCCTTTTGAGAGGCGCACACATTTTCCTTCTATGATATCTATTGCTGGTATGATTCTCATGAAAAGTTTAAAGTTTAAAGTTTAAAGTTTAAAAAGTTTTTCAAAATTTGTTCTCCAACATCACCGCTTTTTTCTGGGTGAAACTGTACTCCGTAAAAATTGTCTTTTTGCAATGCTGAAGCATATTTTATTCCATACTCAGTGGTTGCAATGGCTTCATCATTCAATGGAACATAATAACTATGCACCAAATACATATACTCGTTTTCAGCAATTCCTTCGAATAGTTCTGATTTCAAGTTATAAATTTCGTTCCAGCCAATTTGAGGAACTTTCATTGTATTGCTAAACTTAACAACATCAACATCAAAAATTCCCAAACCTTTCGTGTCGCCTTCTTCGCAATAATTACACATTAATTGCATTCCCAAACAAATACCTAAAACAGGCTGTTTTAAAGTAGGAATCAATTTATCCAAACCAGTTGATTTCAATTTTTTCATCGCGCTGCTTGCCTCGCCCACACCGGGAAAAATGACTTTATCCGCATTGATGATTTCTTCAACATTGTCGCTTAAAACGGCTTCATAGCCCAAACGCTGGATTGCAAATTTTATGGACTGTATGTTTCCTGCACCGTAATTTATAATGACAATCCCCCCAGCACCCGAAGGGGGAGTTGACGTTGTTTGTTGATTATTTTGACCCATTATTTCATTTATTTTGTTTCAGGTTTCAAGTTTCAAGTTTCAGGTTTCAGGTTTCAGGTTTTAAGTTTCAGGTTTCAAGTTTCAGGTTTCAAGTTTCAGGTTTCAGGTTTCAGGTTTCAGGTTTCAGGTTTCAGGTTTCAGGTTTCAAGTTTCAAGTTCGAGAGCTGAACTTTAAACTTCTAATATTTGATATTCAACTTTTAACATATAACTTTTAACATATAACATTTAACATATAACGTATAACCTTTAAAGAGTTCCTTTCGTGCTTGGTAAAATCATTTTTTCTGAATCTCTTTTTACGGCAGCTTTTATGGCTTTTGCAAATGCTTTAAAAATGGCTTCAATTTTATGATGCTCATTTGTTCCTTCGGCTTTGATGTTAATATTGGCTTTGGCACCATCAGAAAAAGATTTAAAAAAATGATAAAACATCTCTGTGGGCATTTTCCCAACCATTTCACGCTTGAATTCTGTTTCCCAAACCAACCAGTTTCTTCCGCCGAAATCAATCGCCACTTGCGCCAAACAATCGTCCATTGGCAAGCAAAATCCGTAACGCTCAATACCCAATTTGTTTCCCAGCGCTTTTGCAAAAACTTCACCAAGCGCAATTGCAGTATCTTCTATGGTATGGTGCTCATCCACTTCCAAATCACCTTTAACCATAATTTCCAAATCCATTTGTCCGTGACGCGCAATTTGGTCGAGCATATGATCAAAAAAAGCAATTCCGGTATCGATGTTGCTTTTGCCTGTTCCGTCAAGGTTTAGGTTGATGTAAATATCAGTTTCATTCGTTTTTCTTTCTGTTGAAGCCGAACGTTCTGCAAGTTTCAAAAATTCATAAATTATTTTCCAATCCGTTGTTTGCAAAATAATAAAAGCATCAAGTTCTTCTCTCTTTGAAGAAATTTCAGCGCTGCCCAAAGCTTCGTCGGCGTTGATAAAAATCGCTTTTGCTCCCATATTTTTAGCCAATTCCACATCGGTTATCCTATCGCCAATCACAAAAGAATTTGCCAAATCATAAGCCGGATTGTCCATATATTTTGTCAACAAACCTGTTGCAGGCTTTCGGGTTGGCGCATTTTCGTGCACAAATGTTTTATCAATTAACACTTCTTTGAAAACAACGCCTTCATTTTCAAAAGCTTTCATGACCAAATTATGCACTGGCCAAAAGTTAATTTCCGGGTGTGAATCGGTTCCTAAACCATCTTGGTTGGTGACCATTACCAATTCAAAATCTAGTTCCGAAGCAATTTTTCCCAAGTATTGAAAGACTTTCGGATAAAATTCCAATTTCTCAAAACTGTCTAATTGATAGTCGCTTGGTTCCAAAACCATCGTTCCGTCTCGGTCTATAAAAAGTATTTTTTTCATCTGTTTAAATTTTATTTTTTTAGCGGTAACAGCTGCAGCCTGCCTGCCGGCAGGCGGGTTCGCCAATAATCATTCCTTTATGTATCAAAATTTGTTATGCTCGTTTCATTTTATTCCTTTATTATTTGAAAGATTGCAATACTTCGATTAATTTTTTATTTTCTTGTGCTGTCCCAATGGTAAAACGCAAACAATTTTCGCATAAAGGCTGGGTTGTTCGGTTTCTAATCACTATTCCTCTGTCAATCAATTCGTTGTAACGTTTATTGGCATCATCCACTTTGACCAAAATGAAATTGGCTTCCGTAGGATAAATCTTTTCCACAAATTTCACTAGCAACAATTCTTTCAACAGTTCATCTCTTTGCGCTATAATTGATTCAATTTCAGCTTTCATGTTGTCTTTGTCTTTCAATCTTTCCAAAGCTCTTTTTTGAGACAATTCATTCACGTTGTAAGGTGGTTTAATTTTGTTTAAAACTGCAATAATTTCTTTGGAAGCATAACAAATTCCCAACCGTATTCCTGCCAAGCCATAAGCCTTAGAAAGTGTTTGCGTAATGACCAAGTTAGGATATTCATCAAATTCATTGATCCAACTTTCTTTTTTTGAAAAATCGATATACGCTTCATCAATCACCACCAATCCTTTAAAATATTGTAATAAATAAGCCACGCTTTCATCTGAAAATGAATTACCGGTTGGATTGTTTGGCGAACACAAGAAAATAATTTTCGTATTTTCGTCAATAGCCTCCACGATTTTTTCAATTTGCGGCTGAAAAGTATCTGAAAGCAACACTTCCCTGTTTTCAACGGCATTGATATTGGCTAAAACCCTATACATTCCGTAGGTTGGTGGAAGCGTAATAATATTATCCGTTTTTGGTTCACAAAAGGCCCTGAAAATTAAATCGAGGACTTCATCGCTTCCGTTTCCCAATAAAATTTGTTTTTCAGAAACTCCTTTTAATTTTGCCAATGCATTTTTCACGGAAATTTGTTGCGGATCCGGGTAGCGATTTACGCCATTTACAAACGGATTTTCATTGGCATCCAAGAAAATCATATCTGCCGTGTCGAAATCCCCAAATTCATCGCGAGCCGACGAATAAGGTTTCATTTGCTTCACGTTTTCCCGAACCAAATTATTTATATTGAAACTATTTTTCATCTGTTTACATTTTATTTTTTATTGGTACAGCTGCTGTTCGCCATTAGTCATTCCCTTTTGTATCAAAATTTGTTATGCTCGTTTCATTCTCAATCGCTTTTAAACGCAAGGTTACCGCATTTTTGTGTGCATCCAAACCTTCTGCTTCCGCCATCAACTCAATGGTTTTTCCAATATGCTGAATGCCTTTTTCTGAAATTTTCTGAAAGGTCATCGATTTTAAAAAAGAATCGAGGTTCACGCCCGAATACGCTCTTGAATAACCGTTTGTCGGCAAGGTATGGTTGGTTCCTGAAGCATAATCACCAGCACTTTCCGGCGTATAATTCCCAATAAAAACTGAACCTGCGTTTTCAATATTTTCGATATAAAAATCGTTGTCGTTGGTGCAAATTATAAAGTGTTCCGGACCATATTCATTGATGATTTCCATGGCAATTTCTTTGTCTTCCACAAAAATTAATTTTGAATTTTCTATGGATTTTACAGCTATTTTTTTACGCGACAATAAAGATAGCTGGATTTCAATTTCCTTTTCAACTTCTTTTAGCATTTCCATGGAAGTCGATACCAAAATCACCTGGCTGTCGGTTCCGTGTTCAGCCTGGCTCAACAAATCGGAAGCCACAAAACTTGCATTTGCCGAGTCATCGGCAACGATTAACAATTCACTTGGTCCGGCCGGCATGTCAATCGCCACGCCGTATTTGGTAGCCAATTGTTTTGCAACAGTAACGTACTGATTTCCGGGACCGAATATTTTATACACCTTCGGAATTGTTTCAGTTCCAAATGTGAGTCCGGCAATGGCCTGAATTCCGCCCACTTTTAAAATTTTGGTGATCCCGCAAAGTTGTGCTGCGTAAAGAATGGCCGGATTAATTTCTCCTTTTTTATTGGGTGGCGAACATAATACAACCTCTTTACAACCTGCAATTTGCGCCGGAATGGCCAACATCAACACCGATGAAAACAAAGGTGCGGTGCCACCCGGAATATACAATCCCACTTTTTGGATCGGTCTTTTTTCTTGCCAACATTCCACGCCTTCAGCGGTTTCCACAAAAACTTTGGCTGTTTTTTGGGCCAAATGGAATTTTTCAATAGCTAATTTTGCTTGCTGAATGGCCTCTTTTAATTCATCGGACAAAGCTTTTTCCGCTTCAAAAATTTCTTTGGCAGAAACACCTAAATCATCCAAAGAAACACCATCAAAAATTGCGGTATATCTTTTTATGCCATCGTCGCCGTTTCTTTTGACATCATCAAAAATAGAAGTCACCGTATTTTCAACAGCTTCAATGGTTTGTGTGGGTCTTTTTAAAATTGAGAGCCATTCGCTTTTTGGCGGATTTAATATTTTTTTCATTTTTTCAATATTATATATTTGATATTCGAAGTATAAACTGACATACTGTTGTAAATCAATATTTTAAACCTTAATAACTACTTTTAACTTTGCCCCTCTTGATACCTAATACCTGATACCAGTTACTTTTTACTTTTTACTTTTTTAACTTCTAACTTCTAATATTTAACTTTTAACTTTTTTAAACAACCATTTTCTCAATAGGAACCACCAGCAAACCTTCGGCACCCAGCAGTTTTAGCTCATCTATCACTTCCCAAAAAGTATCTTTTTCAATAACGGTATGAATAGAGCTCCAGCCTTTTTCCGCCAATGGCAACACGGTCGGACTCCGCATTCCCGGTAATATTTTAATGATTTCAGCAATTTTATCATTGGGCGCGTTCATTAAAATATATCGCGATTTTCGTGCTTTTAACACGGCCTCAATCCGAAATTGAAGTTTATCTAAAATCAACTGGCTTTCCGCAGAAATCGTTGGCGAAACAGCCAAGACAGCTTCACTTTTCAGCATGACTTCAACTTCCTTCAAATTATTTTTAAACAAGGTGCTTCCGCTTGAAACTATATCACAAATGGCATCAGCCAATCCAATGCTCGGTGCAATTTCTACCGATCCACTAATCACGTGAATGTCAGGCGTTAAATTAAATTTATTAAAGTATTCCTTTACGGTATTTGGGTAAGAAGTGGCGATGCGCATACCATCCAAATCGTTGATGTTTTTATAATTTACACCTTTTGGAACCGCCAAAGAAACACGGCATTTTGAAAATCCGAGTCGTTCTATCACTTTGATGCCATTTCCTTTTTCAATCAACACATTGTCGCCAATAATAGCGATATCAACCACGCCATCATTTAAATATTGAGGTATGTCTCCATTTCTCAAATACAACACTTCCAAAGGAAAGTTACTTGCCGAGGCTTTTAGCTGGTCTTTTCCGTTATCGATGGAAATGCCACAATCTTTGAGGAGTTGAAGAGAATCTTCGTTTAACCTTCCTGCTTTCTGAACTGCGATTTTTAATTTACTCATTTTATTTTTTGTTCTTATGTTCGAGTAAATCAATGGATTCTAAAGAAAAAACCCGCTTGATGAACTCAAACGGGTTTTAAATATATGTTTAATTTTTACACAATACATTTTCAACTCACCTGAGTGCGATTATGAAAATGATGATGATGGTTTTGTGTAAAATTCATTTTTCTTATTTTATTCTTTGGCAAATATAGAAAATTGTTTCATACACAAACCTATGTTTTTTAAAATATTTACAAACTTCAACGTTTTGTTAAATAATTAACAGTTTTATTTATGGTTGAATCAACAATCTTTTTTGGGCGTTCCCTTGCAGGTCGCGCTTTCCGTTCCATATTTTTAGCGGTAAAAACCACTAAAAAGTATTTCACTTCAATCACTAACGCAAATTGAATTACGATTCGGGATTTCCAATTTTAGAATTTTAATGTATCATAAAAGAACAGGTTGCAATTATTTTTTTTAGGCAATAATTCTACCTTCCGGGATTAAGGGACTTTTATTTTTTACTTTCAGCGAATAATTCCCTCATCAGAGGTAAAGGGGCTTTTATTTTTTTGGCCCAACGCCCCGGCTGGCCCTATCGCTAAAAACAGCCACTGGCTGTTTTCTTTACGCTCTGTCCCCCATTCGGGAGTTAGGGGGCTTTAATCTTTTCATCTTTCAATATTATTGTCTTTTTTTAATTAAATTTGCGCATCCTAACATACAAAAAAATCAATTTATGATTCAATTCTTTGGAAACAAAAGCAGTAAAATATACGCTGTACAAACGTCAAAAGAACTTATCCAAACCGACATTCAAAAATTACACTGGCTTTTTGGCAACCAGGAAAATTTAGCTGAGGCATCTTTGGATGCTTTTTTTATTGGTCCGCGCGCCGCGATGGTGACTCCTTGGAGCACAAATGCCGTTGAAATTACCCAAAATATGGGTATTGAAGGCATTGTGAGAATAGAGGAATTTAACGCTGCAATACAAGATGCGCCCTTTGACCCGATGATTTTTCAAAAATATGCCCAATTAAACCAAGAGATTTTTACCATTCACATTGAGCCAGCCGCTATTTTAGAAATTGGAGACATCGCGGCTTACAACAGCCAGGAAGGTTTGTCGTTAAACGAAGAAGAAATTGATTATTTGAATGAAATGAGCAAACGAATCGGACGTAAATTAACCGATTCTGAAGTGTTTGGATTTTCACAGGTGAATTCAGAACATTGCCGGCATAAAATTTTCAACGGAACGTTTATTATTGACGGTGTAGAAATGCCTTCGTCGCTATTTAAACTCATCAGAAAAACTTCTGAAACACATCCAAACGGCATTGTTTCAGCCTATAAAGACAATGTGGCTTTTGTGGAAGGTCCGATTGTGGAGCAATTTGCGCCAAAAACTCCGGACAAGCCCGATTTTTATCAAAAAACAAATTTTAAATCGGTGATTTCATTAAAAGCCGAAACGCATAATTTTCCAACAACCGTTGAACCATTTAATGGTGCTGCAACAGGTTCTGGGGGAGAAATCAGAGACCGTTTGGCCGGCGGAAAAGGCTCATTGCCATTGGCTGGAACTGCCGTTTATATGACTTCCTATTCGCGGTTAACGCAGGACAGGCATTTCGAATCGCCGCAGGACAGGCCTTGGGAAAAAGGAATGGAAGAAAGAAAATGGCTGTACCAAACACCTTTGGATATTTTAATTAAAGCGTCAAATGGCGCTTCTGATTTCGGAAATAAATTCGGGCAGCCTTTAATTACGGGTTCTGTATTGACTTTTGAACATGACGAATCCACTTCGGATTCGCTCAGTACACGCTCACGCAAATTGGGTTACGATAAAGTGATTATGCAAGCCGGTGGCATTGGTTATGGAAAAGCAGATCAGGCTTTAAAAGACAAACCGGCTGCAGGAGATAAAATAGTGATTCTTGGTGGCGACAATTACCGAATTGGCATGGGCGGTGCCGCGGTTTCATCGGCTGATACCGGAGAATTTACCAGTGGCATTGAACTAAATGCCGTACAACGCTCTAATCCCGAAATGCAAAAAAGAGCCGCAAATGCCATTCGCGGTATGGTAGAAAGCGATATCAATCCAATCGTTTCCATTCACGATCACGGAGCGGGCGGACATCTAAATTGCTTGTCCGAATTGGTGGAAGAAACAGGCGGATTAATCGATTTGGATAAATTACCCATTGGTGATCCAACCCTTTCAGCCAAAGAAATTATAGGAAACGAATCCCAAGAGCGTATGGGATTGATTATCGGCAAAGAAAATGCAGCTATTTTAAAACGTGTTGCGGAAAGAGAACGCGCTCCTTACTATGAAGTTGGGGAAGTCACCAGCAACAACCGATTTACCTTTGAATCTAAATCCACCGGAAAAAAACCAATGGATTTGGCCTTGACCGACATGTTTGGCAGTTCGCCAAAGACCATCATGAACGATGTTTCTGTCGAAATAAATTATAGTAAAATAACTTATAATCAGGAAGATATATATATTTATCTTAAGCAAGTGTTACGGTTAGAAGCTGTGGCCTGTAAAGATTGGCTAACCAATAAAGTGGACCGTTGTGTTGGCGGAAAAGTGGCCAAACAACAATGCGTGGGTCCGTTGCAATTGCCCTTAAACAACTGCGGTGTGATGGCATTGGATTACAACGGAAAGGACGGTATTGCAACTTCTATTGGCCACGCTCCAATCTCCGCGCTTATTGATCCGGTTGCTGGAAGCAAAAATGCCATTGCGGAAGCGTTGACCAACATTGTTTGGGCACCGTTTCAAAACAATTTGTCCTCCATTTCCTTATCCGCAAACTGGATGTGGCCTTGCAAAAATGAAGGTGAAGATGCGCGTTTGTATAAAGCTGTTAAAGCTGTATCCGATTTTGCGATTGCATTGGGCATCAATGTTCCTACGGGAAAAGACTCTTTGTCCATGAAACAAAAATACCCGAATGACGAAGTAATCTCTCCTGGAACGGTGGTTATTACTGCGGCAGGACATTGCAACGATATTTCAAAAGTAGTTGAACCTTTAATTAAGGAAACAATAAATAACAAACTGTATTACATTAATTTATCTAACGATACTTATAAATTAGGAGGCTCGTCATTTGGTCAGATTCATCATAAAATTGGAAAGGAAACGCCGACTATCAAAGATGCCGCTAAATTTAAAATCGCTTTCAACACCCTTCAAAAATTAATCAAAGAAGATCGAATTTTAGCCGGACACGATATTTCTTCTGGCGGAATGATTACCACCTTGCTTGAAATGTGTTTTTCGCAGCAAACGTTAGGCTTAAACATTGACCTTACCGCTATTGCGGAAGTTGATACCGTAAAATTGCTTTTTGCAGAAAACAGCGGCATCATTTTCCAAAGTGCAGATGAAAAAGTGCCAGCTATTTTAGCCGAAAACAATATTGAATTTTTTGAGATAGGTTTTGCCGCTAAAAGTGATTGCGTGACCATCATCAATTTCGATGAAACATTCACCTTTAACATTGCCGAACTGCGCGATGTTTGGTATGACACGTCTTATTTATTGGATCAAAAACAATGCGCCAACAACAAAGCGCTGGATCGATATGAAAATTATAAAAATCAACAGTTAACATATGTTTTCCCAAAACATTTTACCGGTAAGTTAGAAGACGTCATTGCGAGTGAAACGAAGCAATCTGTTTCTAATGGAAAGATTGCCGCGGCGTCAACGCCTCGCAATCACGGTAAAAGGCCAAAAGCTGCCGTTATTCGTGAAAAAGGAAGCAATTCTGAACGCGAAATGGCAAATGCCATGTATTTGGCAGGTTTCGATGTGAAAGATGTGCATATGACCGATTTAATAAGCGGCCGTGAAACCTTGGAAGACATTCAGTTTATTGGTGCTGTTGGCGGTTTCTCCAACTCTGATGTTTTGGGTTCTGCAAAAGGCTGGGCTGGCGCATTTTTGTACAACGAGAAAGCAAAAAACGCCTTGGATAATTTCTTCAAAAGAGAAGATACGTTATCGGTTGGAATTTGCAATGGATGTCAGCTTTTTATGGAATTGGAAGTCATTAATCCAGAACACGAAGTTCATGGAAAATTACTGCATAACGATTCCCAAAAACACGAAAGCGGATTTACTTCTGTAACCATACAAGAAAACAATTCGGTGATGCTCTCTACTTTGGCTGGCAGCACCTTGGGGGTTTGGATTTCACATGGTGAAGGGAAATTTAACCTTCCTTTAGAAGAAAATGACTATCATATTGTGGCTAAATACGGTTATGATGCATATCCGGCAAATCCGAACGGCTCCGATTACAATGTGGCGATGATGAGCTCAAAAGATGGTAGGCATTTGGTGATGATGCCACATATTGAACGCTCCCTTTTTCAATGGAATTGGGCCTATTATCCGGAAGGCAGAAACGATGAAGTTTCCCCTTGGGCAGAAGCTTTTGTGAATGCCAGAAAATGGTTAACTAAATAATAAAATGAAGCTGTCTTAAAAGTAAAATTTTCTTCAATATAAGCAAATTTCAGGTTCATATAATGATTAATAATCAGAATGATGAGATTCTGAAATTGAAGATTTACGAGCTCAGTCTAATAAAACAAAAAGACAGTGCGTAAATAAATTCAGAATGAATGCTTTAAGGATTTTTTAAACAGTTTCATGATCTCTAATATTTATTTAAATAAAACATCATAAAGAGACCGTTGTTTATAGCTGTCTCTTTTCCATAATTTCATATGAACCTTGACTATGAATATACCAAAAAAATACCAGTTTATAATTGAATTAGGAAAAGCACTGCATACCTACGGAAT
>JAAFHC010000162.1 GCA_010906935.1 Gelidibacter sp.
GAATCTGTTGATTGGGAATATGCCGAAGATACTTTAACTTTGGTTGAAAAGTTAAAAGTTGAAAAGTTGAAAGTTATCTCTATTGAACAAGCTGAAAATAGTACCATGTTACAAGATTTTACAATAGAACCTAATCAGAAATATGCAGTCATTTTTGGAAATGAAGTAAAAGGCGTTCAGCAAAAAGTTGTTTCCGCTTCAGATTATTGCATTGAAATTCCGCAATTTGGCACCAAACATTCTTTGAATATTTCGGTGAGTGTGGGCGTTGTACTTTGGGATTTGTTTAAGAAATTTAGATTTTAGCCAGAAAGTTAAAAGTTGAAAAGTTATACGTTAAACGTCCATCTATAAATCCAAGTCAATTCCCAAGGGGATTAATCCCCTTGGGAATTGATATTCTTCATTTTTAACTTTGATAAAATACAAATTATTTTTGTAAAATCCACCAAACATTTTTCAGTACATTGCCAAAAATCAAAAATCAAAAATCAATTTGCATTAAGGATTGAAGCAATTGTTTGAGCTCTTTTTATTGTTGGAAACAATTAAAAAGCGAGTGCGAAAAGCCTGACACGAAGTGTAATGCCCAAAAATTAGAACCCTAAGATCATCTTGGCTATCCAAAAATAAATTAAAATTCCAAAAATATCGTTGCTTGTTGTGATAAACGGACCTGTGGCCAAAGCGGGATCTATTCCTGCTTTATCTAAAAGAAGGGGTACAAAAGTTCCAATTATAGAGGCAATAATAATTACTGAAACCAAAGAAATGGCCACGGTAAGTCCAACTTTAATGTCGAAGCCTAAAAAGTACATTCCTGCCGACATTAAAATAGCGGCGAGAACCAAGCCATTTAATAAACTTAACGAGACTTCTTTCAGAAGTCTTTTCAACCAAGGATCTTTTAAAGTGTCGTTTGCCAAACCTTGAAGAATAATTGCAGAAGACTGTACACCTACATTTCCCGCCATCGCGGCAATTAAGGGTGTGAAAAAGAAAAGTTCTTTGTATTTCACCATCGCGGTTGAAAATCCGCCTAAAATGGAAACACTTACAAACCCACCCAAAAGTGCTAAGATTAGCCAGGGCAAACGCGCTTTTGTCAATTGCCAAATGGTATCATCGGCTTCCACATCCTGTGAAATCCCCGCAGCCATTTGGTAATCTTTTTCAGCTTCATCCGTAATTACGTCAATAATGTCGTCAATGGTTATTCTTCCAACCAAGCGACCAATTTTATCAACAACGGGAATGGCTTCCAAATCGTATTTTTGCATGATTCGCGCCACATCTTCGGCTTTATCGTCAACGTGCACAAAATCAACTTTTTTTATAAATACATCTTTAATGGCGGTTCTGGTTGAGGTTGTTAACAAATCTTTAAGCGACAATCGTCCTTTTAAGATGTTGTTGTCATCAACCACATAAATGGAATGTACCCGCGACACTTCTTCAGCCTGGGAGCGCATTTCTTTAACACAAGTAAGGACATTCCAATTTTCGTTGACTTTTATCAACTCTTTTGCCATTAAACCACCGGCAGAATTTTCGTCATAACGCAAAAGGTCTCTAATGTCTTTTGCATGTTCTTCATCTTCAATATGAGAGATTACTTCTTCCTGCTGTTTATCGGTAAGTTCAGAAATAATATCGGCGGCATCATCGGTGTCCAATTCGGAAATTTCTTCAGCAATTTCTTTGGATGAAAGTCCGCCCAATATTTTTTCACGCGTATCTTCATCCAATTCAGTAATAACATCAGAAGTGACATCGCTATCTAGTAATTTTATTAAATAGATGCCTTCCTCAACGGTTAAATCTTCAATAATTTCAGCAATGTCGGCATAATGCACCTCTTCCAGAAGCATTAAAATCGCATCATCTTTCCCCTCAGCAATTAATTGCTGAATTTCATCAATGTATTTTGTTGTTATTTCAAACGACATCATTTTCTATTTTAGAGGTCAGACTTATAAATTCTTGCACAGATAATTGTTCTGGACGTTTGGCAAAGATAGGGTCTTCTCTTAAATTATCGGATAAATTGAGCGTTTTTAAACTGTTGCGCATGGTTTTTCTGCGTTGGTTGAAAGCGGTTTTAACAACAGTGTAGAACAATTTTTCGTTCACTGGCAAGGTGAAATTTTCTTTTCTGGTAAGCCTAATTACGCCGGATTCCACTTTTGGCGGCGGATTAAAAACGGTGGGAGGAACCGTAAATAAATATTCCACATCATAAAATGCCTGGGTTAACACAGATAAAATGCCATATACTTTGCTGCCTTCTTTTTCTGCGATGCGCTGGGCAACTTCTTTTTGAAACATTCCTGAAAACTCAGGGATTTGATGTCTGTTTTCCAGTGTTTTAAACACAATTTGGGTGGAAATATTGTAGGGGAAGTTGCCTATAATTGCTACTTGTTCCTCCCCAAAATAATCGGATAGATTAATTTTTAAAAAGTCTTTTGAAATAATTTTGTCGGCCAAGTTTAAATAGTGGGTTTTTAAATATGCTACCGATTCGGTGTCAATTTCAATTACGTGCACAATCAGGTCTTTTTTAAGAATATACTTGGTTAAAACACCCATTCCTGGACCAATTTCCAACACGTTTTTATAGCCTTTTTCCGTTAGGCTGTCGGCAATATTTTGCGCTATTTGCTCGTCTTTCAGAAAATGTTGTCCAAGGTGTTTTTTTGCTCTTACACTCATAAAATTAGTTTTTCACGCTCATGCTAAACTGTTCGCTGATTATTTTTAATTCGGTTCTGAAAGCAACAAATTTACCATTAAAAAGTTTGATTGCTTCGTCGCGTAATCTTGCTGAGTCTTCTTTATAATAATCTTGTAAAGTTGCCAAACTTTCGGTGGTATATTGCACAGAGTACGTTGTGCCGCCCATTTCTTCCTCAATCATCACTTGACTCATTTTAGCGTAGCTGAATTTTCCGGTTGAAAGCATATCGGGGATGTGTTTTTCTTTCATCCATTGCAACCATTCGTCGTGAATCGATTCTTCTATATTTGTGGTAACGTTGTAGATGTACATATTTAAGTTAAAGGTTAAAAGTTAAAGGTTAAAAGTTAAAGGTTAAAAGTTAAAGGTTAAAGGTTAAAGGTTAAAGGTTAAAAGTTAAATGTTAAAGGTTAAAAGTTAAATGTTAAAAGTTAAAGGTTAAAGGTTAAAAGTTAAAGGTTAAAAGTTAAAGGTTAAAGGTTAAAGGTTAAAAGTTAAATGTTAAAAGTTAAAGGTTAAAAGTTAAATGTTAAAAGTTAAAGGTTAAAGGTTAAAAGTTAAAGGTTAAAGGTTAAAGGTTAAAAGTTAAAGGTTAAAGGTTAAAAGTTAAATGTTAAAAGTTAAAGGTTAAAAGTTAAATGTTAAAAGTTAAAAGTTAAAAGTTAAAGGTTAATAACTGCTAAAGATAAAAAATATCTTTCTTAAGCGATGATATCAAACTATCTTTCCTTCGGAAAGGGTTGGGGATATGATGAAGATAATACTGATTAAAAATCCATCATTCAAAATTTCTAATCTCTATCACCTAATTCACCGCATCGCCTCGTAGTTTCCTGAATTTTTTACGGGCATCCACCACATAAATGCTCGACGGATAATCGAATATCATTTTTTGATAGTATTCTTTGGCCTTTTCAGGACTATTTAATTTGTTTAAATACAATTCAGCCAAATAATAATGGGCGTCATCTGCTAAAATGTCCTCTTTATTTAGGTTGATAATTTGTAAATAGTTGTTTTCTGCATTTGTGAACTGATTTATTTTTTCAAACAATTGCGCTTGTTTAAAAAGCGCTTCATCTTCAATAGGATGCTCTTTGTATTGCTTTAAAACAAGGGCTAAAGTATCAATGGCCTGCTGATTTTTGTTTTGATAAGAAAGCAAATCGGCAGCGGCATATTTTTTCAAAGCTATTTTCAAACTGTCTTTCACGGCATTGTCCGTAATCAACAAATTCAACGCCAAAGCATCGTTGGCAATGAGTTGCGAGGTAGAATTTTTTAACACGCTCAACTGCGATTGTGCCCATTCAAAATCTCCTTTAAAATAGGAAGTTTGCGCAATTTTAAACCGCGCTGTTTGTCCGATAGGCTGATTTTTTAAATCGTTTTGAACCTGGGTATAATAAATTAACGCACTGCTAAATTTGTTTTCAAACACCAAAATATCGGCCAATTTTGTTTTTAAATACCCTTTTTGAAACTCGTTAACGGGCAATTTAAGCGCATCTTTCAACACCAAAATCGCTTGTTCTGACTTGTTTTTTTTGAAAGCCAAAAATTCGGCATAAATGGCCTGGATATTCAAAGTGGCCACATTTTTTCCGTATTGCGTAAACAATTGCTGAAATTGAATTTCAACAGTTTCCACAGGGGCATTTGTTTTCATATTTACTTCCAGCAAATACAACTTGGCGAGTAATTCGGTTTCTAAATTTGTTGCGTTTTCCAGCACATAGTTGAAGCAGTTTTTTGTGGCTTCAAAATCGTTGTTTTCAAAAGTGATTTTTCCTAAATTTAGGATACCGTTTAAATTGCCCAAGTTTCTTTTATGAAGCGCTTTTTCTTGTATAAGTGCTTTGTCGTATTCTTTTTGTTGGATAAAAAGCCAGCTCAACAACGCATTCCAGTTGTTATTTGGATTGTTTTGCGATCTTTTTAAAAGGAGTTTTCTCAGTAAAATATTGGGATCACTTTCGGCATCATCCGTAATAAATTTTCCAATATAACTTTTCGCAATGGATTCGTAATTTTCATTCTTTTCAATAAGATCCAAATAGGTGTTGAACATATTTTCCAGTTCTCCTTTTTCACTGTAAATTAAAGCGATTTGAAAGTTGTAATCGGCATTTGGATTCATAGCCATCGCTTTTTTGTAGGCCAGCAGCGCATAATCGAGAAGGAAATTGTCCTGAAAAGTTTTTGCAACAACATAACCCAATGCCGGCGATTTATCTATGGAAAGCATGGCTTTTTCATAATATGGAGAGGCTTTTTCGGGAAAATTTTGCAATTGCTCATTGTAGCCCAATTCTACATACAAATACTCCTGATTTGGGTAGCTTTTTAATTGTTTCACTACAATTTGAGTCACTTCTTCAAATTTTTCTAACTGTTGATAGCAGTCAATTAAAGCGTTTAAATAATTGGCGTTATACGGATTTTTTTCAAACAAAGGTTTGTAGAGTGAAGCCGACTTTTCATATTCGCCATTCCTAAAATATTGCAATGCCAATTGCGGTTCCTGTGCATAAATTTGCAAGGAAAAACAACAGACAAACAGGATTAAAGTGTTGCGCATGAAATGATTTTTACATTTCAAAGATAACCAAACAAAACAATTGTTATTGTTTTTTAACTGATGATAAAAATATAACTTACGGAATATTAGTTAAAAAATTGATATAATATTAATATAAAGATTGATTTTCAGAATTAGGTTATTCATGTTAATAATTAAGTAAAAAATCTCAAGATTCCTGAACCCCGAGATTTTTTATGTTTATATAGTATATTGGATAATGCAGGATTTTAAAATCCTGAGTTTTTTTATTTACCATTTGGGAGGATATTACCACCACAAAAATATATCATCTTTTTCCATGTACTTAAAGAATTCACATGAGCTATCTTAAAACTATCGACATGTCAACACGACGGGCTTCCTGTTCTGAGGAAGATTTATCCTCGCCTCGAAAAGAGGTTATTATACGATTAGCATCGATTCCATTATTGATAAATGCTCGTTCTACAGATTCCGCTCTACGCATAGAAAGTTGTTTGTTATAGTTCACTTTTCCTAACGGACTTGCCCATCCTTCTAGCAAAATTTTTGCTTTAGGATATTTAATCAAAATATGCGTTAAATCTTGAATTTGAGTAAAATAGTTCGCTATAAGTTTTTCTGAATTATTGGCGAAATAAACTTGTTGCATGAAATATGAATTTATCACTGTGGGTTCTTTCGTTTTTTCAGAATTTTCAGTGTTTTTTAACTTTAACATCAAACTATCCATTTGTCTCTCTAAGTCCGATTGCTTAGTTTTACGGGCATACAAACTATCTGCAAAGGAATTTTCCTTATTCATTATTGCCGTTTTTGCTCCTGCATTTTTAAGGGAATCAATCATGTTTTGCAACTCCTTTATTTTATCATCATTAACATTCTTATTTTCACCTTTATTCTTTGGAATAACTGTGATTGTATTTCTGTCTTTTTCACGATAAACGGGATTTGTATTTGGGCTATTCGGTATAATAATGGTTGAATTACCTCTATTGTTTGAAGGCAACATATTATTATTGGAATATAAATTGTCAATTCGTTGATTCAAATAAAGCAGTTCTCTTAAAATTTGTTCATTTGAAGTATCAACATATCTACTAGATTCTCTATTATCCATTTTAGAAAGAACATAGTATTTTGATCTTAAATCGAATAAATTTTCTTTGAGTCTTTTGTTTTCTCTTTCTTTAAGCTGAGATCGTCTTGCATTGGCAACCGTAGTTAAAAAAGAGTTTAGCTCATCTTTTGTCATTACAATAGTACCTTCTTTAATAGTCTTTTCGCTTTGAGCGAAAAGACTAACTGATAATACAGTACATAAAGAAAGTAATATTATTTTTAACTTATTTATTTTATTAAATTGTAACATTTTATTAATATTTAAATTTATAACCTATAGAAATTCTATGTATATCTATAAAGTTATGTGCGGTATAATCTGCAAATAATTTACCTCCTAAGACGTTGAATGAAGTACCTAGTAGAATGTTTGGACTAAAAGTACTTTGACCTACAGCATCATTGTAGCCTAATCCTACTCCCACATAAGGTTCTAAAATAATTCCCGCATCTACCTTAAAAGGCATAATTACGTTTGCATTTATTCCAAATCCAGTATTTTTACCAGGTGCTAGGTATAAATCTGGCACAAACTTAAATGGCGAATTCGTAAATGCGTAGTTACCTCTTATACCAAAGATTGGGCTCACATCATCCGCTATAACAACACCTGTAAATACAGACATGCCTTCCTTTATAACCCATCCAGTGACGACACCTTCATTGGCATCCTCAGTTTTAATTATGGTATTTCCATCTTCATCCGTTACCACTTTTGTTTCTGACTTATTACCCATTGGTGAAGTTGTGTTTGCTTGCTGACCTGTTGTAATTACCACGGTCTTGTCTTGATTTTGCCCTACAACTCCTAAACTATTAATCTTATCAGTGTTTTTCTCAATTTTTTTATCTAAATCATTCAGTTTATCTAAAATTCTTTGAGAGGAATCTTCTAGTCGAGCAGGCGTAACATTTTCCCTGTATGTTCCTGTATTTACTTCTAACAACAATCGTTCTAAACGATCCATTCGATCTTCAATATTTTGCGATTTACTATCTTCCTCATCCACACCCTTAATTACTTTTTCAATTAAATCTTCAAGTTCTTTAGGGGTCATTTCTACCCTAGATTCTTGTACAGTTTTCTGTGTACTGGTTTTATTTTCTTTATTAGCTTCTTCTTGTCTAACCGCTTCTTTTTTACTTTCTAAATCTTTTTTCTCTTCAATTATCTCAACAGCCTTTTTAGAATCGTTGTTTTTATAAGCCTCAGATAGTTCTGATTCTAACTCATCAATTCTATCTTGATAGACTTGGGTTCTATTTTCAACACTTTCGTCTATTCTTCTTTCTAAAATTTTATCCGGGTCAGCTTTCTTACCTAATTGAAAACGAATTCCTACGTTAAACATCGTATGTTGTCTAAGTTCATCGGGATTGATAGTATTTTCTAAATCATTATCAGCACGTTCTGAAGTAAACATCATATTTGCGTCACCAAAAATTTCAAAATTTCTGCTAATAGGAATGTTTAAACCTAAACCACCTTTTGCAAAATAACCTGAAGCGCCTCCAGTCAACGCATCTTTTCCAACATAACTATTATAAACATTTAGGTAACCACCACCAATAGTTATATAAGGCACCAAACCACGTGCTACATTTAAGTTGGCAATAAAATCACCACCATACATCGCCATATCTTCCCAATCTGTAGATATTTTTTCATTTTTTGTAGCTTGATAATAATAACCTCTCAGGCCTACATATTGATTTAAATCAAAACCAACTTTACCACCTAAAAAATACGCATCTTCCAAATTGGTATCGTTATCAAAATTAATGTAAGCAACAGAAGGTTCTACAATTAACTTAAATCCACTCGATCCACCAGAAAACTTATTGTAATACGCTTTGTCCAAAGCACTAAATTCGCCAGGCACACGACCACCTAAGTAAAACTGTAAACCTGCCAATACTGACCAATTATACATTCGGGTATTGTCATTTTCTCCTAGCCATTCTTCAATATCGCTTTGGTCTTGACCTTCTTGATATAAAGTAGAAGCAGGATTCATATTAAAAACGGTATTTTTTGCTTCTAAATTAAGGAACACTCTATCTCCAAGTCTAATTTGTGTACCTAAACCTACGTTGGCATAAATTTGTTCTGATTTACTTATGTTTTCAGGATCTCCTATTGCAGCAATATCAACTTTTAAAGTTTGCACTCCTGCTCCTAGTGTAAAATAAGGAACGAATGTACCACGTGTTGGAATATTGGCTTTAAATTCACCACCAATTCGTTCGATTTCAACACTTCTATTGTTAAAATTATTTATAAAATCGTCGGAAAACGCGCCAAAATCACTAACAGTATTCTTCAAATCTATTGATTTTTCGTAAAGACCTCTTAACTCAATAGCCTCTCCAAATCCAAAACCTAATCGTCCGCCAATCATCACGCCATCTTCAATAGCGGTGTTGCTGTCAAACCAATTATATGTTGCAGTAGGCTGTAAAGTTACCGTAACATCTTTCATTTGAGCATTCAAATTGACTCCAATAAAAGCCAATAAACAAATTGTAATTATTTTTTTCATGTTGTTTTATTTTTATGTATTACTAATTTTATTTTTAATAAATTTTACGTGATCTGTTAAAATATAATTAAGAAATGAGTTTTTGTTTTTCCTCTTTTGTTTTAGCAAGTTTAACTTGAAGTCGGCCTAACATTTCATGATGTTCACCTTCTATCCGCAGCAAATGCCTGACTGTAGTATCGCAAATTTTTGTTTTCCTTTTTAGTGTTGCAGTTTCCTTTTAATTCGGTTGTATTTTTCGATATTCTCTCATTTTTGACGAATTTATCTTAACATTACAAAAGTGCGATTCTTTCTTATTTTAGTTGTTACATAACTTTTATTATAAGTTACATCATTCACACTATTTCTAATTGAAAATGGAGAAGAAATGTAACATATTCAAATTTTTCCAACTGCTGATAGCAGTCAATTAAATTTGCAAGAAAAAAAACACAAAAACAAGAAAAAAGTGTAGTGCATGAAATATTTTTTTCATTTTTAAAGATAAACAAACAAGTGTTAAAGTTTTAATAAATAAAGCTGTTTTCACAGAAGTGCTGTTACAAATTTACCTGTAAAAAGTCTTTCTAGAAAGAACCATTTAACCATTTAAATTTTAAGTTATGCAAGTACTTTTAGAAAATTACGAAACAAAAAAGAATAGCGCATTAAATTTTATGAAAAACGGTCAATTGAACGCTTATTTTGAAGCGTTGGTTGAAATGAATAATTACAAAAAATTACTATTTACCGTTTGCGCTAATTAATGAATTCAAATCCGCAATATGGAACCAAAGCATCTGGAATTTTAATTCCTTCGGGTGTTTGGCAATTTTCCAATAAGCCTGCCAAAACACGCGGCAATGCCAAGGAACTTCCGTTGAGCGTATGCGCCAATTCACTTTTTCCTTCACTATTTTTAAATCGAAGTTTCAATCGGTTTGCCTGAAATGTTTCAAAATTTGACACCGAACTAATTTCAAGCCAACGATCCTGCGCGGTTGAAAAAACCTCAAAATCGTAGGTTAACGCAGAGGTAAATCCCATATCTCCTCCACACAAACGCAATATTCTATAAGGCAATTTTAGTTCCTGCAAAATCCCTTTTACGTGATTTACCATCAATTCCAAAGCCGCATAAGAATTTGCAGGATGTTCAATTCTCACAATTTCAACCTTGTCAAATTGATGCAATCGGTTCAGTCCTCGAACATGCGCACCGTAAGAGCCGGCTTCTCGTCTAAAACAAGGTGTATAAGCAGTTTTGCAAATAGGAAATTCTTCTTCTTTTAAAATAACATCCCTATACATATTGGTGACAGGAACTTCCGCAGTGGGAATTAAATATAAATTATCCGTGGCGTCATGATACATTTGCCCTTCTTTATCAGGCAATTGTCCGGTCCCAAATCCCGAAGCTTCATTTACCAAATGCGGCACCTGAACTTCATCATAACCCGCAGCGGTATTTTTATCCAAAAAATAATTGATTAAGGCGCGTTGCAATTTTGCCCCTTTTCCTTTATAAACTGGAAAACCTGCGCCTGCAATTTTATTGCCCAGTTCAAAATCGATGATGTCATATTTTTTTGCCAATTCCCAATGCGGCAATGCGCCTTCGTGCAATTTTGGAATTTCGCCTTCTTGAAAAATATTTAGGTTATCTTCTGCAGAAGTTCCTGCGGGAACAATTTCATTGGGAATATTTGGAATTAAGTACAACAATTCCTGTAATTCAGTAGCTTTTTGCTGAAGATTTTCAGATAATTCTTTCGATCTATCTTTTAGCTGAATGGTTTTTTGTTTTAAAATAGCTGCTTTTTGGGTTTCGCCCGATTTAAATAAGTCCCCAATATCCTTTGAAAGTTTATTGGATTCGGCTAAAATAGCGTCCAGTTCTGTTTGAATTGCCCTTCTTTCTTCATCAGCCAAAATGGTTTTATCGACCATTTCTGCAGCATTTTTGAAATTTCTTTTTGCCAAACCTTTTAAAACAGTTTCTCTGTTTTCTCTAATAAACGCTACTTGTAACATGGGTTTTGTCCTTTAATTAAAAGGCAAATTTAACAAATTGCGGTTAAACCAGTTCAATTAGTTTCATCTGTTTTAATTTTATTTTTTAGCGGTAACAGATGCTATTCGCCATTAATCATTTCTTTGTATGTCTAAATTTGTCTTGCTCGTTTCATCTGTTTTAACACAAACGGTTTCATTTATTGCTGAAATAATTTGAGGAACCTCCTTAATCTTAAAATTGAAGTCAATTTTAAATGATTTTTTAGAAGATTTAGAGATTTTAAATTTGCCTTTTTTGATGGGATAATAACCAGTTTCGCCTTTGCAGAAGCACAAACGTCCAAAGTGTAATTTCGCATCCTGAAGGGTTTCATCGGTGAATGTTTTTTCTGAAATGCTTGCATCTAATTCGGCAAAAACGATTTCAGAATAATTGCTGTCTTGGGTATTTGGAATGGGTTTTCTGGTGTATATATATTTAAAAATGGTTTTATTTCCTTCTGAAATTAAGGGATATAAATTACCGAATTCATCTTTTTTAAATTCTAAGGAGGTGTTTGGCAGCAATTCAATAGTGCAATCGCCATTTTCCGGGCAATTTAAGGTATTTGTTAAAATTGCTTTATTTACAACAACATCAGCGGTCATATTTTTAGTTGATTTACAAGACATCATAATTAAAAACAGCAATGGCAGTAGATTTTTCATAATTTTAATTTTAGATATTTAAAGCTCAAAAAGCTTACCGTTTACAACTTTCAATGATTTTTGTCTGTCTTTCTCCAATTGTTTTTTAAGCGCGTCAACAGAGTCAAATTTTTGTTCTTCACGCAAGAATTTCAACACATCAACTTGAATTTTTTTGCCGTATAAATCTTTGTTAAAGTCGAAGAAATGAATTTCAATGGTTTGTTTTTTGCCTTTTACCGTTGGGTTGTATCCAATATTCATCATGCCGTAAACGGTTTGGTTTTCCATTTCGGATTTAACAATGTAAGACCCCGTTTTCGGCAATAATTTATAAGTTTCTTCAATAAATAAATTTGCGGTTGGAAATCCGATTTTCTCTCCTAAATTTTTCCCTTTTACAATGTCTCCCGTCAGCATAAAATAATATCCCAAATAACGGTTTGCCTCCTCAATATTGCCAAGTTCAATGGCTTTTCTGATATTTGTTGAACTGATAGTGATATGGTCAATTTCTTGTTGTGAAATTTTGTTTACTTCAAAACCAAAAATCTTTCCGTATTCAGTTAATTGATCAAAATTACCTTCCCTGTTTTTTCCGAAACGATGGTCGTAACCAATGATTAAATTGGAAATTTTAAGGTGGTCAACCAATACTTTTTTAACAAAATCCAATGCTGTTTTTTCGGCAAAATCTTCTGTGAATTCGTGTATTACCAAAGCATCCAATCCTGTTTTTTTTAACAATTTAATTCGTTCCTCAAGGGTGTTAATCAATTTAATATGGGAATCTTTCTGCAAAACCATTCTGGGATGCGGGAAAAAAGTTAATAAAACCGAAGATGCGCTGTTTTTTTTTGCACTATTGATAAGGTTCGATAACACTTTTTGATGTCCGAGATGCACACCGTCAAAAGTGCCAATGGTCACAAAAGTTTTGTTTTTTGAAGTATAGTCGGCTAAATCGGTATAAATTTTCAATTTGAAAATAAGTTTTGTTAGGTATGGGTTACAAAAATACTTTAATTAATTAAAATGAGATTGATGTGCGTAAGTAATTTGGTATTATAATTGTGCAAAACAAATTATCAATCTATATTTGTGAATTA
>JAAFHC010000163.1 GCA_010906935.1 Gelidibacter sp.
CTTTTTTCATTAATCTAGTTTCATTTCCTATAGTTAATTCAAATTCACCACTCATTACATAAGTAACTTGTGAATGATAGTGTTCATGCACGTACCCAATTCCGCCTGTTGAAAAATGTGCTTCTACTAACATGATTTTATCATCATATCCCAATATTTTACGTTTAACTCCTCCTCCAACTTCTTCCCATGGAATTTCCTCTCCCATTAAAAACTCTTTACTCGATCCAAAACTTTTCATGATATCTATTTTTAGTTAAAATTATTAAAATGATAAGCACCAGTCCATTCAACTGCCTTATCACCTATTTTTATATAATGGTTTTTACTTTTAGAAGCATCATTTAATGATACTACAATTATTTTTTTGTCACCATTTACAGTTTCAATGGAAACTGCAATGTAATTTTCATCAGCAAAAACAACTTCCATATTTTTTATATTACTAAAAGCGTTTGTCGCAATTTCACTAACGGGACTATAGTGTCCATGTGATTCTACAACTGTAACAAATTGTGCATTTTTAACATTTTTCTTTCTTATGATAAATCCAGGATCACGACGTAAATTAAAGTCAGGATCGTTAGCCCCAATTCTTGCAAATATTAAATCATCATTTTCTGAAACTACCGTTGTAAGTGTATAAAAACGCTCATTATTAAACCAAGATAATTTTGCATTACCACTTGTTGAATTTCCTAACCCTTCATTCCACAAATGTTGGTAACCATTTTTTGTCCCTAATGGGTTCAAAACTTCTGGAGTTTCATATTTAAAATTGGTTGAAATAATTTGACCTAAATAATAAAAAGGTAAATCGTATTGATTTTCGGTATTAGATTTTACTGTTACGATATCCAATAAATATGGATTCTCAAAATCTTCATCTTTAATTAAAAACTGAGTTCTGTGTAATTCAGTTCCCGGATATGCATTTGATTCTTTTGCGCTTACAACTTGAATAGTTGGATTTGAAACATCAAATAAATAGTTGTTTGAATGGTTTAAACTTCCGGTTTCAAAATCTCCTCCAAAGTGAGAAGTTTCATTTTGAACCACCGTATTATGTGCAATGGTTTGTTTTGCCCAAGTAGTATTTTCTTTCAAATAATTTCCTCCACCTTTTTGTTGAATATTCACAAAACGTGCTAAACCATAATCTTGCAACACTTCATTTCCACCTTCATAATATGAAAAAGATAATTTATCATAGTGCCCGTGACTTAGCCCTTGCGCCAAATATTTAGATACCAATATTATTTCATCTTTTGATCCATTTGCTCTTAAAATTCCAACGCCACCTTGTGTGCCATCAGCGCCATCTCTAAATTCAACCGATTTCTTAACAAATGGTTTTGCCAAACCATCACGAATTCCAATGGCTACAGACAAACCACTTTCATCCAATAAAACTTCCCCTTGCTCTTTTGCAATTGATAATAATTCTGGTTGATTTCCACCAAAGAAATAGGCAATATCTACTGAAGAAACCAACTCACGAGAATAATATGACATCCCTTTTTGACCATCATTTAAAGGGAAAAATTCACCATCGCTATCTGTTAAATTTAACAACGTATTTACCGATTTAAGTAAAACGCCATTTTTATAGTCGAAAATCTTCATTTCAGGCTTCACGTTTTGCAATGCTTCCGCAAAAACTAAAAAAGGATACATAGCGTAACGTTGATAATAAGGACCTTCTGTATAATATCCATCAGGCGAAAAAGGTTCATCAATATTGGCTAGAAAACCAACTTTTTGTCCTGCTTTCTTAATAAATCCACCATCATTATCTTTTGCATTTGGATCAATATTATCTGTTTTTATTCCATTTAAGGCTCTATCTAACAATTCTTTATCATCCATCACCAATGCAATCATTCCAACTGCAACATTTCCCCAAGTACTATGGTTATGCACTCGATTAAAAAATTGAGGATTTCCTACTGAAATAAAATCAGCAAAGGGTTTAAATAAATTCTTTTCTAATTGATTTCTTTCTTTGGGCGTTAAATAATTATAGACACAATCATAGGCCTGACTAACATAAACTAACCAATTGGAATCATTTAAACATTGCCAAAAAAGTTTCCCTCTTGCATACGAACGAGTTTGTGGATGAATAGGCAACGTTGGATACATTTTTTCATAAGCAAACAACATTTCCTTAATATACAAAGCATATTTTTCATCATTTAAAATTTGATATAGAACTCCTGCTTTTTGAAGTATTAAATAATTCCTTTTATGACGTTCATGGGTATAACCTCCAGAAAAATCCTGTGGAATTGGAACTTCAATTCCGTTTAAAATTTCAGCATCAACTTCTTCTTTAACTTTCGCTAATGTGGCATCAAAAAGAGGAACTTCACCTAATTCAGCTCTTATTCTTTCAACACCTTTTTTAGTTAAAATTAAATTAGGATGTGCTGAATTTAAATTACTTACACTTTTTGATTGTGACTTGCAAGAAGTTACAGCTAACAATAAAGCAATAAAAAGTAAAGGTATTTTATATTGAAATTTCATGTATTAATTTTTAAAAATGATTCCTAAATCCAATCCGTCTGTAGCTTTTCCAACAAGTTCAGATTTTTTAGATAATTGATATGTTCCTGCTTCAAAATTCGGATTTACTTTCCAAGTTTTTTGAATCGTATATTTTTGATCTCCTGTTACTTTTATTTCTTCAGAATTGAAAAAATTATTATTCAACACATTTACAATTGGCTCTCCAACAACTAAATACATTTCCATTGGTTCACAGTTTGTAAATATATTATTTGTAATATCATTTACTTGCACGCCATATAAAGACATTGCTGCTTTATACTTATTCTTTTTACCGAAACCAACATGATCAAATACGTTATGATCTACTTCCAAAAATGGTCCAAATGTACTTTCATCAGTTCCTCCTCTATACAATCTTAAAGCAGCTCCTTGAATATCTGAAAATGTATTATTTTTCATAATTAAATACTCTACATTATAAGCTCCAAGATCATCAGTTTCTTTATCCAATGCCGCAATATGCCCTGTTATATTTTTAAATGTTGAATTTTTTATACTTAAAGTATCTGCAAATGTATTTTTTGAAACTTTTACAACATCAAAAGAGTGATTTACTATTAAATCTACAAATTCACAATTATCTATAAATAATTTATAATTGTCAATCATAGAATTTTTACTTGTACTTATCACAGAATTACCTGCATAATCTGGTGATTTAGCTCCATCAAATTTTAAGTTTTCTAATGATAAACTTCCACCGTTTTGAATTTCAAAAGCCATCATTCTTTCAAATAAAATTGTTGCTTTTTTTGTTCCAACGGTTTTAAATGTAAGTGGGTGGTTCACTTGAACTGTTTTGGTTAACAAATAACTTCCTCCTTCAACTAGTTCAATAATATCTCCTGGTTCAGAAGCTTGTGCTACATCAAACAAGGTATTTATTCCTTGTTCAACTTTAATTACTTTCCCAGAGTTTAAAGCTACAGCTACATCTTTTTTCGAATACCAGTTTACACCAGTGTTTTCTTTTGTTGCTATTTCTGAACTAATTTTAATTTCTTTTTTTATAGCATCTGATGTAGGTATTAAAAAACCTTGTTCATTTTTCAATAATTTCATTTCAGCTTTTACAAATCCCGTTTTAATGCCTGGATCAATGTTTTCGGTTGTTAAATTATTTTCAAATTTAATTCCGCTAATATCATCATACACTGTAAAAAGGTCTGTTTTTTTATCGTTGTAAAAAATGTTGTCTGAAATTTCTGAACTAATTGGCGGTGCACTTCTTTCAGCATCACTACCAGCACATAATTGAATATGTTCGCAATTCACAAATGTGTTGTCTTTTACTATAGATTCTGAAACTTGCACATATCTATTTGGTGTTGAATTTGGAACTCCATTCATCATTACAAAAGCACCTCTAAAACGGTAACCTGTTAAACCAACATTATAATTATTAATAACAGTTTGTTTCGCATTAATTACACGAACCCCACCTGTACTTGGTTTGTTATTTCCTATAAATACATTTCCATCAACCAACGTTTCGTTACCGTGACGCATAGTTAATGTACCTGTACACTCATAAAACACATTGTATTTAAAAGTATTTTTACAAGATTTGTTTGAAATAATTTCGTGCTCACCATTACAACGATCAAAATAGTTAGACGCTACCAATGTGTTAGAATTTTCCAATGCCTGATAACTTGTACCAATACGAAGCGTTTCTCCACCATTATTTCCAAAAGTTGGTCGAGGACCAAAATAATTATGATCTATTTGATGATTATTTTCTCTACTGCCTTCAGTATCCAAACCAACAATCATAGTAACTCCTAAATTCTTTTTTCCAGAAATATGATTGTGATCTAATCTATTGTTTTTTCCATATATAGCAATCCAATAATCTTGTACATCACGTTGAGGATTGGTAAAATTATCAATAACACATTCCGTTAATCTAGTATTATTGGCTAATTCTGTTTTCATTTTTTCTGAAGGAAATAACTTCGTTAGTTGGCGTAAAACCATTTACAAAAACCAATCCTTCTACAATCAAATATTCACCTGCTAATTGTAAATTTGAAGCACCTTCTATAGTTACTTTTCCTTTTTCTTCAACGGTAAGTTTTATGGGGTTTTCTTTTGTTCCTTTTCCTTCAAAAACCAACTCTGCATCTTTCCAAACTCCATTTGCCAACACAATTGCTGTTCCTGGAGTTGCTTTTGAAACAGCTTCATTAAATTCGGAAACTGTACGAACAACTATTTCTCCGTCTTTTATTGACCCACAAGAAAAAAGTATCGATAAAACTGAAGTAATCACAAAAATATATATAAACTTTGTTTTCATTTTAATTGGTTTACCAGTTTGGTTTACCAAACATATAGATAATAGTTCGGTCTACAAAAATTTATTGGCTTTTTAACACTTGAGTATGCTATTTTATAAAATATTATTATTTAATAATACTCCAACAACGCAACAATACCATTATATGAAATTGCTATGGAAAAAAATAAAGCAGCAAACAATCCAACGTTTACACCAAGGCCAATTTTATAATCTTTCATTACTTTTTTATTATTTACCATTAAAATAATTCCAAGCACAACAATTGGCAATACAAATACATTAAAAACCTGAGATAATATTTGCATTTCAATTGGATTTGCTCCAAAAATCGGTACAATTAAAGCCACTAAACAAGCCACAAAAGTTATGATTCTAAATTGTTTTGAAGTGGTATCTAACACACCCGATTGATAATCAGCCAATAATAAAGGAGCAATTAATAAGCATGGAAAAATTGATGATAATCCCGCGCTTAATGTTCCAAAAAAGAAAATAGTTGCTGCTAAATTTCCAGCTACTGGTTGTAATGTATTCGCCATATCCATCACTTGAGTTACTGGTTTTCCTTGGTGATATAAAGCTCCTGCAGCAACGGCCATAATGGATCCGCTAATAATAAAAATCAAAATTGCAGCTGTTATTGAATCCTTTTTTTGTTGACCTAAATTCTTAATTGTCCATCCTTTTCCTTGAATAAATAATGGTCGTGATAAAAAAGTGGCCGCGGCCATTGTAGTTCCAACAAATGCCGCAACCATCATTTTCCCACCTGGAACTTCAGGGATAGAAGGTATAAGTCCTTGAATTACTTCCACAGGTAATGGATGCACAAAAAACACCGAAATTATAAAGGAAAGCCCCATAAAGGTAACAAAAATAATCAAGATTTTTTCAAAGAAAGTGTACTTACCAACTAATAATAACATGTACATTATACCAATTATTAGAATTGCAATCCCTAAAACAATTTCATATTTAAACGGATTTAAATTGGGAAAATAAATTGCAAAAATTTCAAAAATAATATTTGCTGAAATACCTAATATGCCCATCAAGGAATTCCATTGACCAAAAGTAATTCCAACAATTATTAAAATAGCTAATATTTCACCTCCTTTAATATGTTTTTTAAACCCATATAACGCTGTTTCCCCAGAAATTAAAGCATAATTACCATAAGCGAACATTAACACTCCAGAAAATAAACAACTTAAAAACAACACCCAAGTTAATTGCATTCCATAGGTACTACCAGCAACAATCATTGAGGTAACACTTCCTGTTCCAATAGTATATCCAATTGCAAAAATACCCGGACCAAAACCCAATACTAGTGCTATTATTTTTTTTAACAACGATTTTTTTTGTATCGTTTCTTGCATAATTGTATCTTTTTTAGGTAATTAAAATGGCTATTTCCAAATTGTATGATAAAACTGACCTGTTTCATCATCTACTCTTTGATACGTGTGCGCTCCAAAATAATCTCTTTGCGCTTGAATTACATTTGCTGATGAATTAGCTGTGGTACAGGCATTAAAAAAATTAACCGACTCACTAAAACAAGGTGCTGCTAATTCATTTAATACGCACTCTGACACAACTTTGTTAATTGCTGGTTTTAATTCTTTAATTTTTATTGATAATTTTTCATTCATCAAAATACTGTCAGACTCCTTCAAAACAACAACTAAATCCCCCATTAATTTGGATTTAATAATGGAGCCATTTGTCCAAATACTAGCAATATCACTTAAATTTAATTCCCAATTATATACTTTAGAAGCTTCAAAAATTAGCTTAAAACCTTGATAATGATTAATAATTCTAGCAAACTGAAATGCTTCAAATAAATCATTAGTTGTGATATCTAACTTTTGTGATGGTCGTTTTCCATAAATTTGTTGAAGTTCAACTCTGTCATTTTTGTAAAACGACGTAAAACGCGCAAATAAAGCTGTTGAAATTAGTGAACTTGGCACACCTAATTGTGCAGTTTCTATAGTTGCCCAATTACCAGTTCCTTTATTACCTGCTTTATCCATAATTTTATGAACTAACCAATCTTCATTTTCCTTTTTTCTTAAAATATCTATAGTGATTTCTAGTAGGTAACTATTTGCTGTTGCTTTCCAAGTTGACAGAATTTCTGCGCTTTCACTTGGATTATTTCCCTGGACTTTTAAAATATCGTACACCTCTGCTAACAATTGCATTTCAGCATATTCAATACCATTATGCACCATTTTCACAAAATGCCCGCTCCCTTTAGGTCCAATATATATGCAACAAGGCATATTTTTTTCGCCTTTTGCAGCTATTTTTTCTAAATATGGGGCAACTGATTGATACACTTCTTTATCTCCACTCGGCATAATTGAAGGTCCGTTTAAAGCGCCTTCTTCTCCTCCAGAAATTCCCGCACCAATAAAATGAATCTTTTTGGTTTTTAAAAAATCTGTTCTTTCGATGGTGTTTTTGAAATTTGAATTTCCACCATCTATTATAATGTCTCCTTCTGATAAAAATGGTAATAAATCCTCAATTACAAAATCGATCGTTTTTCCTGCATTTACCATAAGCATAATTTTACGTGGTTGCGCTATGGATTGAACAAATAATTCAATACTATCAAATGCATGTGAAGTAGTTAATTCTTTAAATTCATTTTTAAAATTAGCTGCTACATTTTCTTCAACGCCAACAACATGTCTATTAAACATCGATATTTGAAAACCGTTTTTGGCCAAGTTTCTACACAAACTTTTCCCCATAACTCCTAAGCCAAATAAGCCAAACTCCGATTTTTTAAATAATTCTTTCATTACTTTTTCTATAATTTCATTTGGAGTTAAATTGATATCAACTTCAATTGCTTCGATAGGATTTTCTAATATTGCGAACTGAGAATTTAACAATTCAATAGGCATAAAATGATCTGTTCTTTGTGCCATTCTTTTTGAAATACATTCAAAAGAACCTGTTAAATGCACCCATTTAACTTGAGGTAAAATTTCAAAATTTAAACGATCTCTATACTTCTTTTTTAAGGCTGAACAAGCAATTACACAACTAGTCGTTTTTAATTGATCTTTTGCCAGTTGATTCAAAGAAACCAACCAACCTTGTCTATCTGTGTCGATTAGAGGAATTCCTTTCAACATTTTTTCAACATTTTCTTTAGGATGAAAATCATCTCCATCAAAAAATGGTATTTTAAGTTTTTCAGCTATTAATTTACCAATGGTACTTTTTCCAACACCCGTCACCCCCATTACAAATACAACCGTGTCTTTTTTGAAATTCATTCCATTAAATTATAATTGCTATTATTCTATATTACATTCTAAAATGTTTCCTGTAGAAATTTGGAAACTATTTTGCACTAACACTCCGTTCAATGTGCACTCTTTAACACCTGTAATTGTTAATTGTAATTCTTTAACAGCTATTGATTGAATTGTTATTTTACCATTTTTCATTTTGATGATAAAATCTCCTTCCACATTACCCTCTATCACCAAATTATTAAGCACTAACTTTTTAGCTGAAAGTACTATTACCTCTTCTCCTTTGGATAAACAATTTGCATTATTACCCTCAATTTTCCAATCAGAATTATTTAGTTTCCAACCTTTTAACATTGGAACTTTGGTCAATTCATCAATCCTATTATCAAAACCTTTATATGGAAAAATGATGGTTGAAAAACTAAAATCTCCTTGTTGCTTTTTTGAAACAACCGACCATTGTTTTCCTCTTTTTCCAGAACTTTCAACACCATCCACAACATTTAATTGATATATATCCAAACCTGTGGCATCGTCAAAAGTAGATCGAATTAAATTTGGAGCATTTTCTAACGAATAATGTCCTTGCCAAACTTGTTTATAGATATGTTCTTTTTCAGATTTAAAATTATCTTTTACAATCCAAAATTCATTATTAACATTCAATACTTGCCGCGAATATTGAACTCCAATGGTTGCAAAACCATTATGCGAACCCAAAAAATATTCAATGCCATTTCCAATATTCCAATCTAAAACTTTCGGTATTGGCAATTCAGCAAATTTCCCAAAACCACTTCCTCCTTGGTTTCCTTTGTACTTTTTTCCTTGTAATTCATTATCAACCAACGCTACATTTTTTACCATTGAATTTTTGAAAAACTCATAATCTGGTAATGAATAACGTACTTGATAGTTTGGTAAAACAACTTTTCCAAAAGCCATCGCTTGAATCCCTAACATATCTCCGTGTTGATGATCTGGTTTTTCTTTATCCAATCCAGCAGTAATAACCATCATTTTGTCATTAGCATTCCATCCTTCTCTAAAAATATAATATCCGGTAGTTGGAAACGAAGTCGATCTAATTTCTGGTTGCTTTTTTTGAATTGTATTTAACATCGCTAATTGAGAATCGTTTAAATACCAATACATATTGGAATCAACAGAATTCTTGGCAAAATACCCCATTTCAGCATCTCCAAATAATAAATAACCCAATGTTAATGCTCCTGAAATATCATTTTTTTCAGCCCAAGGATTGTTGGTGTCATCTTGTAAAACAGGTGCTGAACCATCTGGATACGCTATTTTAACCAGTGTAGTAAATAATGATTTTAGTTTATTTTCCCAAAACGAATTAACCTCTAAATTACTAGTTTTAGCCAATTGATACACATAATAATAGTTATCAATATCACTCATATGATAATGAACAGAGCGTTCAAACTGAAAACCATCCTCATTAATTTCTTTGGTTAAATGTTCCTCCAGCAATTTCATAGCTTGCTTATACCAAACATCGGTTCCTTTAAAATCACGAAATACAATGGAAAGCATTGCCAAGGCAGACATCCCTCTTGTTTGATGATTTCCAGGAACAAAGTCCTGATTATTAG
>JAAFHC010000164.1 GCA_010906935.1 Gelidibacter sp.
AGATATGCTTGATCAGGCTTTTTTTGTGGAACAAAACAGCCGCTTAGGCTGCCAATTGTATCTTTCCATAGAAATGGACGGATTAGAAATAGAATTGGCACCTGAAAGTTAAGTCTGATATTGAACTTGTTTAAACTTTTTTCAATTGGCTACAAAATGTTATTTTTCACTCACTTTTTGTCTTTTTTGAACTCCGTAGCGATGCTATGAAGTTAAAAAAAAGCCTTCAATTGAGCAAAAAATCCCTATTTTTCGCTTCAATCAAAAAAGTTTAAACCAGTTCATTGTTTGGCTGTTATTAGTTTTCAATTTTTATATTTATGATTATGGAACAAAATGAGTTATATCCAATTTTTTTAAAAGTTTCCGAACTTGAAGTATTGATTGTTGGTGGTGGAAATGTTGGACTTGAAAAACTGACTTTCCTGTTAAAATCAAGTCCGAATGCAAAAGTTACCTTAGTTTCTATCAATTTTTTGCCGGAATTAATTGCATTGGCTAAAAATCACAATGTCGAAATTATTGAAGCCGCGTATGATATTTCTTTTTTAAATAGCAAACATATCGTTATTACCACAACCGACAATATTCCGGTCAATATTCAGGTTTATAAAGATTGCAAGCAACAGAATATTTTGGTTAATGTGGCCGACAATCCGCCATACTGCGATTTTTATATGGGCGGCATCGTAACCAAAGGCAACATCAAAATTGCGATTTCAACCAACGGAAAATCGCCCACATTGGCAAAACGATTGCGTCAGTTTTTTGAAGAAGTCATCCCAAACAACATCAATGAGTTGGCAGAAAATATAAACGCCTATCGGAAAACCACCGGCGGCACGTTTTCAGAAAAAGTGACCGCATTAAACGAATTGACCAAATCCTTGTTAATTAAATAATAAATTACCCATTTCGTTTGTAATTCAGCGGCTTATTGCGTTAATTTGCAAACAAGTTCATAAACACAGTGACCACAGTTATTAAGAAAGGCAGAGGGATTAGACCCGTTGAAGCCTTAGCAACCCTTTATTTATAAAGAAGGTGCTACATTCTACCAAAATATTTTGGATAGATAACGAAGAGACTTTTCCAGAATTCTTCATGTTTTTTTTAATAATTTTTTTGGGCGTTCCCGCTGAAAAAGCGGTCGGGCTTTTCGCTATATCTTTTTTTCAAAAAGGATGTCGCTTTAATCCCTAACGCAAATCACCGAACTAAAAATAATAATTAAAAAAACCAATAACCATCAACAATGAGTAACATAAAAGAAGAAATACAAAAAAGAATATTGGTGCTTGATGGTGCTATGGGAACCATGATTCAGCAACATCGTTTTTCCGAAGAAGATTATAGGGGGAAACAGTTTAAAGATTTCCATATGTCGGTAAAAGGAAATAATGATATGCTTTCCATAACACAGCCCAAAGTCATCAAAGAAATTCACCGAAAATATTTGGAAGCAGGCGCCGACATTATTGAAACCAATACCTTTTCGAGCACCACCATAGCGATGGCCGATTATGAAATGGAGAATTATGTTTATGAAATCAACTACCAATCAGCAAAAATAGCCAAAGAAGTTGCCAATGAATTTACGGCTATAAATCCGGCAAAACCGCGATTTGTGGCAGGTTCAATCGGTCCAACAAATAAAACGGCAAGTATGTCGCCCAAAGTAAATGACCCCGGATTTAGGGCTGTCACTTTTAACGATTTAAAGTTGGCTTACAAACAACAAACCGAAGCCTTGCTGGATGGTGGCGTAGATATTTTATTGGTGGAGACGGTATTTGACACTCTAAATGCGAAAGCGGCTTTGTTTGCTATTGAAGAAGTGAAAGAGGAAAGAAATATTGATGTGCCAATTATGTTAAGCGGCACCATCACCGACGCCAGCGGAAGAACTTTATCCGGACAAACGGCTGAAGCATTTTTAATATCCGTTTCACATATTCCGTTATTGTCTATCGGATTTAATTGCGCACTAGGCGCCAGTCAGCTTACGCCGCATTTAGAAGTGTTGGCAAGAAAATCGAACCTTCCTGTCTCAGCACATCCAAACGCCGGATTGCCAAATGCATTCGGAGAATATGATGAAACGCCCGAGCAAATGGCCGCGCAAATTAAAACCTATTTAGACAAACATTTGGTAAGAATTATTGGTGGTTGTTGCGGCACAACTCCGGCACATATTAAAGCGATTGCCGATTTGGTCAGTAATTATTCGTAGGGACAGGTCGCGACCTGTCCGTACTGTAAAAAATGAAGAAAGTGAATGCAAGAAGATAAACTACATATAGAAAATAAATTTATTCCCCATTCAGGCGCTAAGAGCCTGAAATTATCTGGACTTGAACCTTTAATTATTACTCCGGAAAGCAATTTTATCAATGTTGGAGAGCGTACAAATGTGGCAGGTTCTCGTAAGTTTTTGCGCCTGATTAAAGACGAAAAATTTGATGAGGCGCTTGCGATTGCAAGGCATCAGGTGGATGGTGGCGCACAGATTATTGATGTGAACATGGACGACGGATTGATTGACGGAAAAGAAGCCATGGTTCAGTTTCTGAATTTGATTGCTTCCGAACCCGATATTTCTCGTGTTCCGGTGATGATTGACAGTTCTAAATGGGAAATTATTGAAGCAGGATTGCAGGTTGTTCAAGGAAAATGCGTGGTAAACTCCATCAGTTTAAAAGAAGGGGAAGCCACATTTATAAAGCAGGCAAAATTAATTAAGCGTTATGGTGCAGCCGTTATTGTGATGGCATTTGATGAGGTTGGCCAAGCAGATAATTTTCAAAGAAGAATTGAAATTGCCAAACGTTGCTATGATATTTTGGTGAATGTGGTAAAATTTCCTTCAGAAGATATTATTTTCGATTTAAATATTTTTCCGGTGGCTACGGGAATGGATGAGCACAAAAAAAATGCCCTCGATTTTATTGAAGCAACGCGCTGGGTTCGTGAAAATTTACCCAACGTAAGCGTAAGTGGTGGCGTAAGCAATGTTTCGTTTTCTTTTAGGGGAAATGATTCCGTGAGGGAAGCTATGCATTCGGTATTTTTATACCACGCCATACAAGCCGGAATGAATATGGGTATCGTAAATCCGACGATGTTGGAGGTTTATGATGAAATTCCGAAAGATTTATTGGAACGCGTTGAAGATGTTATTTTAAACAGAAGGGATGATGCTACAGAACGCTTGTTAACTTTTGCTGAAAGTGTGGTAAGTTCCGTAAAAGAGCATAAACTGGATTTGTCGTGGCGTGAAAAACCGTTGCAGGAAAGAATAACGCATGCTTTGGTAAAAGGCGTAGATGAATTTATATTGGAAGATGTTGAAGAGGCAAGAATACATGCCAAAAAGCCTATTGAAGTGATTGAACAGCATTTAATGACCGGTATGAATGTGGTAGGCGATTTGTTTGGTTCGGGAAAAATGTTTTTGCCTCAAGTGGTGAAATCTGCAAGGGTTATGAAGCGTGCGGTGGCCTACCTTCAACCTTACATCGAAGCCGCAAAAAGCCCCCTAACCCCCGAAGGGGGAATTAAGACTACGCAACATTGGGAAACTGCCGATCCTTTGAATTATGGATTGTTAAAAGAGTTTTCTTTTAAAATGCGTAATCCGCCAACTGAGGCCGAGAAGCTTTTGTGGGATGTTTTAAGCGGAAAAAAAATGGAAGGTTATAAAATAAGAAGACAATATATTATAGGGAATTACATTGCAGATTTTATATGTTTAAAATCAAATTTAATTATTGAAATTGATGGATTAATACATCAATTGCCAGAAAATAAAGTGAATGACAAAGAACGAACAAAATGGCTGGAAGAAGAAGGTTATCGATTAATTCGTTTTACAAATAAGGAAGTGTTATCAAATCTTGATTTGGTTCTAAATAAAATAGAAGAAGCGTTAAAGGTTCCCCCTTCGGGGGTTAGGGGGCGTGGCAAAATATTGCTTGCAACTGTTAAAGGAGATGTGCACGATATCGGAAAAAATATTGTGGGCGTGGTGTTAAATTGCAACAATTATGAAATTATCGATTTAGGCGTGATGGTTTCGGCTCAAAAAATAATTGAAACCGCCAAATTTGAAAATGTGGATGTGATTGGATTGAGCGGACTTATAACACCATCATTAGACGAAATGGCTTATGTTGCTGCTGAAATGGAGCTACAAAACTTTAAAGTTCCGCTGTTAATTGGTGGCGCCACCACTTCGAAAGCGCATACGGCTGTTAAAATAGACACCCAATATTCCAATGCGGTGATTTACGTAAATGATGCTTCACGGGCAGTAACAGTGGTCGGGAATTTAATTAATGACAACAATACCGTTGAAGATTATGTTAAAAGCATTAAAGACGATTATGTGAAAGTCCGGGAAGGTTTTTTTAACAGATCTGACAGAAAAGAATATTTATCCTTGGCTGATGCCCGGAAAAATAAGTTCAACATCGATTGGAATGCAACAACAATTGGGGTTCCAAACTTTTTGGGAATTAAAGTGATTGCCGATTTGGAGCTTTCTGAATTGTTGGAATATATTGACTGGAGTCCGTTTTTCCGGACTTGGGAGTTGCATGGGAAATATCCTGAAATTTTAACCGATAAAGTGGTTGGTGAAACAGCGACTCATTTATTTGATGATGCCAAAAAACTGCTTCAAAAAGTGGTGGATGAAAAATTGCTGACTGCAAAGGCCATCTTCGGAATTTTCCCGGCAAATTCGGTAAATGATGATGATATTGAAGTGTATGAAGATGAAGCTAAAAATGCAGTAAAAGCCAAGTTTTTAACCTTGCGCCAGCAATTGAAAAAGAAAGAAGGAATTCCAAGCATGGCGCTGGCCGATTTTGTGGCGCCAAAAGAAACCGATATCACCGATTATGTGGGTGCTTTTTGTGTATCAACCGGATTTGGAACTTTGGAACTGGCAGCTAAATTTGAAGCGGATCACGATGATTACAATTCAATAATGATTAAAGCTTTGGCCGACAGGTTGGCGGAAGCTTTTGCGGAATACTTGCATAAAAAGGTAAGAACGGACTATTGGGGTTATGCGGCTACAGAAATTTTATCGAATGAAGAACTGATAAAAGAAGGCTATAAAGGCATTCGTCCGGCACCTGGTTATCCCGCTTGTCCGGACCATACAGAGAAATTAACCATTTGGGAATTGCTGAAAGTGAAGGAAACCATAGGCGTTGAGTTAACAGAAAGTTTGGCGATGTGGCCGGCAGCATCGGTTTCTGGCTATTATTTTGGGAATGAAAACGCCAAATATTTTGGTGTAGGGAAAATAACTGAAGAACAGGTAAAGGATTTTGC
>JAAFHC010000165.1 GCA_010906935.1 Gelidibacter sp.
GCCTCAAGCAATTATTCATCAACATTTAATTTATATACCGAAGGCGTTGGTGTTACAAACCATTTGCCATTTTCACCGGTATTGGTAAGTCCGGTTTTAAATTCAGTGCAAACCACAGCAACGGTAAACTTACAATGGACGGCGAGCGATGTTGACACGAGTGATACTTTAACTTATGATGTTTTCTTTGGAACTGCGAATCCGCCAACGGCAAGCGCCTCAGCCAATCAAAGTACTTCATCCTTAAACAGAACCGTTTCTGCTTCCACAAAATATTACTGGAAAGTGGTGGTAAAAGACGGTAAAGGCGGACAAACAATAGGCCAAGTTTGGAGTTTTGTAACAGACTAAGTTGAAATTTATGCTATTATTGCAATAGCGTATAATTTTTATGAAGTTTTTTTTGTAATTTGATAAGCAGTTAATAAAAATGTCTGAATATTTTTATTTATGTTCTCTATAAATATTTGAAAATTTAGGATGTTTTCAAATAAGTATTAGCCCTTATGGAAGTGAAATAAAAGAATCCATTGAGATTTCTGCAGTTAAATCAAAACGTATATTATTTCGACCAGATAAGCGGTTAAAACTCTTTTTAAAAGGAATCAAGTTTACTAAATCAGGGTTTAAGCAATAAAAGAGGAAAAAACATATAACGACTAGCCTGAAAGAAGTGCGTTTTGTATTGGTATTATAATATAGATGTAAGGATGTTCTTGAAACTGTCTTTTTTTAGGTTTACTTTTTATTTTGCCTGTGCATTTGATTTTGTGTTAACTCGTAATTAGAAAAAATTCAGTTTTCTTAGATTGTAACTTTAAGTTGTACTTTTTTTAAAGTAATTTAATAGTAGATATTTCCCTATTAAATTAGGTGCCACCAATTTTGTTTTAAAAACTATTTAGCTGCTTGGTAATGGTGTTTTCATTGGGTTATTTTTTGTGTATTGCTATTTCATGACAAGACAAAAATTTTAAATGAAAAAACCATGCTGAAAAGCATGGTTTTTTATAGTAATTATTTGTTAACGTTTGTGGTGTTAACTTAGAAATTTAGGTTATTTATTAGCAACCCATTTTCCTGCATCGTTTTTAATCATGGTAATAGTTTCTACGCCAGCAGCACCATTATAAATTGCATAAGACATAGCGTATTTTTGACCAATAGCAGCTGTAGGAACTAGTTTTGTTAATAAGAGGTCCATAGCTCTTTCAAGCATTTCGGTACTCCAATAAGCTGCATTTCCAGATCGTCTGTCAAAGTTACCGTATTGTTTAGCGCTTCCAGCTGGAATTGCATATCCAGAAACTGTTTCTAAAGATGTTCCAATAAAGTTATAATCATCCCGAACTAAAGTATATTTAATTGTATTGTCTGGAACCCAAGTTGCACCATCATGACCAAATTTTAAAGTAGTTGTTATTGTTGATTGATGACCTAACCAAACTCCACTTGTAAAGGTGTATAAGTTACCTCTTATTGAAGCGCCACTTGAACTAGAGAAATAATCGTAAATCACAAATAATTTATCTTTTTCTTTTGCGTATGGATATTTTAATTTCAAGAATGTAGGTAAATAATCATCAGGAGCTATTGAGCTACTGAAATTGTTGTATTGACCAGGTTGCCCAGCACCTTCTCCCATTGAATCGAAGTCAGCATCGCTTAAGAATATAACACCTGTAGATTCTTTCCAAGATCCTGAGGTATAAGTATAAAATACTTCGTGATTTGTTTTGTCTCCTGTTACACTTACCGCAATATCATTAATCATAATACCGTTCCACGTTTTAGCCACACGGATTCCATCAAAAGTAGCTGATGGCGAACTTGTTGTAGATGTACTACTTCCTCCATTACGTATACCTACTCTTTGCACCGTAATACTCGGGTTTCCAGAATTAGTAGCTTCTGGAGTTGTTGGCTCAGTAGCTGTTGGAGCAGTTAATACATAAAGATTTGAAACTCCACTATCTATGTTGTAAGATGCTACAAGTAAGTAAGTTGTGTTTAAATCAAAAGCAGTAGTCCCATAAGTTAAAGTGCTTGAGTTTGCGCCAATACCAAATAATATTTTACCAGAACCATTGTCTTTGGCGCCAACTCTTGCTGTAAAACCAAATGCATCATCCATAAAGTGGAAGAAATAATTTCCTGTACCAACTGTATTTAAATTAATTAATGTGCTTAAATATACGTTTCCAGACGAAATTGTAGAAGGCAATGAAGTATTAACATCTTCAGATGCATTATTAACAATTTTTATCGATCCTGCAGTCCCTGTAGATGGATAGCCAGCCATAGATAAACTAGTATTTGTATAGCCAACTTCAAGAGTTGTACCAGAATGACTAGCCCATTTCCCTCCACTAACTGCTGTAATTGCGCCTGCTGTTGCACCATAACTGAAATTTTCATCTAGAGAAAAGTTAGTCGTAGTAGTAATAGTTGGCGTTACATTATATTTTACATATTTTACTAAAGCAATTTGATTCTCTACTGGAGAAGAGATTCCAGTAGCCAAACTGTTAGCAAGATAATTTTTTGCAGTTACATTTGGATAAAAACCTAGAATTGTACTTCCACTTAAAGCGTAGTTTGCTTGAGTTAATGAATATTGTGTTGCTCCAGTGAAATCACTTACTCCAGGTGCATTTCCAATATATAATTTGTAATTAGCCAAAACCGATGAACCTTTACCCCAAACAGGATATTTTTTTGTTAATAAGCCTGGTATCATAGTCTTAGCATCTGCTTCAGTATTAAAGCTACCAAAATTTAATTTTAAAGTAGTATAATCTGCAGCTGTAAGCGTGTAATTAGCGTCACCAACCACATAGCTTTCTTGAGCGTCAACTTCAGAATGAATATCATCCATTGGGTCACAGGCCGTCGTTAAAAGTATGCCTACACTCATTATTAAATAAATTAATTTTTTCATAATTATATATTTTTAAAATTTAATTTTAGCACTTAAGTTAAAAGTTCTTCCATAACCATACCATACTAAAGCAGTTAGAGCTGTAGAATCACCTCCGTTTAAAGCGTCAGCAATGTATTCTGTATCAAATACGTTGTTCATTCTTGCTATTAAGGTAGTGTCAAAATCACCAAATTTAAAACCATATCTTAAACTTGCATCAAAAGTTCCGTAATCAGGAGCTTTCCAAGATTGAGGTGAATTTGCTGTTCTTCTTCCTTCTGGATCGTAATCAGCATATAAATTACCGAAGAAATTGTAATCAACTGAAAAATAAGTTTTTTTCATTAATTCGTAATCTACACCTAAAGCCGCAGTAGTTTGAGCAGCATCTGCAACCTTTAAACCTTTAATAAAGATATTGTAAGGCGATCCAATTGGATTTTGTGATTCGTCATAAACCTGTACATTTTCTACGTTATTATTCCATTTCCAGTCACCTAAAGAAATCATACCAGTAACAGTTAATTTATCCATTGGTTTGTAGTTAAAGTCAATTTCTACACCTTGGTGTAAAGCATTCACCCCAAGCAAGTTTGCGAAATATTCAACGCTATTTGGTCCAATTAATCTTCTTGTAAAACTTCTATCTTTCCATTCAGTTCTATAAACGTTAACGTTTGCTGCAAATTTTTCAGATTTAAATCCATAACCTAATTCAGCACTAAAAATCTTTTGATTTTCAGCATCTTTATTTATAGTTGTGTTGTTATTGTTTAAGAAAACAGCTCCAAAAAATGGTGCTTTTTCAAAATAACCAATATTAGCAAAAACATTATGGTTATCGTTAATGTTGTAGTTAGCACCTCCTTTAAAGCCGAATCCTTCAAAATTGTATTTGTCAGTTTTTTGTAAAGGGTCAGTATCTAAGTAGAGAAAGTAATCAATTCTTCTGTATGAAGTATTTGAAATAGATCCAGAAACAAAAGCAGATAAGTTATTGTTATTGTACTCTAATTGAGTAAATAAACCTTGCCATCCAACTTCACCATCATTCCAATAATCACGTTTATCACCAACTTTTAATGCAGCATTTGGGTTGTTAACGTTTCTGTTGTCATAAGCATATTGTCCACCAAGTAAGTCTGTAACTTCAGAAAAATGTTTTCCAGTGTAAGTTCTTAAGTCTAAGCCTGCAATTAAATCTAAATTATCAGTAAGTTCAGTTTTAAAAGTTGAAAGTGCACCAAACCAGCTATGATCATTACGAGATGCTCTTAAGTAAGCTACAGATCCTAAAGAACCATTTGCTCTGTTTATATTAACTATATTGTCAATATCAACTGGTTGGTCAGAACCACCAATTCTAACATTAAATAATCCTGTGTCTCCGGCAGTTCCACCACCACCACCTGTACCCCAAGAGGCATAAAGAGCAGTGGATAAATCTGATTTATCACTAATTGTCCAGTAATGATTCAAAGAAGTTTGTGATTTGTGATAAAAGTTATCTTCAAAACTTAAAATTTGACCATTTTTAATACCCCAGTCTGGGTTAAATTTCGTTCCGCTTTCAGCATTTCTATAAGTAGCAATGGTACTTCTATTTTGTCTTTGACCGTGCCATTGTGGTGCTCCAAATGAAGTTAGCGATAATTTATGGTTTTCATTTATTTGTTTAGAGATATTAAAGAAATAGTTATATCCTTTAAATTGAGTTCCATCAATATACCCGTCACCTTTAGTTTGAGCAGCAGAAACAGTAACAGCAAGTCCGTTTTCTAAAAGGCCAGTTGATAAAGTAGCTCCAAATTTTTGATATCCATCATTACCAATTGAAGAAGAAACATTTCCTCCTTTTTCAACGTCTGTAGTTTTAGATAAAATATTAACAGTACCACCAATAGAAGGCACAGCTACTTTAGAAGCTCCTAAACCACGTTGAACTTGCATAGCACTTGTTACGTCTGCTAAACCTGCCCAGTTACTCCAGTAAACTCTACCATTTTCCATATCGTTAACAGGTACACCGTTAATCATTACAGCAACATTTTCAGAGTTAAAACCTCTTAAGTTTAATCTACCATCACCATATCCACCACCAGATTTAGTAGCGTATACGCCTGGAGTTGATTTTAAAATTTCAGGAAATTCTTGAGTTCCTAATTTGTTTTCAATAACTGCAGCTTTAATGGTAGAAACAGCTACAGGTGTTTTTCTTTCAATTGCAAAAGATGTTGCAGTAATAACTATCTCATCTAAAGATTCTGAAGAAGCTTTTAGTAAAATTGTTCCAAGGT